>JAUQPG010000026.1:0-2139 GCA_030550495.1 Candidatus Bipolaricaulota bacterium | reverse complement strand
GCGGACGAGCTGACCGCGATCAATCAGTATATAGTACACTCGGAGATGTGCGCTAACTGGGGATACGAACGCCTTCATGAAGCGATCGAGAAGCGCGCGGTCACTGAGATGAAGCACGCCGAGAAGCTGATCGAGCGCATTCTCTTTCTTGAAGGGACACCCATCGTCAGCAAGCTCAACGAGATCAAGATCGCTGCAGACGTAAAAGCACAGTTTGAGAGCGATCTTGCTGCCGAACATATGGCCGTGGAGGCGTATAATGAGGGCATTGCGCTCGCTGTCGAAGTGGGGGACAACGGGACGCGCGCGCTCTTAGAGTCCATCTTAGCTGACGAAGAAGCTCATGTCGACTGGCTCGAAGCGCAGCTTGATCAGATCAAACAGATCGGGATTGAGAATTATCTGACGGAGCAACTGAAATCCCATAAGTGAAAAGCTCTGTGAAGACGCTGATTCTCGGCCTGGGCAACGAACTGCTCAGCGATGACGCCGTTGGGATTCTCGCAGCGCGAGCGCTTCGAGAGCGACTCAAAGACAAAGCCGACGTCGTCGAGAGCGCGCTGTCGGGGATGGCCCTGCTCGATCTCTTTCTTGGGTACGAGCGCGCGATCATCATTGATGCCGTGAAGACGGGACAGAGTCCCCCAGGGACGATTTACGAACTGACCCCATCAGACTTGAGCACTGTGCTTGCTCCGTCTCCCCATTATGCGGGTCTGCCGGAGCTAATCGCCACAGCCACAGCGCTCAAACTTGATTTCCCTAAAGTGATAAAAATCTTCGCCATGGAAGTCGAGGACCCCTATACTATTGGGGGGAAGCTCAGCTCCGCGGTTGCGCAAGCCTTTCACGAACTCGTCCAGCGGGTCGAGGGGCAAATCACCCACTGGCTTGCCCCAAGCCCTCAAACTTAGAACTCTGAACTGTCTAGGGCACGACGATTCGTGTATCCGTGCGCTCAATGCCGGGAACGCTGCTGATCTGCTGCACAATCGCTGTCAAGAGTTTCGGGGTTTGCGCCTCGACCAGGGCGATGCCGTCAATGTCGCCAAAGAGCGCGTGGGCTTCTTTCACCCCTTGGATCGTCTTCAGTTCCTTGAGGATCTCTTGAATTGGCAAGGCCTCTTTAGGGTCTTTATGGAACTTCAATAACACATATGCCTGGAGCACACCTACCACCTCCAAGAAAATCTTAAGGGGGTCGTCAGCCTTTTGTCAATCTGCTATACTAAGCATACTATGCACGAATGGGCTCTAGCCGAATCCGTTGTCGCCACAGTGAAGAGAGTCGCACACGAGAAGAAGCTTCATCGCATCACAGAAATCACGGTGAAAGTTGGCGAACTGCAGCAGATCGAGCGAGAGATTTTTGAGTTCGCACTAGAACAGATGCTCTCTCAAGCGGATTCTCCAATGCGCGACGCGAAGGTCGTCCTTGAGGTCGAGCGAGCACAATTTTGCTGTCGCGTGTGTGGGACCAGATGGGCTTTCGAGACTCAACAGCTCAGCCCAGAGATCGCCGAAGCGATTCACTTTATTCCGGAGCTCGCGCACACGTATATTCGGTGTCCACAGTGTCACAGCCCCGATTTTGAAGTCGTCCAAGGGCGCGGGGTCTGGCTCGCTTCGCTGAAGGGAGAGGAGTGAGATGGACCCGCGCGTCGCGATCATTGAAGAGAGACTGAAGAGCATAAAAAAGATAATCGCTGTCGCGGCGGGCAAGGGCGGAGTGGGCAAGAGCACGGTCGCCACGGGGCTCGCCCTCGTGCTCTCAGAGATGGGGCACAACGTCGGGCTTTTTGATTTAGATTTCTATGGCCCCTCGACGCACGTGATCTTAGGGGCCTCTGAAGAGATCCAGCCTACAGAAGAGCGCGGGATCGTCCCGCCGAAAGTTCATGGGATTGAGTTTATGTCTCTTGTGTTTTACACGGGGAAGAACCCGGCGCCGCTGCGCGGGCCAGATCTAACGAACGCATTGATAGAGCTGTTGGCGATCACGCGCTGGGGAGAGTTAGATTTTCTGATCGTCGACATGCCGCCGGGGCTGGGCGACACGACGCTCGATGCGATTCGGCTCTTAAAAAATCCAAACTTTCTTGTGGTGACGACGCCGTCACGCATCGCGTATGAGACGGT
>JAUQPG010000062.1 GCA_030550495.1 Candidatus Bipolaricaulota bacterium | reverse complement strand
CCCAGCTCGCAAGCGCGACGCTCCGGCTGCGCCGGCGGGCACGGCTGCATCGCCGAGAGCGTCCAGTATGTCGCATAAAAACCCAGCCCGCCTCCCAGAATCGCCCCCTGCACCCCGAAGAGAAATTCAAGAAAAATATAGTCTGTCGGCTGCACCGGGCGCTCCGCACGCACTTCTCCCGTGACAGACCACAGAGCCAGCAGCATCACGAGCGCGCACACAGAGATTTTTTTAAAAAAGATCATAGTTTGCTGTGATCGTCAACCCCTGGGTCCACTCTTCAAAGTCGCTGGCAAGTGTAAATTCTAATTGCACCGCGAGATTGAGATTCGCCTGCACTTGGAACGTCAAGCGCAGATCAAGGCTTTGGATGTCCAAGGGAGTTCGGGCTTTGAGCTGCGTGCGCACAAAGTTATACGACGCCTGAGCGTCTATCGTTTCGCTGATGCGAAATGCGTAATTCGCTTGCGCGATGAGCACGTATTCTTCTAAGAGACTGAGCGAGGAGCTAAAGCGCAAGCTGCTCTTGAACTGCGAGCGCGGCGCTGGCGCAAGCGCGTACTCAAACGATGCGAGCGTCAGCCAATCGCGGGGTCCTCCTTGAGAATCGAGCAGTTCGTACCCCAAGCCCACGCGCAGCTCCCAGCCGCAGAGCTTCTCGTCGGCCGTCTCGTTCACGATCTCTTCGATGCGCAATAGCGCGACAGCTCCAAGCTGCCCTTGGGGAACAAATCCCGTCGCTTCGATGATCTCTTCTAATTCCTGCACGAGGCTCGCCAAGTCAGCAAACTCGACACGCCGCCCAATAGTATCAGCTAGCTCAAAGATCACTGTTGCGGGCAAGGGCGCAGAGATCGCCTTCAGCCCTAAGAGACGCTCTTGAATTTTGAGGGCTTTCGACAGGGCCGTGACGTCTTTAAAGCGCCCATATCCCAAGCCCGCAGAGACTCGCAGCCCAGGACTGACGAACGTCGTCGCCCCTTGGGCCTCTGCGCCGACAAACCCGAAGAAGTTTGTCTGTGCTACGTACGCTCGGAGATTCATCGCGCCATCGGCTTGGTAGCTGAATGTATCTCTCGTTAAATCGAGCTTCACGTTAGCTTGCTGGGAGATCCCAAACGTAGGCGCGTCGAGCAACCGCGAGAACGATGCGCGCAGGCTCCCGGAGTTCACATTGTCACGATTGTCTGTGAACTGGTCGTTATAGTAGCGATAGTTCGCAGAGAGTTTTAAGTCGCGAAACTCGCTGCGCGGCGGGGTATACCCACAGAGCGGCCCGACGCGCGGCTGGGCTACTACAGATTCAGCACACCAAACCGTGAGTATCGTCAGCACTATCAGAGGCTTTTTCATAGCGTGAAGGGTATTTTACCCCATAAGGCGCGGGTAGCGCCAAATCTCCTGGACGGACCGCTGAGAGTTTGGTAAAACAAAAGCTGAAATGCGCAAGAGATTTTTTGTTGTCGGCTTGATGGTCTCTGCTGTGATCGGCGGCGCGCTAAGTTGGTTGTGGTGGACATCGCAGCCGGCGATGCGAGCTCCCGTGACGCTGTCGCCGGTGCCCGACTTCTCTCCCCCGCCTTCAGAGCTAGCTATGCCCTCTGAACCCTCGGATGCTTCTCTCACTGTTACCCATGGAATCATTGACAGCGGAAAGCTGGCCATTGAAATTCGCGGTCGCAACATCGGCACGGAAGACTACACGCTCGAGCGCCGCGAGAACGGGGAATTGACCTTGCACTCGCGGGGCGCGCTCACGTTCAAAATCGCGCTTTTTGACGTCGAGGCAACATTCGAACAAGTGATAACATTGACGGCACAGCGCCGCCCGGTCAGCTATCAGTTGGCACTCAGCGGCCCTGCAGGGATTGGCAATCGCCGGGTGAGCGCGCGCTTTGAGGCAGCCACCGGAATAATCGACAACGGTAAGCATCGCTTAGAGATTGTCCTCCCTGAGGAACCGTTCTTGCTCCTGGGGATGTTCAGCTCGTATGCTGTTGTGCCTTTGTGGGCACAGCCCCATACTCCCCAGAAACTCCACGTCATCAGCATGCGGGGCGACCGCCGCGATCAGAGCCCTAGCTGGGTGCTTTTAGAATACGTCAGGCCGGTCACCCTACGCAACGCCCAGGGAGATCTTCTCGAAGCTGAAGAATACTTGCTCACGAACGAGCGCCTAACGCTGAAGCTGTATCTCTCCGGAGAGCGATTGCTCGCTCTGCAGAATGAATCGACCAAGAGCGAAGAGAGCTTCCGACTCTATCGTCACGATCTCTTCCTCCCCGATTTTGAGGTGCTTCCGCGCACACACTAGCCCTGGATACTGCTGGGGCTTTAGACACGCTCGATCTCATCAAGGGACAAGCGTTCTTGCCTCCTAGGAGGGGCAGCGCTATAGTAGAGCCGTGAAGAGAGGAGGTCTTCCGTGAAGGGCTTGGCTCGCGTTCTCCAGTTAAGCGCAGGACTCAGTGTTGGGGCTTGTCTTTTGGTTCTTTGGGTCTATGGGCAGCTTCAGGGAGGCGGAGGGAGCCCCCTCTCTCCGGAGATCGTCGGGGTCGATCTGTGGCCGGTCATCCCAGCTGATGGGAGCAAGACGTTCGGAGCGGTGCGCTTCCGCGATGCCGATGGGGATATCGTCCAAGCACGATTCGACGTCGTCGAGGCGATCGATTTTGCCCCGTTCAGCTTCAATCCCAAGGTCAAGGGTCAGACCAGCGGGAGCTTTCCGTTCTTTGTCTTCTCGAAGATACCCCAAAAAGTCCGGTTGTGCCTCACGCTGATAGACGAAGCGGGCAATCGGAGTCTCCCCGTAGAATTCAGCTTCGAGGCCGTCATGCTCATCAGCGTCTTGGGGAAGTGGGGGACGCGCGGGACCGGAGAAGCTCAGTTCAACGGGATCTCACATCTGGCGCTCGACGTGCGTGGCAATGTCTATGTGACTGATTTTGGCTTGGATAAGGTGCAAAAATTCACAAGCGATGGGAGGTTTCTCCTGCAGTGGGGCGGGCGCGGCACGGGCAACGGCCAGCTCACGGGACCGCTGGGGATTGCCATAGACCCTCAAGGCAACGTCTACGTCGCCGACGCAGGCAATCAGAGAATTCAGAAGTTCACTGAGAACGGGGCCTTCTTAATGAAATGGGGCAGCCTAGGCACAGGCGAGGGACAGTTTGGCTTCCCTACCGGAGTAGCTACGGATCCTGCCGGCAACGTCTATGTGGCCGACAAGGTCAACAATAGAATTCAAAAGTTCAGCCCGACGGGTGTGTTGATCGCTCGCTGGGGAGCGTTCGGTCAAGCCGAATCCCAGTTTAGTGCCCCTAACGATATCGCCGTAAGCAACCAGGGGATCGTGTACGTGCTCGACACGGGCAACAGCCGGGTGCAAAAGTTTATGCTCGACGGGTCATATCTAGGCCAATGGGGTTCCCCCGGCGATCGCGACGGGCAGTTCCAAGCGCCCATGGGGATCGCCGTAGATACTCACGGCTTTGTCTACGTTGCCGACACGGGAAATGACCGCATTCAGAAATTCTCCTCCGATGGCGCGTTTCTCGTGAAGTGGGGGAGCCTAGGTGCTGGCGATGGGCAGTTCAATCAGCCCGTCGATGTGGCTGTCGACCCGGAAGGGGTCATCTACGTCGCCGAAGCGGGAAACCATCGGATTCAGAAGATCAAGTTCAAGTAGCTTTTTGCAAATAGCCCTGTAAGATCAGGACGGCCGCCAGGACGTCGCGCTTAGCCTTGCGCTTTCTACGGCTGAGGTCGGCTTGGAGCAGTACGCGCTCGGCTTCGGCTGTGGTGAGGCGCTCGTCAAAGGTCAAGACCGGGATTTTCACGTGCTCCTCGAGTATTCTCTTAAACTCAAGCACCTGGTGCGCTTTCTCCCCGAGCGAGCCGTCCATATTGATGGGGAGCCCCAGCACGATCTCGCTGATCTGATACTGTGAGATAAGATCGCTCAAGAATTGCAGATCGCTCTGGAGATCTTTGCGATGGTAGACAGTCAAGGGGCTCGCGAGTGTGCGCCTGGCGTCACTAATAGCGAGCCCCAAGCGCTTCGTGCCAAAATCTATGCCGAGCACGCGACTCATACGTGAAGGATAGAGCATTTCTCATCGGGGCGCAACGTCGGCTATACTGTCGAGAAGGAGCGTGAGAACTATGGCCATCGAGACGTTAGCTGAGACGGTCGCAGCCAGCGAGACATGGATCAGCGTCTGGCACGACACGAACGAACACGAAGTCTATGTTCAATACGGCTACGTTGATATCAGTATGCCCGTGGAAGACTTTGAGGACTTCGTCGAGACGCTCGTCGAAGCGCGGCAGAAGCTCACCCAGCCCAAGAAGAGTCGCTAGAAGCTCCAGACGGCTCCGGGCAAGTGGGCGAAAAAGTCGCTCAACGTGATGAGCAGCTGCAAGAGCAG
>JAUQPG010000061.1 GCA_030550495.1 Candidatus Bipolaricaulota bacterium | reverse complement strand
GCGAGATCCCTGTGCACAGAGCTTTCAAACGCTGCACGATCTATATCTGTGTGGCAATCCCAACAGCTTGCGGGCTGCTGAGCAACAGTTTGCATAGCAGCCAATATAAGTAGCACCCAGCCGAAGACTATCGGGCGCATAGTCACTCATAGTAGTTGTAGCTGACTAGCGCAGCTTATGCCATGATACAGATCTGGGGAAAAGATGAGCTATGTCATTCTAAAAATCTGTATGGCATTTGAGACAGTCGCTCCCTTGTGGGGGTACATCGCTTTGATGGCACTGAGCGCAGAACTCGTGTCCCAAGGTAGGCACGCCTTGTCCGGAACGCAAGAAGTCTAAGTGACTCTGTTGGGTGACGCCCTCATGACAGATCGCGCAGCTGAAGCCCATAAAGATATGCTGCTCATGAGGAAACTTCACAAGCTTTGAGCGGGAAGGGATCTGCGCTTGATGACACTGTAAGCAATCTTTGGATTCGAGCTGAGCCATCTTCTCAGCTGAGGGATGGCACTCGGCACAGCTCAGTTTCTGCGCCCCATGCTGCGGCTCACGGTAGTTCGCTTCTTGATGGCACATCGTGCACTCTAGCCCACGACGGACGACGTGCGACTCGTGGCGGAAGAGCCCATACGATGTCCCTTTGACAATCGTCGCTGCGCTGAGATGGCACGCGGTACACTTGGTCTGATAGGGAGCTTCTGTCCACGGGGCTGGGAGGGGTTCCTCCAAGCCCACCGCGTTGAGAGCTTGCTGGAGGTCTTCGTAAGCCTTCCACAGCAGCGCGGAAGCATATCCGGGGTTGTGTATAGCGTGAGCGTTCTCGACAAAGCGAATATTCTCTTCAGCGCGCTGCAAGCCCTGGTGAACAGATTGTGGCACTGCGCCCTCGAACGCAGCGATCAGAGGGGTGACTTGGGTCAGTAGATCTTTGGTCTTCTGGAGCCGCTCGGAGAGAGTTGTCTGCCAAGCTTGATATATACTGAAAAACTTCGCGCCGTGACAAGACATGCAGCTCACTTCGGAGGCGAGCCGGCGCCCCTCATGCGAGACGATATGGCAGCTCTCGCAGCGCACTCCAGCCAAGTACATGGCGGCGGGCTGAGGCGTGACCCCCTTGCCTCCGATCCCCACATAGAGATCGCGCTGCGGAGAGTGCCCACCCCCAACGTGACACGTCTCGCACGACGTCGCAATCACTTCAAGTTCTTTGGGGACTTTGTGCTGGATCTCCAAGTGACAGTTGAGACAGTCGACTTTGTGTTCGGTGACGTGGGTGCGATGGAGCAGCTCGACGTCACCAAGGCGCGCTAAGCGCGTCGGATCGTTATGGCAGGTATAACAGCGCTCTTGGGGGACGTCGCCGTCGCCCTTGATAACGTTGGAGTGACATAATGTACACTCCATCCCAAGGCGTTTGACGTCGGCGTGATCGAACGAGAGCCCCGCAGTAGTTATAAGTTTCTCTGGGACTTCGTGGCAGAGCGTGCAACGCGCGGTGCCCTCATTGAGCTTCGTATCTTTGAAGTGACAGAGAAAGCACGTGCTCTCGGTCACGGCGATGTGCTGCCCTTGAACTATCTGTGAGTGACAGCTCGTACAGCGTAGTTTCTTTTCGCGGCGCATCTCCAATAAGTGTGGGCGATGATCGAAGAGCACGTTCTGAAAGACTTCACGCCCCACTAAGAGACGCTGCTCGTGGCAGCCGGGGCGCAGGCACGCTTCATCGGAGATCTCGGCCCACGGATTTGTGCCGTAGGTGCCCGTAAAATATTTGACGACCATTGAGAGGGCTTCATATTTCTTCTGAAGCTCAGAAGCAATCCCTGGCGGGATGTGACATTCGACGCAGGGGACGTCGTTATGCGTTGAGGTCTTCCAGGACTCATAGTAGGGCTTCATGATATGACATGTTCCGCAGAACGCCGGCTGGGAGCTGGTCTGCATCCCTAGGAACGCTGCTGCGATTCCGATGGGCACAAAGACCAAGGCGACCTGCAGCGATTTCAGGCCCCATCTTTTTAGGGTCATAGGCGCTCACCCCGCCGCTCCCGCAGCACCAGAGAGATGACTATGACCAGCAAGAACAAGAAGACCCATACAAGCGTTAATCCTAAGAGCCGAATAGCAAAGACCCCCTGGAGGCTATGGAGGCTCCCGCGCACGTCGTCGGCGATGGACTTCGCTCGACGTGCCAATTCCTCAATATGCGCTATGTCGAGCGAGTGCTGCGCTGGCAACGCTTGCAGAAAATACGAGCGCGCTTCGATCAGCCTTGAGCGATAGCTTGAAACGTCTACGGCTTTCTGTTGCGCTTGTTCAAGCAGCTGCGCCGCTTCACGGAGAGACTCGTCGGCGGCAGCAAGCAGCGTCTTGATCTTCTGCCCAACAAGTTGGGCATGAGACCCCAAGACGTGACAGTTCACGCATACCCTATCAAAGAGATTATGTCCGGTGGGCTCGATTGTATGGCTGCTGTGACAGCTGACGCACTCTGAGAGTCTCTGCTCGTCCATGAGCTTTTTGTGTGGGCTTGCTGTAAAGTGCGCACGCTCGGCGATATGACATGTTCCACAGACTTTAGAAATATCTTCGACGCCTGGGGGCGCAGCCCCATGCGCACCATGACAGCTTGCACACGTAGGCGCTTTGGTATTCCCTTGAGCTAGAGCCGCGCTATGAACACCCTGATCGCGTTGAGCATGACATTGCGCGCACGTCTCCGAGATATTCTCAGGGTGCGTACTGCTGCGTGGCTCCCAGGCCGGCAGGATTCTGTGCGCCCTATGACAATCGGTGCATACGGCAACGCGCGTATCCCCCTGAGCGAGGAGTTTCCCGTGCTGTGACGTCTGATATTCTGCATACTGATCGGTGCGCAGCCCGTAGGGCTTCATCTTGACGGGGTCGCTGTGGCACGACGCGCACAGTTCAGGGATCTCAGTACGGTGGGGCACGCCACGAAAGAACGCTTCGAGCGCGTGAGCTTGCTGCATCTCTAACGTCGTGGAGTCGCCGCCATGACACTCAATACACGTCACGCCCAAATCCGTATGGACGCTTTCCAAATATTCGACTTTGATCTCGCTATGACAGATCAGACACGAGTTCTGATCTTGAGCCGCTCCAGCACGCCCTCCCAGAGCAGACACGAGTATTGCGAGAAACAGCAGACGCGCAAGCATACTTTCACCAACGCCACCCATAAGCAGCCAACAACGCAACCGCAGCGATGCCAAGCATTCCCAGCCCCCAAGCAACCCAACTATTGCGTCCCAGCCAGGGCGCGGCGAAGAGCCCCAGCACACCTACACTCGCGAGGGCTACTCCAGCAGTCTTGTTGGCGATGAGTTTTACCAGCCCGTAGGCCGGCAAGAAGTACCAAGCAGGCTTGACGCTTTGATACCCTAAGGGATCCGCCCGCCCGCCCAACTCAGCGGGGAAGATCACAGCAAGCGTAAGTATGATCCCAAAGCTCAGTATCACGAATATAAGCCCACGCAGCACGACGTCGGCATATGTCTCCTGAGCTGACGAGCGAAAAGTTTTAGGCTGAAAGAGCCCCTGCCGGCTCACCAGATAGAGATGGATTGCTACAAGCCCGATAGCGACCCACGGCAGCAGCCCTACATGAAAGACATAAAATCGCAAGAGCGCGTTGGCGTCCAGCTCCGTGCCGCCCCACAGAAAGTAGAGAATCGCCTTGCCCACGAGGGGCACACCCGCGATGACGCGCCGCACCGCATCCGTGCCCCAAAATGCTTTTTGGTCCCAGACTAAGAGGGCACCGGTGAACGCGAACGCACCAATGACTAATAAGAGTAAGACTCCGATGACCCAGTTCAGCTCGCGCTCCCGGTAGGCCTCATGAAAGTAGACCCTCAACAGATGGGCTAAGACTAAGAGTATAAACAGCTGCGCGCCCCAGCTATGAATCCCATGAATCAGCCAGCCCAACTGCACGTCGTTCATAATATAGAAGATGCTCTCATAAGCCTCGTCGGCTGAAGGGCGATAGTAGACCATCAGTAAAATCCCCGTAGTGATCTCAACAAAGAGCAGAAAGAGCGTTAGCCCGCCAAGGATGTGCCAGAAGTTTAAATGTGGGGGGACACGCTGGCGCAACTCCGCACGGAGCAACTCCCTCACGCGGGCGAGCGCGTTCATCCTTCTCCCTCCCCAATATAGACTTCATCTCCGATGACAGAGGCACGCAGACGCTTCAGAGGGCGGCGCGGCGGACCGGCCAAGACATTGCCGTTGGCATCAAACAGCCCAGCATGGCACGGACAAGCGAACGTCAGGCGTTTTTCGTCCCAATTGACGAGGCAGCCCTGATGGGTACAGATCGCCGAAAGGGCAATCCAGCCCCCCCTCAGGTGCAAGACCCACACGGGCTCCCCACTGAAGAGCACCTGCTTGCCCTTGCCGATGGGGATCTCATCTATGCGCGCGACGCGCATCCGCCGCCGCGCGGGATTAAA
>JAUQPG010000025.1 GCA_030550495.1 Candidatus Bipolaricaulota bacterium | reverse complement strand
GCCTTGGCTTGAGCCGCTTCTATGCGTGTGATCTGTGGAACTTGCTTGGCCATGGCCAAATCTCCCACGGAAGTATAGCAAGATAGTGCTCTAAGAGCAAGTTTAGGGGATAGCCCGCAGGGAGCCCCGCACCCCGCTCCAAGACTCCAGGGAGGTGAGAGCATGACCTAAGAAGACGCGCAGAGCAGCGGACAAACCAAATCTCAGTATCTCACACAAAGGAGGAGATGCAGATGTTCACGAGATTCTCCAGACTCAGCCAAGCAGCGAAGATCGGCGGGGCAGTGCTGATGTCGGCCTTGCTGTTGTGGGCCACTTCGGGAGTGCAAGTTGCTAGTCAGCAACAGGGTGGAGGATTTGTCCGGAATCAGATTCTCCATCACTTAAACAATACTTTAGCACAATTAACTGCCGCAGGCGGGAATATGTTAGATATTGATGAGGCAGCTATCGGCAGTTTAGTCGATGCAACCCTAATCTATATCCCTTTCACTAAGGATTCCCCTGCTTGGCAACTGTTGTTCGATTTGGTAGTGCATCGCAAGCAGGTAGGCCCAGTTCCGATTGGCATGCTGTATATAGACAAACTTTTGGATGCTGGAGACTTCAAACTTGAGGCGGGTTACTATTATCTCAAAATCACCAATGATCTTAGAGTTGTCGCTGAAGATGATATGGGCAACGTTACTCGCATAGGAAATGTTAGTTTCAGCAAATGGAGAGGAAACCCTCCACAGAGAACAGTCCAATCTCTTGTTATAGTCAAACAGAATCCCATCCTGGTGATTATCGGCATTGGCATTTTGATTGGCGGCATTACCGTCGCTGTAACCAGCTGTGACGTTAACATTAACATAGGAAGCGGATGTGCAGGAGATCAATGTACTACAAATCCACCACCGCCCCCACCCCCGCCTCCTCCATCAGGTGAAGGCGGAGGTGGAGGTGGTGGATAAAGGATAACCATAAGCTAATTTCTTATTTAGGAGGCCCCTCAAAAACAGGGGCCTCCTTGGTTTAAAAGGTGTTTCTTGAAAATCTCGTGTTTCACTTCTATCATCTTATAAATCTAGGAAAGTGATAGATATGCTGAGACGAATCAAACGATGGAGTATACAAATTCCTGCTAATTGGTTATATAGAATCACCCCCTATGAGATGCCTCAATTGCCAGTAGATTGGTTTTTCTTCTTCCTCGTCTTTATCTTGGCGGCCGGATCTTTTTGGGTTTATATACCGAATCTTATTATCCCCCCTAAAGTTTTTCATCTTATCCTTTCTTTACTTACCCTGAGGGGAGCGCTATGCTTGAAACGCTTGAGCTTCCACAACATTGGTCTCTCTCTAAAATACTGGAGGAGAGAGGTGCTAATTGGGGTAATTGTCTTCTTAATCATGGCTCTGGTTCTAGTCGCATTTTTTAGGCCCTCGCTACAGGCGAAGTGGCCAGCAGCCTTTGAACGCTCTTACATTATGGCTTATCTAGGTTGGGCTATTACCTTAACTCTTCAATCTGTGGCGGTTGCTATTAGTGAGGAAGCGGTCTTTCGTGGCTGGTTAATGACCTTCTTAGTAACACGCTTATCGAGGCGAGAAGCTGCAGCTCTAGGGTCAAGCGTGGTTTTTGGACTTGCTCATCTGGATAAAGGTTGGGGAGACGTGCTATTTACCACTCTACTAGGCTATCTTCTAGCGCTCCTATATATCTGGCGCAAAACTCTGACCACAGCAATCGTAGTCCATGCATTGCATAACTTCTTCGTTGTGTTTCTCGGGCTAGAGGAATGAAGTTATTAAATGCTCCAGACCCTGGAGCGCGCGGCGGGGGCACCTTAGGATGCTTTCGCTTCTACGCTTAGGGCCTCAGCCCCTGTGATCCAGCCCTGCTGCAATGCCTCGAGCACCCGCATCAGATGCAGCTCCACCATCAGTTCGTCCTCACCTAATTCTGTGCGTAGCTGTGCTTCCAAGTCGGTTAGCTGCTTCCGGCTCAGCCCGCTCGCCCGCTTCAACTCCTCTAGGTCGAACATTATCACACCTCCGGCGGTGCCAAGATCTCTAGAGACGGTAGTCCCTGCTGCGCATTGACATAATTGACCAGAAGCCGCGTACTGCGCGCACCAGGTGCCGGAAATTCCAGCTCACCAAGATATCGGCTCCGCCAAGCACGGCCACAGCTATATGGAGAGCGTCGGCAATGTAGCGTGCAGAGACAACACCAGCGGCTACATACGCCCGCGCCAGCTCCTGCTCCGCTTCCCCTATAGCCAGCACTTGACACCCGTGAGCTAATTCTCTCAACTTCTCACGCAGCACGGGATCGCCGACGCGCCCCAGCTCATCCAGCACGAGCTGAGAGCAGAGTGCTTCGTACTCTTTCAAGCTATTCCAGAACTGCTGGGTGAGGCGCTGGCGCTCGGGAGTGCGCTCATCGTAGTAGGCACTGAAGACGGAAGTGTCGAGATAGAGTCGGAGCTTGCGTGTCATGGCCTTTCAGCATAACAGAGGGCCTCGCTCAAGTCAACTCTGAGACATTCATAGAGCCGAGAGGGGATGGCCTGCGAGGAGCCCCGCACCCTGTCCCATACACAGCTCATACCAGCTGAACTTCTTGACAGCCTCGGTACTCTCCCTTTATAATAGCACATCAGTCTCTCATCAAGGGTGATGCTCAATGACGCACCAGCTTGTCGGTGATCGGCTTTGGCTCCTCTAGCGTAAAACCCATCGTTCTTTCCGGCATCCAACCCACAGGCACACTCCATATCGGAAATTATTTTGGAGCTGTCAAAAACTACGTGGCCCTGCAAGATCAGTACGAGTGCTTCTACTCTATCGTAGACTATCATGCGATCACGGTCGAGCACGACCCGCAAGAGCTGCGCAAGAACACTCTTGCCATGGCGATAGATCTGCTCGCTTGCGGGCTGGACCCGAAGAAATGCACGCTCTTTGTGCAGTCGCAAGTCCCGGAACATACTGAATTGGCTTGGATTCTCAGCGCCGTCACGTCTTATGGGGACTTGCAGCGCATGACCCAGTTTAAGGAGAAGGGCGAGCTGCAGGAGTTTGTCAGCTGTGGGCTCTTTACTTATCCTGTGCTTCAGGCAGCGGATATTTTAATCTATAAAGCCTCCAAAGTCCCCGTTGGGGAGGATCAACTGCAGCATATTGAGCTGGCGCGAAGAATCGCGCGAAGATTTAACTCGCGCTTTGGTGAGATGTTCCCTGAGCCGGAGGCGCTGCTGACCGAAGCTCCACGTATCATGTCCCCCGCCGATCCCACGCGAAAGATGAGCAAGTCTTTGGGCCCAAAACACTACATCGCGCTCACCGAGCCGGAAGAGTCTATTCGTGAGAAGATCAAGACGGCCGTGACCGATATCGGGCCGCGCCCGGAGGGCGAAAAAAGCCCTGGGGTCGCCAATCTCTTCTTGCTCCTGAAGCTGACGGCTCCTAGAGAAATCTATGAGCAATTCGAAGCAGACTACGCCAAGGGCATGCTCAAATACGAGCCACTCAAGCGCACGGTCGCTGAGTATTTAGTCAAAACTTTAGAGCCGATTCGGGCGCGGCGGGCGCAGCTCAAAGAGCCCGAAGTAAAAGAGATTCTCTACGAAGGGGCGAAGAGAGCGCGTGCGGTCGCGCGAAAGACTTTAGAAGAGGCGCGCGAGCGCATCGGCGTAGGAAGGCTCATCGCATAAGAGTACAATGAGAATTAGCACGCATGGCGTGCAGCAAAAGCTTACCGACACTCCATCGGCAGGATTCTCTTTAAGTACTCTAAATCTTCAGGGCGGAATTTCTCGTTCTGGACTAAGTAGGGGTTGATCTCGGCCTGGGCGTTCATGATCCCGCCGTTGGGATTGTGAGTGAGCCCGAGCATATGACCCAGCTCGTGGCTGGCGACTTTGGCAAAGAGGATCGCTAAGAGCTCTGGCGGCGCCAAGCGCAGTCCGCGATTGACGTGAAAACTCCCAACGAAGACAAACCCACGGTCGTCCTTGCGCAAATTCCCAAAGTCGAGGGGCGCTAAGCCCAAGATCGGCAGGCGATTCTCTGGCGAGAAGAAGATCGTGCTAAAAATCCCCGCGGGCTGGCGCAAATAGAATCTGACGTTGACGCCCTCATAGTCGCGTTCCATCTGACGCCGGATCGCCGGGATGAAGAGATTTACTAAATCATGAACGGGCAGCGACGTCATCTCTTCGAGCAGAGCGATGCTCGTGCGAGCGAATTCTAACAAGACAATCTGAGCGCAACCGTTGGGCAGGGGTGCAAATTCAAAGTACTCCGCCCATGCGTTATTGGCTTCATCAAGCTCGAAGAGCTCCCCTTTGGGGTCGGCCTTAGCTTGCAGGACTTTCTCGCCGACTTCGATTGCCCAAGGAATCTCTATATTCACTGCCTGCCCAGCGGGCAAGCTCTCTTGCAGAGTCTGCACGGCAAGCAGCTCCCCATCAACGTAAAAGCCCACGGGCACAAACGCTGCCGGCCCTTGCCCAATGTTGGCGACCGTCGCGACAAGTCGGGCTTGCTCCCCAGCCGTCAACGACTCAGCTTCAATGCTCACGCGGCGCACAACTAAGTCCGCTCCCGTAAATTCGTGTGTCGTCGCGTTGACGATCTTATAGACAGTATTATTGCTCTCGTCCAGCTCCGAGATGATCTTGAACGGGTCGGCTGTGACACGCAAGACGGTCTCTCCGGGCTCGGCATCCCACGTTACGGGGACTTCGAGAGATTGCCCAGGGGCAAGGTCAGCAAGAAAGCGCACGCCGATCTGGAATCGGTCAGCCTTGAACTCTACTGCGAAGACGTCGCTGGTCGTGCGCGTGCCCTGATTAGCAACCGTCGCGATGATCTGCACTGTGCTGCCTGGTGCGGGAAACGTTGGCTCAAGCCGCACTGAAGTTACTATGAGATCGGGGGCCTCAAGCTGCTGCGCCCACACCCCAGCACTGCTTAGCAAGACAATGCAAGCGACTATGGCTTTGCGTGCTCTCATGGCGGTGTCAATCGCTCGGTGCCCACGTACTCTTGCAACGGCTTGGGGATGAGCACCGAGCCGTCCGGCTGTTGATTGTTCTCCAAGATCGCGACGAACAGTCGTGATGTCGCTAAGCCCGATCCGTTCAAGGTGTGCACGTATTCAGGCTTGCTCCCCTTCTCGCGTCGGAAGCGAATGTTGCCTCGGCGTGCTTGGAAGTCTTCGCAATTGCTAATCGAGCTGACCTCGTAGTAGCGATTCTGCGAGGGAATCCAGACTTCTAGATCTATCGTCTTGGCTGACTGTTGCGCGAGATCGCACGTGGGCAACAGAGCGACTCGGTAGTGCACATTGAGCTCTTTGAGAATATCTTCGGCGTCTTCGACTAAGCTCTCTAACTCAGCATAGGACTCTTCGGGCTTGGTGAACTTAAAGAGCTCGACTTTATTGAATTGGTGCATGCGAATCAGCCCGCGTTCTTCTTCGCCGTAGGTGCCGGCTTCCCTGCGGAAACATGCCGTGTACGCGCAATACTTCAGGGGGAGCTGGGAGCCATCTAAGATCTCGTCGCGGTGGAGATTCGTAAGCAGGACTTCTGCGGTTGGGTTGAGATAGAGCTTATCTTCGGGGCAGAAGTAGACTTGATCGGCAAATTTGGGGAGCTGCCCTGCGGCGAAGAAGCTCTCGGGGTTGCCTAAAAACGGGGGAAAGATCGGGATATAGCCGTTCTTCTCGGTGTGGTAGCGCATCATGAAGCTGATGAGCGCCATCTCGAGCAGAGCGCCTCTGCCCCGATAGAGTGGGAAGCGTGAGCCGGCGATCTTGGCTGCTCGCGGGAAGTCTAACAGCCCTAGCTGCTCCCCCAGCTCAATGTGATTCTTGAGCGGGAACGAAAACGTCGGCTTTTGCCCAAACTCCCTTAAGATCTTTTTGTCCCCCTTGTTGGAGCTGATGGGGACGCTCTCGTGGGGGATATTAGGCAGCCGTGCGAGAAAGTCTTGGATCTCTTGTTCGATTTGGGCGAGCTGGCTGTCCAGGGATTTGATTTGATCAGCGAGGCGCCCCATCTCCGCGATGAGGCTTTGCGCCTCGCTCTCTTTTTTGTCGCGCTTGAGCTGCGCGATCTTTTCAGTCGCTTGGTTGCGCTGCGCCTTGAGCTGCTCGACGTGAGCGATGAGCTTGCGGCGCTCTTCGTCCAACTTCAGCAGCGGGCTCAGCGTAATGGACTCGTCTCGGGTGCGCAGGCGGCGCTCTATCTCTTGAGGGTTCTCACGGATCAGTTTGATATCCAGCATACACGCTCCCCACCGTTAGTGAGAGATAGTTAGGCTTATTGTAGCAAAAAAAAGCGCCCCGGCCAATGGCCGAGGCGCTTTCCTGAGATAGAGACTATGGGCGCGAAGCCCCTGGGTTTCTGTTGACGAGGAGTACGTCTTGGCCGACACGCGCAATGTAGATGTCGGGCTTGCCATCCCCGGTAAGGTCTTTGAAGACGACGCCGTTGCCGCCCTCGTTGCCCCCTTCGACGGGCAGATCTATCGCGATAAAGTACCCGCGACCGTCGTTCATCAGTAAGAGATTGGGGGCTTGCGGCGTCTGCTGCGCGCGCACCATCGCGATATCTAAGTCTTTATCGCCGTCGAAGTCAGCGTAGTCAAAGTCAACGCAATTGAAGACACCAAAGGGCAAGCGCAGCGCCGTCTCGTCGCTGAAGAACCCCTTGCCGTTATTGATCCAGAGCACAGCTCGTCCGGCGATCGTCGGTGGCGTGATCGGGTTGTTGCACGCGAAGACGTCCAAGTCGCCGTCACCATCCACGTCAAGATATTTGATAGAGAGCGTGTTCGTCCCCTGCTCGAACGAGACGCGATAAGCAGTCTCGTCGGTGAAGAAGCCGCTATTGCTGTTCACCCACAGACGATTGACTTGGTTGACGCCGCCTTGGGTAGGCTCGCCGGTGCCCAAGACAAGATCGTTATCGTTATCTTTGTCAGGATCGGCGCAATCAGCTGCGGCGATGCTGAACGCACCGACTTGCTGGAGGCGGCTGCCGCTCTGGTCCGAGTAGAGCCCGGTGCCATTGTTTATCCAGAGTCGTGCCGGCTCGCCCGCCAGCGTCCCCACAAAGAGATCGAGATCGCCGTCGCTGTCGACATCGCAGAATCGCGCGACAAACGAGCGATTGATCACGACACCAGGGAGTCTAGTTGCCGTCTCATCTTGGAAGAGTCCGGTCCCGGTATTGACGAGGATGCGATCCGGTTCGCCGCCACCTTGCCCCCCGCCCATAGCTAACGCAATATCGAGATCGCCGTCTCGGTCAATATCCCCTAGATCAGCGCCGAAGGGGATCTGCGAAGGGATTGCGGGCATCCGTCGCGCTGAATCGTTCTCGAACTTGCCCTGTTGGTTGATCATGACGCGGATGAGCGCGGGATCCCCGGGGCGGTTGCCCACGATTAAGTCCAAGTCGCCGTCCTTGTCGATGTCGCCAGGGCGCACCCAGAAGCTCCGATCTCTATCGGGCTGGAGCCGTGATCCCGTCTCGTCAGCAAAATCTGTGGTGACTGGACCCCGCGGCTGCGCCGTCCCAAATCCCCCTGCGATCAAGCCCAACCCCACCACCACCGCCACAAGACGAACTACTACAGAACGCATACAGGTCTCCTCCTTGAATCGTGTTTTGCGCGACGCTTATTATATCAAACTTGCGTCAAAAATCCGTGGAAATGTCGTGAAAAGTCCGTTGTCCTTCAGACAGGCGTCTTTGATGGATCTCAAAATTTCTGGCATAATCTGGACGTGTTGCGCGTCCATGTGGGCTCGAATAACCCAATTAAGGCCCAAGCGGTGAAGAACGTCTTTGAGCGTGCGTTTGGGCCGACTGAAGTGCGTCTTGTCTCGGTCGAGTCGGGTGTGCCCGTGCAGCCCTTCAATGACGATACCGCACGAGGAGCGTGTGAGCGCGCCAAGAAAGCTTTATTAGATGCTGATTTTGGCGTGGGCATCGAAGCCGGCTTGATCTGGCATAAAGCGCTGAAGCTCTATTTCGACGTGCAATTCTGCGCTGTTGTCAGTCGCGACGGTAAGCTTACTATTGGGCATGGGTCGGGGTTCATCTATCCACCAAAAGTCATAGAGAAGGTCTTAGCGGGCCGTTCTGTGGGCGACGTCATGAGCGAGTTGGCGGGCATCGAGAAGCTCGGATATAAGATAGGTGCTATCGGCTATCTCTCGAAGGGGTTACTGACCCGAGAGGAGCTCACCGAGCAAGCTGTCTTGATGGCGCTCATCCCCAGACTACGCCCAGAACTCTATGAGCCTTGAGTTCTTTCTCTTCTTGCTCTTTGTCGCGTTGGGGGGTCTGCCGCCTCCTCCAGCCCCTGCGGTCTCCGTCGTAGCGCCCCCGCCGTCGCCGCCAAGCTTGCCACTTCCACCAAAAGTGCGCCATTTCACCGTAAAAGACTATTATGTTTTCGTGACCGTCGTGGACGGTCTTCGTCCCGATGCGCTGCAGCGTGCTCAGACCCCCAATCTCGATAGACTTTGGCAATCAGGGCTCTATAGCTGGAGCGCTCAAACAGTTCTGCCCAGCACGACGCTGCCGGCCATTGCGTCACTGCTAAGCGGCGTGCCCCCGGAGCGCCATCAGATTCTGTGGAATCACTGGGCTCCGGAGCTGGGACGCATCAGCGTGCCCACGATCTTCAAGATCGCTCAGGGAGAGAATATCTCTACAGTCGCGTTTGTGAGCAAGCGCAAGTTGGAGCATCTCTTCAGCCCAGAGACGCCGCTCTTTGTGATCAACAACGGTGCCCGTAATGTGATCGAAGAAGCAATAGAGTATATCTCAGAGCACCGGCCGAGATTGGTCTTCCTTCATCTGTCGGACGTGGACGACGCTGGCCACCGCTATGGCTGGATGACGGTGAGACAGCTCCAAGCCGTCGAGCGCGTTGATGAAGCGCTTGGGCTTCTCTTGCACAGCCTCGAAGATCTTCAGATTCTCAATAAGTCTGTCATTATAGTCACAGCCGATCACGGAGGGCACGGGCGGATCCACGGCACCGACGACCCCAGAGACATAACGATCCCGTGGATCCTATGGACTCCTGATATCGAGATCGGGCGCGAGCTGACCCAGCCAATACGCATCTATGACACAGCCGCGACGGTGCTTGCCGCGCTGAGCTTGGGTATCCCGCCGGATTGGCTTGGGGTGCCGGTCTGGGAGGCCTTCCCGGAAGCGACACTCCAGCGAGAACGCCCTTGATCTTTGCAACTCTCCGACTCTCTGCTATAATTACGGTGCGCTAGAGCGCATGGTCTTTGACAGATGGGGGTGCACTGGATTCGACGGGGATGCGGCAGGGAGGCTGCAGGCGGAGTTGCGGCCACCTCCGAAAAACGGCCGATGGCCAATAAGTGCCAACACCTTTGCTTACGCCACTGCTTCTCTGAACTAAAGAGAGGCATCTCTCACGAGGGCTCAGCCCGTCGGCCCACGTGAGGGACCGACTAGGCGGGCTGACCGCGCGCGCGGCCCCGGGGCGTGCGGGAATCCCCAAATGGGGCTCGGATCAGCCGATCCTGTTCGGTGGGAGCGGCTGATCTCAAAACAAAACACCGAACTAAGCCTGTAGAAGCCAAACGAAAGCATCTCCGGACGCGGGTTCGATTCCCGCCACCTCCACCACGACTTATGCGCCACCGATGGACACTGGGCTTCTTTTCGCTTGGCTTGGGAATGGCTCTTGCCCTGGGCCAGCCCCAAGCCCCCGCCCCGTTGATCGCCTACGCAGAGCTTAACAGCTCTATCAACCCCATCACGAAAGACTTTCTACTACGCGTCATCAACGAAGCGCACCGTGATAACGCGTCGCTCTTAGTCATTCGTTTAGACACCCCCGGCGGGCTGTTGGAGTCTACAAAAGACATGGTCACGGCGATCTTGAACTCCCCCATCCCCATAGTGATCTGGGTGGGGCCAGGGGGGGCGCGCGCAGCGTCTGCTGGGGCGTTTATCACAATGGCCGCTGACATCGCCGCGATGGCTGAAGGGACGAACATCGGCTCTTCAACGCCAATCTCGCTGGGGCCGAGCGAGGGCGAACAGCCCGATAAAGACGATCCCGCCCGCAAGAAGATCATGGAGTTCGTCGCTTCGGAAGCTCGGAAAATAGCCGAGAAGCGCGGGCGCTCTAAAGAATGGGCGGAGAAATTTGTGCTCGAGGGCAAGTCGCTCACAGCCCACGAGGCACTTGAGAACAATATTATCAATCTGATCGCGAACACCCGTGAAGATCTCTTGACTCGTCTTGATGGCTATGAACTGCAACGCGACGGCCAGACGATCCGCCTGCAAACATCGGGAGTGCCCATAAAGGTCTACGAGCGCACTCTCAAAGAGCAAGTGATGAACTACTTGGCTGACCCCAACGTCGTCTATCTGTTACTGACTATTGGGATTTATGCACTGATTGCGGAGTTCTTCACGCCCGGCTTTGGGGTGGGGATTGGCGGCGCGATCTGCCTCTTATTAGCACTGTTGGGCTTGCAGGTCTTGCCGTTTAATGTCGCGGGGTTGGCATTCATTCTCTTAGGCGCGGCCTTGATGATCATCGATCTGTTCACGCCGACGCACTTGGCGCTGACGGTCGGTGGGGTAATCTCGCTTCTGATCGGGTCGTTTATGCTCTTTGACATCAAGAGCTTTGAGGCTCCAGCGCTGAGCATCTCGCCCATCAATATCTTTGTGACTGTGGGGACGATCACGGCTATTTTCGTCTTCATGGTGACGAAGGGCTTGCTCATCCAGCGTAAGCCCGTGGCGACGGGCAAAGAAGGGATGATCGGCGCGGTGGGCACTGCCCGTGACGAACTGAATCCGACGGGGATGGTCTTCGTTCAAGGGGAGTACTGGCTGGCCGAAGCGATAGATGGGCCGATCAAGCCCGGCGAGTCTGTGCGCGTCGAGCGCATCGAGAACAGCAAGCTCATAGTCCGGAGGACGTGAAGGAGGCCAAGCATCATGCAGAAGACATCGGGGATTTTCATCGCGTTGCTCGTGCTTGTGCTGATCGCTGGAGCATTGTGGTACATCTCGACGCGCCCCAGCTCACCACCGACATATACTAAACCTGAGCCATCTGTGACCATTACCCCCGATGACTACCCCAAGCTCCAGGAGCGCTTGGTGTTTCTCATCTCTGCACCAGATCCCGCAGCATTTGCGAAAGAGCACGGCTTTGAGCAGGACTTTAAAGACGGCAAAGTCACCGTCGTGATCGAAGCGACTGACGCTGAGGCGCTAGAGGAGCTGCGCTGGGCTGTGGAAGCCTTAGACGGCACCGTAGAGACAGACTATGAGAATCAGCTCCAAGCGCTTGTTCCCTTGAAAGCTCTCCTGAAGCTGGCGAAGCACCCGCACATTGAGTTTATTCGATTACCCGTGCGGCCCAGGCCCGATTGATAATGCGCTTGCTCACGTGTCTCGTGCCAGGCGTTCTCCTAGCTTTCCCTCGTAAACCTAGAAGCACCTTGACTCTTTCAGGGTGAAGGTCTCTTTAGCTCCCGTGGTGCGATTGGTGAATGTGAGCTTCTTCATCATCTCTGTCAAGAGTGGGCTGAGCACTTCTTCAGACTTTTGGTCTTCGCTGACAAAAAGCCCCGTGCAGATCCTCACTGCTTGACGCTGCACTTGCTCTCTATATAGCGCGAATGCCGAGGCCAACCGATGCAGCCCAGCTCGCAAATGAGCTTCTTGTAGCTTGGGCATCAACCCGCTTCTGTGCGCTACAAGCAGAGTGACGCTGACGACGTCCAACTGTATGGTGGCGTCGTTCATCTTGCCCGCTTCAAAAGCTTTCCTAAACTCATTGAGCGGATCACGCAGCGTGGATGGATCCAGGGTGGGGATCTCTTTAGAGGCTTGTTCACTGGCTTTCAGTAAGTCATCCAAACGCGAGAGCACCAACGCCTTCAGATCAAGAGAGCCTTGCTGATCTGGTTGGGCTGGTGGCTGCTGGGCTCGCGAAGCAGACGAGGCAGCTCGCACTGGGCTTGAACGCAGATCGATCTCGAAGTCAAAAGTAAAGGGAATGATTTCTAGTACCCATATGGGCTGGTCTCCCACCCCTTCGACGCTCAAGCTAACCTCATGAATTGCTTTAGTGACCTGAAGGTAGGGAGTTATAAGCCAGTTAGGAGTCCAACTCAGTCCCAGCGTAAGGCGAGCAAAGCCCGTTGGCTGAAGCGGACCGGGATAGACGTTGGCTAGTGCCCCTACGGTCAAACGGAAGTACCAATTGTCTCCAAACAGGCTAACGATATTGGCCTGCCAACGATTTGGCTCACTTAAGGAGAAGAGCTGAGGTGCCTCTGGTTGTTGGGCAAGAGCGACAGCTCCCCAAAGACTAATGACTGCTATCCCTACGCATATGGCCTTCATATCATCACCTCTCATATACTAGGCAATCCACCTAACAGCAACGCCAGCACCAACCCGACCGTACAGACCGCTATGACTCTCGCCTTCTTCATTGTCTCCTCCTTTCGAGGCGGTGCACCTCTCTTTGAGATGGCTCGCTTATACCTCGCCTCGCGGAGCCCGACTGCCACCAAGACAACACTTAGTATATCGTCTTCACAACACTTCGACTGTTGGCTTGACAACACTTATGGGCGTCACAAGCACTGCTGACTCTGGAGCTTGAGAGGCACTGTCCCGCTAATCTCCTTAGGAGCTTCATTGACGAACGGTGCGATGATCCGTTCCTCCTTCTTCTCCGTCAGGTACAAGCCAACGCAGATTTTTGTCTCTTGCTTCTTAACCGTCTCAAGGAAGAGTTCCAACGCATCCACAAGCTTGTAGAGCCCGGCTTGGATTGTCGCTTCATCGAGCTTTTTGAGCAGCCCTAGCCCAGCCATGATGCTGACCACTACAGGGAAAGCGTTTAGGGACTTGATGGCAGCCTCCATCTGATCGGCGTTAAACGATTGTTTAAACGCAGTGAGACTGCTCGTGTCAAGCTTTACCCCTTGAGCAAGCTTGATCAGCTCGTCGGTGCGTGTATTGACCAGGGCTTTCAGATCGAGCTGGGCTTGCGCCCTCGAGGTCTCCGCTCCCCCTCCAACTAACACGCCAACCGCCACAGCGCACACCGCTAGTGCTTTCATGAAGCTCTTCATCGCTTTCTCCTCCTTTCCTTTGGGAATTAGCGTTCATGATGAAGCGCTTTCCTGTACAAGATACCCCAGCCCACCCCTAGCCACGCGACGCTCAATCCCGCCAACACTGCAAGAGAGACCCAGTCGAATCGACTAGAGAGCACAAGCGCCCGGATGAAAGTGATCGCATACGTGAGCGGGTTGAGATAGATCACGGCTCTCAGCGGTGCTGGGAAGATCTCCATAGGGAAGTAGACGACACTGAGATATTGCAGTATCCCGATGATAAGGCTGACAATCACCCCGATCTTGGTGATATCACGGATAAAGATTGAAATCGAGGCGAGCACGCCCACTAACGTGAACCCTTGTAAGATGAGGGCCACAAGAACCCATAGCGTTTGGGAGAGGCTAATCCGGAGCAAGAAGAGCTGTCCCAGGCCCAGCGTAAAGAGCGAAGCCGCTATACATAGAGCACTTGAGCTGAAGAGCTTCCCCAACACAATCGCACCGGGGGCCACAGGCAAGCTGAGCCAGTATCGAATCTTCTGCAAGCTTAGATCCACAGTGAGCGTGATGCTGCTGATGACCCCAATCGTCACCATAGCAAAGCCGATCCAGCCGATGACGAGCATCTGGGCGTATTCTATACCAGCAACCCTCTGGAAGCCCCAGCTGAAGACCCACAGCGCCAAGAGCTGATTCACCGCGAAGGGCAAGAGCAGCTCCCACCGCGTGAACGCCTCCTTTAGAAAGACATACCACAACAAGGCAGTAGCGCGCATACTGCTAGAGTCGACGTATCTCAAGCACCTTGAGGCCTTGCCCTTCCAGCAGCTGCGTGAGTTGTGCGAGAGAGATCTCTGCGGAGAGCTTGAGGCGCGTTCGCAGCATTGAACGCTGCGGGACTGAAACCGTCTGTGCTGTCCCTCCAAGGTGCTTCAGGATCTCTTGAGCCGCGGCGCTGTCGGCGCGAAGGACCTGGACTCGCGCCCCAAGCTTGTCCAGCCCGAGTGACTTGAGAATATCCTCGATCTCTTGGTCGGATGGCTCAATGCTGTGCACTTCTAAGAGCTGCAGCCCGTGTTGGCCCTCTAGCTGAGAGCGAAGCTCCTCCTTCCAGCCTTGAACGACTGCTTCGACGAGCATTGGCGAGGCCTCCTTTGCTGCCGGCGTTGGCATAATCCGCCCAGCTTCCATGTACACCCTACGATCTACCCAGTCAAACCTTCCCGGCTCATGGCTGATGAGCAAGACTGCTCTGCCTTGGCGCTTGCGCTCCCGGATGAGTTCTTCAGCCTGCTGGCGGCTCTGCTCGTCTAAGCCCGCAAATGGCTCATCGAAGATATAGACTGGGGTCTCGACGAGCCGTGCCTTGAGCAGCTCGACCTTCTTTTTCGTACCTCCAGAGAGTTGAAAGATCGAGCGATTTGGCTCGGTGATGCCAAATTCCTTCAAGATTGCACAGATCTGCTTATGGCTCCAGCGCGCCCCATAGAACCGAGCGTGTAGGGAGAGGGCGTGCAAGGGCGACGATACGGGATCGAAGAGCGTCTCCTGAAAGACGGTTGTGACGAGGGCTTTAGCGCGACGCGGCTCCCTCGTAAGCGAGATCCCATTTATCCAGACGTCTCCTTGATCGAGCTGATAGACCCCGGAGATGAGATAGACTAACGTAGACTTTCCGCTGCCGTTAGGGCCGCTTAGAAAGACAACCTCACCAGCCTCAACAGCAAGGGTGACGTCTTGCACTATAGTCTTCGCGTGAAGACTTTTAGATACCGCTTGGACTTCCAAGGCAGCTCTCTTGGCCATAGCCGTTCAAGAATAAACAGACAAGGCCAGGAGAGCAAGCTGCTCTCACTGGCCTTCGTCCTTGCCCTTACGTAATGACGATGATGATAATCCAGCCATCGCCAATAATGATAATCACCATCCTTCATCCCCCTCCTTTCGAGGCGGTGCACCTCTCTTTGAGATGGCTCGCTTATACCCCGCCTCGCGGAGCCCGACTATTGCCACAGCAACACCTAGTCTATCGTCTTCACAACACTTCGGCTGTTGGCTTGACAACGCTTTTCAGAAAATTCCCATCAGAAGAAGCTTTGCGCCAACTCCCTGAGCCTGGCTTCGTCTAGAATCACGATCTGTCGAGAAACCCTCTCAATCAGCCCGCGCTGCTCCAGCTCGAGCAGCTCTAGGTTCACCGTCGAACGATGGCTGTCAATCATCTGGCCTAACAGCTCGCAGCTCAGCTGCAGCTCGATGCGCACGCCCTTGGGGCTTATCCTCTGCCCAAAGCGCTCCCCCAGCTCCAGCAGCAACGCCGCCAATCGCTCACGCACCCCAGCATGAGCCGCTACATAATGAGAGTACCGTCGCAGCACCTTCACTTGCCGCGCAAGAGCCAGCAGGAACTGCCCCGTCAACAGCGAAGGCTCTGTGACTAATCGCTCACACGCGGCTTCTGTCAGATGCTGCGCCCGCACCTCCGTCAGCGCATAGACGCTCAATTCATGGCGCTCTTGCCCAAGGAAGCTCCCTACCCCAACGATATCCCCCGGCCCGACAACCCCGATCACCAGTCGTCGCCCGTCAGCTGCTCGCCTGAAAAGGATTGCTACACCCTCACAGATGAGATAGCACCCGCTGTGAGGGTCTCCCTGCTCGAAGAGCACTTGCCCTGGGAGAAACGAGACGGAGCGTATGAGCCCATCGAGCGCCCCTATCTCTAAGGGGGAGATCTCCCCAAGCGGGCAGGGCGGGCGGCACTGAGCACACGAGAGCTTTTCCATCGCAGCCCCCTCTCTTTCTCGGGTTTACCCTTGATAGAGACCATCTCTGAGAGCTACAGCGATATTATACTCGATTTTTTTTTCGTCAAGCCCACGGATCGAGAGTAAGCCCGACCACTGTCAGAGCGCCCTATGAATTTGGTATAATAGCGACGAATTTTATTGTGAAAAGAGAGGTCGAAGAGCATGAGAAAACTACTTGCCCTCGGAGTCCTGCTCATCGCGGTGTCGGTTGTCGTGCCCACAAGTCCCCAGGCCCAAGACGCGCGCTCGCTCAAGATCCAAGATCTCTTAGCTGAGAGCCTGACGGCGTTCGAGTCGGGTGCCGAGCTGCCCGCCCTGCCCGCGAACAGGCCAGAAGAGCTGAAGGCGGGCAAGGTGCGCGTCGTGCTCGAGGCGACAAACGTTTCTGAAGTGAGAACCATTCAGGCGCGCGTGGCAGCGCTCGGCGGGCAGATCGAAGCCGTCCATGATAATCTCGTCCAAGCGTTTGTGCCCATAAAATCTGTGAATGCGCTGGCGGGGCTCAGTTCCGTCTCGTGGGTGCGCACCCCATTCGTACCCAGGTGGGAGCAAGGGAACACCGTCAGTGAGGGCGTGCGCGTCATTGGGGCTAACCTCTGGCATGAGGCGGGGATCAAGGGCCAAGGAGTGAAAGTCGCCATCGTGGATGGGGGGTTTAAGGGCTACCAAAGACTCTTAGGGAGTGAATTGCCCCCTGCAGATCGCGTGATCGTGCGCTCGTTCACTCGCGACGAAGACATCGAAGCCAACGAGCGCCACGGCACTGCTGTCGCCGAGATCGTCTACGACATGGCCCCCGAAGCGACCTTCTATTTGGTGAATTTCGACACTGACGTCCAGCTTGGCCGCGCGATAGACTTTCTGATCTCCGAGGGCGTGCACGTGATCAACACGTCGTTTAACTTTTTGGGGACAGGCTGCCCTTGGGAGGGCACGGGGCTGATCGAACCCATGGTGAAGAGAGCACGCGATGCGGGGATCTTCTGGGCCGTCTCCGTGGGCAACCACGGCACAGAGCACTGGCAAGGGATCTTCGACGACCCCGACAAAGACGGCTTCCATAACTTCTTGGGCGACGATGAGGGCCTCACCATCGATGCAGACGCCGACGAGACTATCATCGCCGTGTTCAGCTGGGAGGACAAGTGTGGGAGAGCTACGGACAATTACGAGCTTCTGCTCTTTGACGACGCGGATCGGCGTCGCGCCAGTGGCAGCCAACTGCGCACGGGCTGGCCCTCGCGTGTGCTCGTTTTCACGCCGCGCGAGTCAGGACGCTATCACTTGAAGATCCGGCAGCGCTCTGCTACTAAGCCCGCGGCTCAGCTCGATCTCACCGTTGTAGAATTCGAGCCGGAGTATTCAGTCTGGGAGGGGAGTGTTGGGGTCTTCGAGCCCGCTATATCTCCGAATGCGTTCAGCGTCGGCGCCGTCGATTTTCGCAACGACTCGGTGCGGCGGTACAGCTCGCGTGGGCCGACTAAGGACGGACGCATCAAGCCCGACTTTGCTGCGCCTGACGGCGTGCGCACCGTGAGCTTTCGCCCGTTCTTTGGCACTTCAGCAGCTAGCCCGCACGTCGCCGGCGCTGCGACGCTCATTAAGAGCGCCCGGCCCGAATGGGGGCCCAAGGAGATCGCGGCCTTTCTCGCGTCGCGTGCTGTAGATCGCGGCGACGATGGCCCAGATAACACTTATGGTGCAGGGCGCATCGCTTTAGGAGAGCCCCTCAAGGAAGAGAAACCTGCTGAAGTGACGATTGCAGTCTTCCCGGAGAAGCTGAAGTTCGTGGTGCAAGCCAACGGCCCAGCCCCTGCCCCGCAGCTTCTGGAGATCACCAATCTTGGCACAGGAGATTTCGCCTGGACGGCGCAAGCCCAAACAGATCCCGTGAAGCTCTCTGCAGCAAGCGGGGTGGGGCGGGCGATAGTGCAGGTGAGCGTAGACACTGCGGGCTTAGTCGCAGGCACCTACGAGAGCGCGATCGTGATCACAGCCGAAAACGCGCAGAACAGCCCGCTCACCGTGCCCGTCGAGATTGTGATTACCGAAAGTGTCCCCAGAGAGCTCATCACGCTCTTCTTCAGCAGAGTAGAGTTTGTCAATCCGTCGGCGTGGGCGCGAAGCGAGCGCAGCACGCCAAGCGACGGTTGCTTCGTTTACACGAATAATAGTTCTGAAGTGCAGCGCATCCGCGTGACGCTCGGCAGCACAGTGACAGAGTACGACGTGCCCGCTAGCAATACTGTAACGGCGTGCGGGGATATTCTATACGTAGATTTGAGGCCGAAGGGCTTGTGATAGCAGTGAAGAAGAGGCATATCAACGATAAGTCTTCTCGGCACGCGGGCGGATGGTGATGATCTCGATGTGTTGTCTGTTAAAGACCGGGAGAAAGAAAATCCGATAGCGCCCGACGACCTTGCGATAAAGCCCCTTCCATTCTTGGCCCTTGAGGGGTTTCACATTGCCTTGAAAAGGGTCGTTGCACATTCGGTCAATAGCTCGCCGGATCATCTGTTGTTGATCTCGTGGGAGACACGCCTGAGCTCTTTATACGCTTCTGGGGTAAAGCCGATGGTCCAGGACATGTAGAGACGAGCAAGTTAAAGCTTTAATCGCTTCTTCACTTGATCCCAAGAGATGCTCTCACCGCCCTTGACCTGGGCTAAGCCGCGTCTGAGAGAGGCTTTATCCGCAGAGGTGAGCACGTCGTCGAGGTCAGCGGTATCCAGGGGCTTGATGACGATGACCCCGTTTCTGCGCGTGACCTCAACCCATTGGCCCTCACGAAATCCCAGTGCCTTAAGAATCTCTTTGGGAATCGTCACGCGACGGCTGGCACTGATCTTCACTACCGGCATACGTTTCTCCTTCAGGAACAGTGTACCCCATCTTCACAACAGAAGTCAAGATTGGCATTGCGGGCAGAAATACGTGCCGCGCCCGCCTTGCTCAATGCGCACTATGGGCGTACGACAGCGCACGCACGGCTCGCCCGCGCGATCGTAGACCTTCAAAAAGTTCTGAAAGCCCCCAGGCTCGCCCGTGAGCCCTCTATACGTTCTCACCGACGTCCCCTGCTTGGCAATGGCCTGTGCGAGGACCTTCTCGATCTGAGCAAAGAGCCGTCGTGCCTCGGAGCGAGAGAGACTCATAGCTGGACGCCGCGGGTGAATCTTACTAGCAAAGAGCGCCTCGCACGCATAGATGTTCCCGATCCCCGCGATCTTGCGCTGATCGAGTAAGAGTCTTTTGATCTCTTGATCAGTCTGCAAGAGCGCACGAAAGTTTTTAAAAGTATAACTAGGCTGGAACGGCTCGATTCCCAAAGCAGCTAACGGGGGCAGCTCGTGCGCGTGGGCGCTCGGCACAAGATGGAGCGTCGCCAGACGCCGCGTGTCGTGAAAATAGAGGGTCTTATTCCCAGTGAACTCGAAGACGAATCGCGGGTTTTCTATCGGGCTGAGCGTGAGCCACCCCGTCATACGCAGGTGCAGAATGACCGTGTTTTCCCCAAAGTCGAAGAGCAGAAACTTCGCGCGCCGTTTCACCGCGCGCAAACGACGGCCCACGAGCGCGCGCTGAAGCGTTTGCTCCGAGGCGTTCTGGAGCAGACGCGGCTCATAGATTTTTAGGGCGTTCAGCGTGCGCCCTTCGAGCTCTTGCGCTAGCGCGCGGCGCAGTGTCTCGACTTCAGGAAGCTCGGGCATAGCTTGTAAAATTTTCGGCCCTCACCCCGGGCGCGCTGAGATGAGGGCCTCCCACCAGCACCGCAAGTAGTCTAGTCGCATTCCGAAAATCCGCAGTCGCTGCAGATGTAGCAGCCGTTGGAGAAGATCAAGACGCCACCGCAACTGGGGCAGAGCTCGACGTCGCGCTTGGCATCATAGCCGTTGGAGCCTCCAGGAGGCACCGGCCGCGACTTCACTTCTTCTAAAAGCGTCAACTGCTCGCCACCGCGAAGATACTCCGCGATCGCTTTCGCAATGGCATCGGGCACGGAGAAGACCACTGTGCCGTCCTCTTGGACCACCGGGCGCGAGCCGCGAATCAAGCCGAGCTGATCGATGATCGCGCTGGGCTTGACCCCGGAGCGCAACGCCAGCGAGATCAACCGCCCGATCGCTTCCGTGAATGCTGCCGTTGAGGTGCCGGACTTGCCCAGCCCCTGGACAAAGACTTCAAAGATCCCTTCATCGTCTTCGTTGATGGTGATGAAGACCGTGCCCAGCTCGGTCTTCATGCGATACGTCTTGCCTTTGACGACGCGAGGGCGTGGGCGTGGCACCAGGGTCGCTCGGGCGGGCTTCTCCGCTTCTTTCGCGGCTTCTTTGGTCACAAGAATCCCCTCGCGCGAGCCCTCCCTATAGACCGTGATCCCCTTGCAGCCCGCTTTCCACGCCTCAAAGTAGATATCCCCAATCGTCTCGGGCGAGACGTCTTTCGCTAAGTTCACGGTGCTGGAGATCGCATGGTCAATATGCTTTTGGATCGTCGCCTGCATGCGGACTCGCATAATCGGCTCGATCTCGTGGGCTGTGACGAACGTCGTGGGCAACTGGTTGATGTTAGAGAGCCCCATCTTCTCCATGTACTCGCGCACCAAGGGGTGGCTCACTTCAAATTCGCCCTTGCTGAGCGACTTCGACTTGCGCACGTAACTGAGTGAGAAAATCGGCTCGATCCCGGATGAACAGCCCGCTAAGACTGAGCCGGAGCCGACAGGCGGCACCGTCAACAGCGCCGCATTGCGCAGCCCGTTCTTCTTGATCTTCTCAATCACCGACGTGTCCAGACGCTTGATGAACGCACTGCGCAGATGCTTCTCAAGGTCGAATGCCGGGAACGTCCCCTTCTCCACAGCGAGTTCGGTGCTCTCGTCGTAGACGATGTGTTTGATGCGCTCAAAGAGCTTATCGGTAAATTCGATGGCTTCTTCAGTGTCGTACTTGAGACCGAGCTTAATGAGCATGTCGCCAAAGCCCGTAAAGCCCACGCCGATGCGTCGTGAGCGCAGGGATGCTTCACGCTGGGCCGGTAGGGGATGCTTGTCGGCGTTGTAATCGAGCACGTCGTCTAAGAAGCGCACGGCGTAGCGCAGGGCTTTTTCGAGATTGGCCCAGTCTATTCGCGCCGTGGGCGCGAAGCTGTCTAGCACAAATTTCGACAAGTTAATATTCCCCAGACAGCATGCTCCATAGGCTTCCAAGGGGATCTCCGAACATGGGTTGGTCGTGATCACTTCCATCCCGTTGTATTCGGTCGTTGACTCGCGCTTGACCGTGTCCCAGAAGATCACGCCCGGCTCAGCTGACGCCCACGCGTTCTTGACCAATTTCTCCCAGATCTCTCTCGCGCGCACTCTCTTCTCGAAGCGCCCGATTCGCTCGTTCTCGTAGCGCAGCACGAAATCTTCATCGCGCTCCACAGCGCGCATGAACTCATCTGTCACGCGCACGCTGATATTCGCGTACTGCACTTTGCGGCGTTCTGGGTCGTTCTTGATCTCAATGAAATCGAAGACGTCCGGGTGGTCGACGCTGATCGTGATCATCAACGCGCCGCGCCGCCCGCTCTGCCCGATGGTGCCTGTTGTTGTAGAGAAGAGCTCCATGAAGCTCACCGAGCCTGAGGAGTAGATCGCTGAGTTATTGACGGGCGAGCCTTTGGGGCGCAGAATAGAGATATCTGTTCCGACGCCGCCGCCAAGGGAGTATGTGCGTGCGGCTTCCTTGCACCATTCAAAAATCCCCTCGATGGAGTCTTCTTTGATCGGAATGACGTAGCAATTATGCGCTACAGCAAACTCTGCGACGAACGAGTGATCTTCCGCGACGCTCAGGTCATAGACTGTTATGGGCCGTGAGGTAGTCCAGCCGCACTCTTTGACCTTGACAAAGAGCTCCCCGTCCACGACTTTATAGAAATAGTTTTGCGGGGCTTCAGTAAACGAGGACTCGTAGTCCCAGTCCCCCTCAAGCCAGGCCTTGAGTGCCTCGACATACCGTTGGGTGCCGATATGAACCCACATGCCGCGATGGCGCGTGTACTTCAGGATCCCTTCCCAACGCAGCGATGCGACAATACCTAAGCGCAACAAGATGAAGAAGACCTGACGCACCAGCGAGGGGTTGGCGAGGAAGAGCTTCACAGAATCGTCCTGAACAACTCCATCGCCCAAGAAGAGCCCGGCTATGAACGCCTTCTGCACGATGGGCGGTGCCGTCAGGAACCACGCAGGCAACTCCTTCTCGTGAGCCCGCACGACTCCGCCGAAGAACGAGCGCACAAATTGTGCCAGGAGTTTGCTATGGACATAGACACGCAACCAGCGCCCTGGCTGATCCGCACGCTCTTGAATCGAAGCTTCTAGGCCGAAGAGTTGGCGCGTGAGCTCGCAGATCGCCTCAGCGTACGGGCGTTCGTCTTTGCTCAGGGTAAAATAGACGCTGGTGTCCGTGACCCCTCCTTCGGCCACAAAGAACCCCAACCATAAGCCGAAGCGCTCGTCTACGGCGATCTGTCTGCGAACCCGCTTGCTCTCTTTGACTCCAACAGCTCCATTGCCCCCGATATACGCCGTCGCCGTATAGACGCTCTCGTCTTCCTCAAGCAGGCGCTCTTCCACGTAGTCGGCAAGGTCGAGCTCGCGCGGAGCATCGGTCTCAGTGGGGGCGAGGCGTCCTACCCGCACATAGTGCGATGGTGTGAGCTCCTGAGCTGTGACCCACTCTACGCGTGTGCCGTCATAGGCGAGGAAGCGATGCTCCTTGGTTGTGTAGATCGTCTGATCGCCAAGATACCAGAGCTTAAGAGAACGTAATGGCTCTTCGATCTGGCGGCTCATCGTGTGGGTGACGGGGCGGAAGCGATTGCGATGGGTGAGGACCTCCTCGCCCACCTCGATCTGCTCAATAGGTTTAGGGCCCTGGCGTGTCCAGACCTGTGTGCCTGCGGGGAAGCAATTGAGAAGCGTGGCGCGTCTGGGCTGCCCCGCTCCAAACATAATCCGCCCGCCGGGGATGAAGCGAAAGTCTTCCAAGAGCCAGGAGAACTTCTTCTCCCACTCGCGACGCTTCTTGGAATCTGTTTCGACAGAGGCGATCTCGCGCGCCACGCGCGCCCACATCTCTAGAGGGGTTTTTTCTATAATTCTCCCCGATAGATCGCGCAGCGCATATTTATCTAAAAAGCAACGAATGCGCAGCTCATCGCCTCCGAAGAACTCAACGGTCTCCGGGGCAATCGCGGTGGTCTTAGGTGTGCTGATCTCCTGCACCATCTCAGATTTTCCCCCTTCTTGCGTGACGCCGCGATGATCACTTGTGCCTCAGATCGGTCGCACACACGGTGGGGCCGATCGTCTAGGAAAGTCCCTTCCTATGTAGATTATAGCGAATCTGCGGCGTGTCGCAACGTGATGTGCGCTACACTCCCAAGGACCATTATGAGGGAGGGGCTCTTCCCTGTCAAGGGCGACAGCCGTCACAGATTTTCAATAACAGTAGGCCATTCCCGTTAAACTGTCACGCTCTCGCCGGGACGCATGATGATGACTTGGGTTTTGCTGTGTGACTCCACCATCGCCTTGAATCTGTGGGGGTCTTGGGTGATCGCCGGGAGGGTGTTATAGTGAATGGGAATGGCGATCTTGGGTTTGAGCAACTGGACGGCTTCGGCAGCGGCCTCGGGGTCCATAGTGTAGTAGCTGCCGATGGGGAGAAACGCTATATCTAGTCCAAGCTTTCCGATCAAGGCCATATCGCTGAAGAGCGCGGTGTCCCCCGCGTGATAGATTTTTCGGTTCTCTAGAGTTGTGAAGACTATCCCACAGGGTTCGCCCAAGTAATGTCCGTCATGGCTCGAGCTATGGAATGCTGGAGTAAACTGCACGGTTCCGAACTCGAAGCGACTCGGCCCGCCGATGTTCATCCCGATCGCTTTAGCTCCTTGAGCCTGACAGTACGTCGCGAGCTCAAAGATCGCGATGATCGGTGCGCCGGTGCGCTGGCTGATGGGGATCGCATCGCCCAAGTGATCAGCGTGACCATGAGTTAAGAGAATTGCGTTGGGGTGAAAATCTTCGGGCTTGTGTTTGGCGACAGGGTTTCCGGTGATGAACGGGTCGATGAGTATAGAGTGCTTCTCAGTCCTGATCTCGACGGCGGCGTGGCCTATGAACGTGATCTGCATAGAGCGTACCCTCCTTCGCTGTGCGTTCTGTTTTTAATCTCCGCCGAACTCGCGCTTGACGAGTTCTTTGTCTTCGCCTGTAGTGGCTGTCAGCAATATTTGGATTCTATCGGCAGCAGCGGGGTCTGCTTCTGCGAGATACTTCAGAAACGCTTGGGCTTCGCGAGGGCGCTCGATGAGCAAGGAGCGCAGCCGATGCGCGACCTCCCAGACGCCCAGCGTGTTTAAGAATCTCTCGGTGCGCGTTGCTAGATCGCTATGATTGGGCGCGCCGAGCGCATCGAGCACCTGAAGTATCTGACGATCTCTTGCTGCTGACACGGTGATCACTCAAGATTATTGTAGCATAGGGCGAAGAGAATTGCGAGGGGGGCTAGTTTCGTTAGCAACTAAATCCAACTCCCGATCTGTGCGCGATTCTCATATCATCCTCTTGACTTTTCTCCCCATTTGTGGTATATAAAGGGTGATAAACCATAAAGCCGCTCACTCCCGCTTCTAGCCTTGAGGGAGCAGGGGAAGGAGCGCAGAAGGAGGAGTTTATGCGCACGGCTCGCCTGGCCACACTCACCATCGTCATTGGTCTTGTTTCAGTTCTCGTCGGTTGTACTCCACTCTTTAAGTCTCAGCATGTCACCCCCCCCCCGCTGAAGCCTGATTCCGCTCCTGAAGCCAATTTTCAACCCTTGAGCGCTTCTACTGCCAGCTGTTCCAGCCCCATCCTTGAGCCAGAGCGCTCGGCCTTGCTCCAAGAGGCCCTAGCAGACTCCCAACTGCAAGCAGTCAAAGCCCAGCTAGAGCGCCGTGGGTTTGGCATCAAGACTGACGAAGCCCAAGCGGTCCAGCTTGCTGGCGGGCAGCAATTATTAATCCCCTTTGGGGAGAATGCTCATTTGGTCTGGACGCGAACCAATGGCCAGACCGCAGCCGTGGGCTTAGTCCGTCAAGGGAACAAGACCCTCAATGTCAGCGCTGATGGGCAAGAGCGGATCGTGCGGTTCCTACCCCAGGGGAAGGTGCAAAAGTTGCTGAGCGGGCTGCGCCAGAAGAGCAAGTTCCAGGAGTTTGAGGGGAAGCTGGCCCAGAAGGGCAAGCGGGTAGGCAAGATACGAGCCCTCTTTGATGAGACCAACAAGATCGCTATTCTCGGAATAGCTGCTGAAGGGAATGACGAGAAGATAGCGCATCAGGTGCGGATCAAGGTGAAGGCAGGCAAGGATGATGAGCCTGAAGATGATGCCGAGCCAGCGATCCAAGCCACGGCGTGTGGGCAGGCGGTCGGGGCAGCCGTGCCGATGGGGGCGAAGCTGGAGCCATTGGCCCTCGACCCTGGCGACGGGGGTGACCTCATCGGGAGCAGCTATGATGGTTCGGGAGGACCTGACTATGGCCCACAGATCTGCACCTCCCAGTGGGGCTATGACTACCACTGCACTAGCCGGTACCCGATGCTGATGGTCTCGACCAGCAGCCTGACCCTGCCCCAGACGTTCATCAATCAGCAGGTGCAAGCGTCGTTTGTGGTCTGGAACTCTGGGGGAGGGACGCTAAGTGGGACAGTGAGTGTGCCTGCGCCCTTCAGTATTGCTTCTGGA
>JAUQPG010000024.1:23740-26799 GCA_030550495.1 Candidatus Bipolaricaulota bacterium | reverse complement strand
GATTTTCTTCTCACTGCTATCGCTTCGTCACGCTGCCCTCCTTACACTGGAGCCGTGAACACTGAACCCGAAGGAGTGAACCATGACGACGAACATTCATCCCATCATTGTGCACTTCCCCATCGCGCTCTTTCTCACGGGATTTGCCCTGGACGTAATTGGGCATCTCTTCCAGCGCGAGACGCTCAAAAGAGTCGGCTTGATCTTGATCGTGTTAGGGGCGCTTGGAGCCTTAGCAGCGATGCTCTCAGGACAGCTCGCTGAAGAATCGGTCGAAGAACGCCTGAGCGGCGCCGGGGAGCGCGTGCTCGATACCCACGAAGACTTGGGCAAGCTCACGGCGTATCTGTTGCTCGCGATCGCTGCGATAAGACTTATATTAGCAGCGAGCTGGCTGAGCCGATGGCGCTGGGCTGCTGGAGCTGCCCTGGCGATCTATTTCATTGCGGGCGTTCTGGGTGTTGGGGCTTTAACCGCAACGGGCTACTACGGCGGCGAGCTGGTCTATCGCTACGGCGCAGGAGTGCAACTCTCCCAGCCGGCACTGGGATCTTCTGGTGATCAGACGACTCTCCCACTCCCACCGCCTGGTCGTGACGACGATGACGACGACTGAATCTCTATCAAATCAGAAAGGAGGCCTTTTGCTATGAGAGCAGTCTATATGGGGATGTTGGCGGTGTTGATCGGTTTAGCTTTTGGAGTGGTGAGTTGGGCGCAAGCACCGATCACTGGGACAGTTGTGCAGATCTTTTGGCGCGGCGATGACCTCTTCGTTTGGCTAGACACCAATAGCGATCAAAAAGCTGACGTCTTAGTGAAGATCGAGCACAAGACCCAGATCGTAGATAGCACGAATAAGCCGGTGCCCCTCACGGCGATCACCGTTGGGGTGGTGCTGACGGTCACTCACTACAAATGGGACGACGATGGTTATTATGAGGCCTATCGCGTTGTCGTGGGCGCGACAAGCGCTGGGCAGCCCCCTGTTGCTCCTACGCAGCAGCCCATCAAAGGCACGGTCATTCAGACGTTCTGGTTCGGCGACGACTTCTTCGTCGCTTTGGACGTCAATAGCGATGGGCAGCCAGACCTGCGCGTGAAGATTAAACATCACGCGATCATCACCGACCCTGCAGGAAATAGAGTGGGGTTCGATGCGATCAAGCCGGGTGCTGTCATTACGCTGGTCGCGTACAAGCTCGACGACGACGGCTATTACGAAGTGTGGCACGTCATCGTGGGGGAGACGTCAACGCCGGCGCTTCAGCCCCTGGTGGGCACGGTGCTAGAAGTTCTCTCCCTCGGCGACGATCTCTTCGTGCGTCTCGATGCCAATGGTGACGGGAAAGAAGACTATCCTGTGAAGGTCAGCAAGAGCACCCAGATCGTAGATCCTCAGGGCAAGCCGATAGATCGCTCGGCTATTGTGAAGGGGGTGAAACTCACTATCACGCATTATGAGCTGAAGAACGGCTACTACGAAGCCAAGCGTGTCATCGTTGGGTAAGCAACTTCTCAATATAAAAAAGGAGTGATTCGCATGAAGGTTGTAAAGCTTCTCACAATCATAGGGCTGATGGTCGCGGCCTTGGCAGTGCCCAGCTGGGCCAGCGGCAACGAAGTGAAGGGGACGCTCAACGCTGTGGATGTCGCTGGGATGACGGTTACGGTCAACAACCAGCTCTACTCTGTGAGTGCCAACGTCGCTGTCAAAGTAGAGAAGCAGGGCTACATTCCGTTCAGCCAACTGCCCACTTACATTGGGCGGCAGGTCGAGCTGAAGCTCAACCCTCAAGGGCTGGTCTACAAGATCGAGGTCAAAAACAATAGCGGAGGCGGCGGGAAATCCGGCAAGCTCAAGGGCACCCTGCAGGCCGTAGATATAGCCAATCGCACGATCGCTGTGAATAGTCAGACGTTCAGCGTGAGCGCGAACGTCGTCATCGAGGTCAAGCAGGGCAAACAAAAAAGCTATATCTCGTTTGAGCAATTGCCCGGCTATATTGGGAAGTTCGTCGAGATCAAGTACGACGCCAATCAAGTCGTGTACAAGATTGAGGTTAAGAGCTAGCCCCTCTCTCCCTATTTGACCCCACCTTGCCTGACGAGGCCCTCGGACCATGTGTCTGAGGGCTTCGTCTTTTGCTCAAATGCACGAGAGCACTCAATGGGGTATTATTGAGCGAGCTATGACGCCTGAGACGATTCTGCGTGTGACGCACGTTCGGAAGCACTTTGACGGCACCAAGGCTGTAGACGATGTGAGCTTTGAAGTGTACAAAGGCGAGATTTTCGGACTGCTCGGCCCCAACGGCGCAGGCAAGACAACTCTTATCCGAATGATCTTAGGGATCTTCCAACCCGACTTCGGAGAGATTCGATTCTCGTTCTCGCCCACTGGCAAATTGCTCCCGGAGCGCGTGGGCTATCTTCCTGAAGAGCGCGGGCTGTATGACAACCGTAAAGTCTGTGACACGCTTGTCTTCTTGGCGAGACTGAAGGGCATGGATGCGCGTCTGGCGCGCGAGCGCGCGCTCTTGTGGCTCCAGCGCCTTCAGCTCGAAAAGTATTTTTATCGAAATATCCGGGAGCTGTCTAAGGGAATGCAACAAAAGATTCAGTTCATCGCAGCGATCTTGCACGAGCCCGATCTGGTGATTTTAGACGAACCCTTTGCCGGGCTTGATCCGATCAATCAAGATCTTTTCCGAGAGCTGATCGTAGAGCTGAAGGCTCGGGGCACGACAATCTTGCTCTCAGCGCATCAGATGCACTTGGTCGAAGATCTCGTTGATAGAATCTTTCTCATCAACAAGGGTCGAGAGATTCTCTATGGTGAACTGCGCGAGATCAAGCGCCACTGGAGAGAAGACTGGGTGACCATAGACTTTCGCGGCGACGGAGAGTTTCTCAAAGAGAGTGCTTTAGTCAAATCAGCACAGATCGGGAACGGGCGGGCACAGCTCATCTTAAAAGAGGGCGTGCGCCCAGAAGAATTTCTCTCGGCTATTATGGGGAAGGTGGAGATCGAGCAGATCGCGATCAGAAAACCTCCA
>JAUQPG010000024.1:10516-23640 GCA_030550495.1 Candidatus Bipolaricaulota bacterium | reverse complement strand
CGTTTCTCATCACGACGTTTGTTGTTCCACTCTTCTCTTTGGGCTTGATAGCGTTAGTGATCTGGATCGCGCGCGCCGCTGAGCGAGGTGAAGCCCTCCAGCTGGCCATCATAGATCGCGCTGGGGTCTTTCCGGAGCTGAGCGCACAGCTTCGCGGCTCAGGGTATCGCGTCGTGCTCTTTCCGGGTTCAGAAGCAGAGCTGCCCGCGCGAATGCAGCGCGGTGAATTTGTCGGCTATTTAGTGATCGAATCTGATTTCTTCCAGACTCGTCAAGCGCGCTATGTGCCCAAGCCTCGCGAGGGGCTAGGCTTCAATATTCGAGAACTCCAATCTCAGGGTGTGCCGCGACCCGTGCGCGATGCGCTCTCGCAGATTCTCCTAGCGCACGGCTTACGCGAAGCGGGGGTGCCTCCGGAGAAAGCTACTGAGCTCAGTCAAGGTGTCCAGATCATCGTGCAAGCTGCACCCGAAGCCGCTCTCGAACAGCTCAAGGCCGGGATCACCGTTGGTATTGGGTTTCTCATCATTCTGCTTTTATTGTTTATAACTATGAACTCGATCAGCTGGATTCTGTATGGGGTGATCTCGGAGAAGCGCAACCGCGTTGTCGAGCTTGTGCTCTCTTCGATTCGGGCGCATGATCTTATGACGGGCAAGATTTTGGGGCTTGGAGGCTTAGCATTAGTGCAAGCGTTCATCTGGGCTATTGTGGGCTTGACTATAATTTTTGTCGGTGGGCCGTATATTGGGCTACCGACGTCAGTGATCAGTCTTGCGATCTTGCCGTTCTTATCGTGGGAGAAGATTCTCTTATATGTAGCGTACTTTGTGCTGGGGTATCTCTTCTTGGCGTCGCTGACCGCAGCAATCAGCGCCACGCTCAGTGACGATCCACAAAGTGCCAGCTCGTTTGGGATGTCGCTGGTTTTCTTTCTGCCGGTCTTGCCCGTCGTGCTCTTTTCTCTAGTACTGAGAAATCCTGATCACATTGCGTTAAAGGTCATTAGTTTCTTCCCGCCGTCCACGCCGGGGATGATGATCCTGCGCACGGCCGTAAGTTCGGTGCCGTGGTGGGAGGTTCTCTTATCTGTCGTAGTGCTAGCTCTCGCGACCTACGGGATGATGCGCTTGGCGGGCAAGATCTTTCAGATTGGGATTCTGATGTACGGCAAATCCCCGACGTTGCGGGAGCTATGGCGGTGGGTGAGAAGTTAGCTACAACTCTTCTTCGAGCTGCTTAAGTAACTCCTGCGCTCGGCGCGATAAGCCCTTGGGCACTTGCACTTTTACGGTGACGTATTGATCGCCCTTGCCCCAGCCTTGCAGGTGCGGAATTCCCTTGCCGGGGAGCTTGAATTGCTCCCCAGACTGCGTCCCCGCTGGAATTGTTAATTCTTCTTCGCCGTAGAGCGTGGGAACTTTCACCCGCGCCCCTAAAGCAGCTTGCGTAAACTTGATGGGGAGCTCAATGTAAATATCGTCGCCCTGGCGCTGGAAGATCGGATGCGGACGTAGCTCCACCGTGATATAGAGATCACCTGGCGGCCCACCTTCAAGTCCGGCATTGCCCTCGCCCGCCAAGCGCAGTCGCGATCCCGTGTCCACCCCCGGCGGGATCTTCACAGAGAGCTGGCTCTCCGTCTTCACCCGCCCAGAGCCGTGACACCGCCGACACGGGTTCTCTATGATCTCGCCGGTGCCGCCACAGCGCGCACACGTGCGAATGTTCACAAAGCTCCCCAGCAGCGTCTGCTGACGATACTGGATCTCCCCACGCCCACGACAGTCTGGACATACTGTTCGCTGGGTCCCCGGCTCCACCCCAGTCCCGCCGCAGACATCGCACGTGATATAGCGAGGGACAGTGAGCTTCATCTGCGCGCCAAACGCGGCGTCTTCGAGATTGATTCTCAAGCGATACTCTAAGTCTTCGCCGCGCTGGGCACGGCTGCGCCGGCGCTCTCGCGTCGTGCGCGTGCGCAGCCCCTCGCCAAAGAACATATCGAAGATATCTTCCCACGCCGAGCCGAACCCGAATTCTTCAAACGCCTCGCGCGCACGGCGAAAGTCTCTCAGATCAAAGTCGAAGCGCTGCTCCGGCCCAACATGCCCGAAGCGATCATACTGGGCGCGCTTGTCCGGATCGCTCAGCACTTCGTAGGCTTCAGCGACCTCCTTAAATTTTTCCGGGTCGCCACCCTTGTCCGGGTGATATTTTTTGGCAAGCTGCCGGAACGCCTTCTTGATCTCGTCCTGCGAGGCGTCCCGCGAGACGCCTAGGATCTCGTAATAGTCCTTCTTGGCCATAGGAGTTCTTTCTGGGAATCACGGAAGTGAAGAGATTGCCGTGTGCTTCGTGGCCCTATGCCCTCACTCGTCTCTCTTTTCGTACTCCGCATCGATGTAGTCCTTGCCCTCAGAAGACCGACGCTCGGAGCCCGAGCCGCCCGGCGCTTGAGCGCCGCTCGCTTGATAGATCTCGCGCCCAAGCTCTAAGCTCACTTCTTCGAGCTCCTTCATAAGTTGTCGGATCTCCGCAATGGGAGCTTGAGCCTTGAGCTTCTCTTTCAGGGCGTCAGCAGCACGCTGGATCCGGTCACGCGTCGCGGCACTCACCTTACTGCCGTGCTCCCGCAACGCTTTTTCCGTCATATAGACCATATGGTCGGCGCGGTTGCGCGTCTCGACCTCTTCGGCGCGACGGCGGTCTTCTTCCTCATAGCGCTTGGCTTCTTCTTGCATTCGCTTGATCTCTTCGTCGCTCAGGCGCGACTGCTCTTTAATAACTATACTCGCAGACTTCCCCGTGGCTTTGTCCTTGGCTGTGACGTGCAAGATGCCGTCTACGTCAATGCTGAATGTCACGTCAATCTGGGGGACGCCGCGCGGTGCCGGGGGAATCCCCGTAAGCTGGAAGCGCCCAAGAGACTTATTATCAGCGGCAAACTTGCGCTCCCCTTGCACGATATGAATATCTACCGTCGTCTGCCCATCTTCGGCGGTCGTAAACGTCTTGGTGCGCTCGACGGGAATAGTCGTGTTGCGCTCAATGATGGGCGTCGCAATCCCGCCAAGCGTCTCGATGGAGAGCGTCAGCGGCGTCACATCCAAGAGCACAATTTGATCGACTTCGCCGGCGAGCACCCCGCCCTGGATCGCCGCCCCCATAGCCACAACCTCGTCGGGGTTGATCTCTTTATTGATCTTGGCTGAGCCGAACATCTCCGCGACGCGCTCCTGGACTCTGGGCATCCGGGTGCTGCCGCCGACCAGCACAACTTGATGGATATCTTTGGGCGAGAGCTTGGCGTCGCTGAGCGCCTGCTCCACGATGCGTATCGTGCGATCTACAAGATCGTCTGTGAGGGCTTGGAACTTGGCGCGCGTGAGCCGGCGCTCCAAGTGCTTGGGCCCACGAGCATCGGCCGCGATATAGGGCAAGCTGATCAGCGTCTCGGTCTTGAACGAGAGTTCTTTCTTGGCAGCTTCCGCGGCGTCCTTGAGGCGCTGCAGTGCTGCGAGATCTTTGGAGAGATCAATGCCCGTCTCGGCTTTGAATTCCGCGATCAGCCAGTCAATAATACGCTGATCGAAGTCCTTTCCCCCTAGATACGTATCCCCCGACGTAGATTTCACTTCAAAGACGCCGTCGCCAATGTCTAAGATCGTGACGTCGAACGTCCCGCCGCCCAAGTCATAGACCAAGATCGTCTCGTCTTTCTCTTTATCAAGCCCATACGCGAGCGATGCCGCCGTCGGCTCATTGATGATGCGCTCGACTTCGAGCCCGGCGATCTTGCCCGCGTCTTTGGTCGCCTGGCGTTGCTGCTGGTTGAAATACGCTGGCACCGTAATGACAGCCTTGGTGATCTTGAAGCCGAGCTTCTCTTCGGCGTCTCTCTTGAGTTTCTGCAAGATCATCGCGGAGATCTCCTCGGGGGTGTACTCTCTCGTCGTGCCCCCAGCGGTGATCTTCACGCGATAATCCGTGCCCATCTTGCGCTTGATCTCTAAAATAGTGCGCTCGGGGTTCATGACGGCCTGGCGCTTGGCCAGCGTCCCCACCAAGCGCTCCCCGGTCTCGGTAAACGCTACGACCGAAGGGGTAATGCGCTCCCCTTCAGCGTTGGTGATGATCTCCGGTTTGCCGCCCTCAACAATAGCGATAGCAGATTTTGTCGTTCCCAAGTCGATGCCAACGATTCTTTCCTTCGCCATAGGTCCCTCCTTAAAGTGTTATGGGTTTGCAGAGCTTGGCGTGCTCTGCGATTCTTGAGAAATCCTTCGCTTGCTCACTTTGACCTTGCTGGGGCGCAGCACGCGGCCCGCGCGCTGATACCCCCGCTCGAATTCTTCCAAGACTTTGCCGCCCTCCTCGGCCTCCACGGTGATTAACGCTTCGTGGAGGGCCGGATCGAAGAGCTCCCCCATAGCGGGAATGGGGCGCACGCCCTTGCCCTCCAAAAACGCGTGGAATTGCGCGAAGATGCGCTCAATCCCCTCGATGAACGAATCTTTGTCATTGTTTTTATTGAACGAGCGGAAAGCCCGCTCTAAATTATCATAGATTGGGAGAATCTCTGTTAAGAGCTGATCCTCCAAGCGCAGGAGCACCTCCTCGCTCTCGCGCGCTTGGCGCTTCTTATAGTTCTCAAAGTCGGCTTGCAAGCGCTGCAGGCGCTCGATGAGCTCTTTGTTCTGCTGCTCTTTGAGCTCAAGCTGCGCCTTCAGCTCTGTCAGCTCTTGAGTTGCGGTCTCTTGCTGGGTCTTGGGCTCTTCCATGCAGATCACCCCTAGGAGGCTGCGGCCCTCGAGACAGTGAGGATAGCGCGCAGCCGGTTCCCGATATATTGCGTCGTCGAAACGACTTTGCTATAGTCCATGCGCACCGGGCCGAGCACCCCTAAGATGCCGTCGTAGCCGTAATTGAGACTGACTACGCTGTAAGGGTGCAGTTCTTTCACGGGGTTTTCTTCACCGATGATCGTGGTGAGCTCGCCAGGGCGAGTCTTGCCAAGGGCTTGGATAAATCGGCTCTCATCCTCGAGTAAGCACAAGAGCTTTCGGGCCTCTTCGATGGCCTCTTCCCAGGTGAAGACCGTCTGGAGGAGATGGGCCAATCCTTCAGTATAGAGCCGCTGGCGCGTCAACTGAGGCGTAATCAATTGCTGAATAAGAGCAAAAGCATCTTGGATGATGCGATCAGCCCAGCCTTCGACAGGGCTTTCGCTAAGCTCTGTGGCCAGCTCGCCCAAGCGCCGGCCCTGGAGAGAGCGATTGAGCAGATTCCCGATCTTTTCGAGTTGTTCCGCTGGCAGCCTCGTCGGGATAATCCGAGACTCTACAATCCCCAAATCGGAGACGAGCACGGCCAGGGCGTGATCTGGGGGCAGCTTCACCAAGGCGATGAATTCCAGCTCAGTTTGATCGATTCGAGGGGTGAGCACAAACCCCAAGTGCCCTGTGAGACTTGCTAATAAGAACGCCGTTTGCTGAAGAAGCTCATCTAGTCTCTGTTTTTGGAAGGCATAGGCTTCTAGGATCGCGTGCTGTTGCTTTCGGGCAAGCTCGCTCAACTCTAAGAGCCAGTCCACAAAGAAGCGATAGCCCTTGGCCGTCGGGATACGCCCCGACGAGCTCCACGCTTTTCTAATATAGCCGTGCTTTTCGAGATACTTCATATCATTGCGAATAGTAGCGGAGCTGACCGACAGCCCGTATTTCTCTAAAATAGTTTGGGAGCTGACGGCCTTGCCTGTCCGAATGTAATGATCTACTATTTCTTTCAGAATCAGACGCTTGCGCGCATCCATTAGCAATCACCTTATGAGTCTGCTAAGTAATGATACCAGAGCCGAGGGAGTTTGTCAACTGGCCGGGCAGGAGGGCTTTTGCTAAAATGATACAGAACTTCCAACGGCAAGGGGGAAGTCTCATGTGCTTGGGAAGGGTCATCTCGATTCACATAACAGAGCGAGGGAGCGCGCCGATGAAATCTGTCTCCGCAGTGCGGGCGGTAGCGGGCCGAGGGCTAGAGGGGGATCGTTACTTTCTCGGGGTGGGGACGAAGTCTTCCAAGCCTGGGCCGGATCGCGAAGTGACGCTCATCGAGATCGAGGCGATAGAGGCGCTTGAGCGCGACTACGGGGTGAAGCTCAATCCCGGAGATGCGCGGCGCAACATTGTGACGCGCGGGGTGGCGCTCAATCACCTTGTGGGCAGAGAGTTTCGTGTGGGCGAGGCTGTGCTCAAGGGGATTCGGCTCTGCGAGCCGTGTCAGCATCTTGCCAACTTAACGGGGCAGGAGAAGGTCCTCGCTGGGCTAGTGCATCGCGGGGGCCTGCGGGCGCAGATCATGAAAGATGGGATTATACGAGTGGGGGATCAAATCTCTGTTGAAGAGTGAAGTCCCCACGCTCGCGCCAGCAACTCCGATAAGTGCACTGTCTGTATCCCAAGCTTCTGCCTGCGGCACCCGTACTGGTGCTGAATCATGCACGCCGAGCAGGGGGTCATGAGCGTCTGCGCCCCGGTCGTTTTCACTCGCTCGAGCTCGTCTTCTAAAATCTTGAGCGAAATCTTATGATGAACTGTGCTATACGTCCCCGCGCCCCCGCAGCAGTGATCGGATCTTTCTAATTCTTTGATCGCCAGCCCCGGGATCTTTCTTATGAGCTCTAAGGGCTTTGCGCCCAGCTTCTGCGTGCGCGCCAGGTGACACGGCGCATGATACGTCACTATTTCTGACAGAGCCTGAAAGGGCTTCAGCTCGATCTGGGCTAAAAATTCGCTCAGCTCGCGGATTCTTCGAGAGAGTTTTTCTGCGCGCTGCGCGTAGGCCGGGTCGTCTTGGAGAAGCTTGGGGTAGTTCTTCAAAAACCCAGAACACGTCGCTTCGTCAGAGATAATCACGTCTGCGTCGAGCTTCTCTAAGATCTCAATATTCAGACGCGCTAAGCGCTTCGCGGCGAGCTCGTCACCGTAGTAGAACGCCGGAGCGCCGCAGCAGATATGCTTTTCCGCGCAGCGCACAGCGCACCCGTTGTGCTGTAAGATTTTTATCGTCGCGGCTCCGGCGTCAGGGTAGAGCAAGTCCATCCCGCAGCTGACGAAGTACCCGACGCGATGCTTGGCGTCTTGAGGGTTTTTCGCAAGCAGTTCTGAAAGCCGCTCGTGGAGGAATTTTTCGGCAAACTGATGGCTCTGCAGAATCTCGATCCCGTTTGCAAAGTCTTCATCGGTGCGCGTGAGCATTGCATGAGCGACCTTGGGCAGCCCGACCCGTGCACCGAGCTTCCAAGCCCGGACAACGCGTGCGAGGCGCTTGCGATCGGGCAAAAGCTTCCGGTACGCAAAGCTCTTGAGACGATCTGTAGAAGAACGCCCGAGCGTCTCGTTAGCGTAACTAAGCACCTGCGCATTACGCCAAGGAAGATCGATCTGCACCGGACACTCTTGGGCGCATAGTCCACAAGTCATACACAATGACGCCAGCTCACGCGCACGGGCCAGATCCCCTTGTCCATTGTGGTCTACAAACGCCGTCCAGATCGCCCCGATCACGCCCATATACGTTTGCCCAGCATAGACGTGTCCGCCCACAGAACGAAACGCCGGACAGATGTTCATGCAGCTGCCACAGCGAATACAATAGAGAGCCTCGCGAAATTGAGCATTCGCGCGCATTCGGCTACGCCCGTTATCTACGAGAATAACGTGCACGTCGCGATCTGGTGTCGACGTCACGAGCGACACATAGGTGGTGAGCTTCTGCCCCGTGGCGCTGCGCGGCAGAAGCTTTAACAGCACTAAAGCGTCAGAAAGCGTCGGGACGACCTTTTCGATCCCGGTGATAATGACGTGAATCTTTGGCAGCGTCATCGTAAGACGATCATTGCCCTCGTTAGTGATGATGAGAAACGTCCCGGTCTGAGCGACGGCAAAATTCGCGCCGGTGATCCCCATATCGGCTTCGAGATAACTCTGTCGCAGCGACGCGCGGGCGATCTTCGTCAGCTCATAGGGGTCATCGGTGTAGGGGACGCCGAGTTTTTCAGCAAAGAGCTTTCCCACGGCTTCGCGGGGCTTGTGAATAGCCGGGCCGGTGATGTGAAACGGGCGTTCTCCAGCGAGCTGAATAATGCGCTCGCCTAAGTCTGTCTCTATGACTTCGACGCCAGCAGCTTCTAGGTGCTTATTGAGCTCGAGCTCTTCTGTGACCATAGATTTCGATTTGACGGCTTTTTTGATATTGTGCTCGCGCACAAGCTTCAGCACATAGTCGTTCGCATCGTGGGCGGTGCGGGCAAGATAGAAGTGCCCACCGTGACGGATAACATTTGCACGAAGCTGCTCAATGAGTTGATCGAGCTGCTCTATAGAAGACTCTTTGATCTGGCGGGCGCGGCGCTTGAGCGCGTCTTTGTCGGGAAGATCAGCGAACGCCCACGTGCGCGAGAGATCAAAGTAAAGACTAGCTCGGCTTAGTGCCGTGTGCATCGTCGTATCTTGAAGACTTTGTGCTATCTTTTTAGAGAAATTATGGCTCATAGCTCTGCTCACCCAAGGAGCATCATACCCGATCTGGCTCAACCAAGACAAAACTGTATAATAAGAGCACACACTCTCACGGGAGGCGATGACGATGGCGCGATGGCTTCGGATGGCGCTACTGGCCGTGTGTTTGGTTAGCGTTGTGATCGGTCTGGCTGAGCGGGAGCTCGGGCAAGCCCAAGGCGCGACCGTGGAGATCACGAGTGGAGGCAAGACGTACCCGGCGTACTTTGTCGCGCCGACGGGAGAAGGGCGTCGCCCTGCAGTCATTCTCATTCACTCGATCAACGGCTTTGAGCCAGGGTATCAGACGATCAGCGATCTGCTGATGGCTGAGGGGTTTGCCGTGCTCGCGCTGCAATGGCAGGCGTATGAGAGAATCCCATCTGATGATGTCATGGAGCAGCTCTTGCGAGATGCGATTGCGTATCTTCGTGGCCGTGCTGAAGTTGACCCAGAGAAGATCGGGCTGACGGGGTTCTGTATCGGCGGGCGCTACACCATGCTCTTTCTGCCCCTCATTGAAGATTTTAAAGCCGGGGTTGCTTGGTATGGCTTTCCGTACTCTGGGGGTTCGCCGACGCAGCCGCGCAAGCCCGCTGAATTGATCGAGCAGCTCAAAGCGCCGCTGCTCATCATTCACGGCACGGCAGACCGCCCTAGCCCCATCGCTGACATCTATCGCTACGCGACGGAGCTGGATACAGCCAAAAAATATTTTGAGCTGAAGGTCTATCAAGGGCAGCCCCATAGCTTCATGCTCCAGGGCGGGCAACTGTTACAAACGCCATTGACGCAAGACGCGTTCAGCCAGATGGTGAGCTTTTTCAAGAGGATGCTGCGCTAGTTCTGCTCAATTTGCCGAGCATAGGGCAAGCAGCTATAATAATTAAAGATCGTTGGGGCCGTAGCTCAGTTGGGAGAGCGCTGCGTTCGCAACGCAGAGGTCGCCGGTTCGACTCCGGTCGGCTCCACCATCTTCTTTCTAATCCCCTAATCCCACCCGCGCCTGGGCCATGCACTGCTGCGAGAAGTTATTCACGTCGCCGTAGAATAAGAGCATGGTGTCTCCGTCCCAGACGCTCAGCTCCCCATCGTTCTGGACAGCAGGCGTCAGACGCTGCACGAGCAGAGGCCCTAAGCCCGCAAAGATTCCGGTGTTCGTGCCACCGATCTCCGTCAGCCGGAAGATTTCTAAGTCATTTGTGTGAGGGACTGCAACCCACGCGAAGACGATATCAGGAGTGTCGGTGTCAATATTCTCATCGGGTTCGTTGACCATGGCGAAAATTTGTCGTCCTACGCGCACGAAGCGCACTTGCTTGATCGGCGGCGTCCAGCCGTCCACAAACCAGATGCACTCTGGGGTATTAGCTGGGGGCACAGGGCAGCCCATATTCGCTGGAACTCCGCTTTCATTAGGGCACGCATCCTCACGGTTGGAGACGCCATCTCGGTCATCGTCAGCCGCAACATGAATGGTCGCCGGCAGCGACGCGCTCATCTGGTCCCCAATCGCGACCACGACTTCAAGCGATAGATTCGTCTCGGTATTTGGCGTTGAGACTGTAACGGGAACGCGCACCGTGTCGCTTGTTTTATTCAGTTCGACAGATTGTTCAGTCACCGTTGCCCCGGAGAGCTTGACGATCACCCTCGCCTTCAGCCCAAGATCGCCGTCTTCGTGATTATAGACAAAGCTCACAGTTACAGATTGAGTGACGCCCCCTGGGAGTGTTGCCGGTTCAACTCGAACATTTGAAATAGACGCCGGCCCGATCTTGACGGGAAAGATCTTGTCTAAGTCACCCAACGTTAAGAAGCAGCCGCTCACCAGAACGGGGAGCATGAACAACAAGCCAAAAGATAAGATTCTCTTAATCATGGTACGTAGGCGACACCTCCTGAGAGCATCAAAAAGTCTGTGATGGCAAAGCCAACGGCGATATGGATCGTCGGAACGGTGTTAGAGAACTTGGGCTTTGGCCCCTGAACTATTAAAACTCCTGCGCCGCCGCCGATGTGTAGCCCGCCCCCGAGACTGTACCAAAGGGTGAAGTCCACGGGCATCACAGTGAAATTCACGGGCTTGGTCAGCTCAGGCTTCTGTATCGATCCGGAGCCGTATCCAATAGAGAGCATTCCCTTAAGAGAGTCATTAAGAGCCATTCCGACGGAGCCGCGAAACGCCAGCACCGGCCCGATGGAAGAAACTCCCCCGGAGATGAAGAACGGCAAGCCCCCTGCGGGAGTCGGGATCGGCGGCACCCCAGGCGGCTGCGGCGTAGGCACTGACGGAACGGGCACCGGTGGCGCAGAGAGCCGCGCGAACGAGTGCGTTGACTGTTCCACGCTCACTTGGCAGTTCTTGGGGTTATACTCGCCGACAACTTCGACGCCCTCGCCACCGCGAAGATTCGCTGCCCCGCGCACGCGCACCGCTAAGCTTTCAGTCGAGCACGGCTGCGGCCCTTCGAGCACCCTGACACCTTGTAACGTCACTTGATCGCTACTCACTTGGGCGACGGTGCCCTGGAGCTTTATTGTCATCGGAAGGCGCTCGACAGAGTGCTGTCTGCTAGTAAGCTCGACACGACAACTATCGGGACGGTATTCACCCCTAACGCGCACGCGCTCGGCAAGCTGGATTGGCTCTGTCTGTGCTTGATCGGACTTGACTTGGACAGCTAGGTTCTCCAAGCGACACGGCCGCGGCCCTGCGAGCACGATCACGTTTTTCAAAGCAAACTGTGCGGATGTCCCTGCACTCACGATTCCTTCAAGCTCGATAGAGACTGGGCGCAGCTCAACATAATGCGTTGGCGCGCTCAGGCGCACCGTGCAGTCTTCAGCGTGATAGTTCCCCTTCACGGTGACGAGATCTCCCGCTTGTAAAGCACTTGGTGGAAGAAGACTCGGCGACTCGATCTGCACAGTGAGTCTCTCGAGCGAGCACGGCTGCGGCCCCGACAAGACTGTCACTTCGCTGAGCGTAAAACTCTCTTGCCCTGCGCGGGCGACAACCCCTTCAAGCTCAATCGCTACGGGAGCTGGGACGGTGACTCGCACATAGTGCTCAGCGGATTTGACTGTGACTTGGCAAACTTTCTCGTTGTACTCGCCCTTGACAGTGACTCTGTCGCCGACACTTAGAGTCGTAGGTGCACGCTCGACACGTACCGCGAGGTTCTCCCGTGAACAGAGAGAGAGCTTGCTGTCGCGGGCCTGTACGTCTTTGAGAACAAACGCTTGGGCGTCACCATGGGCAACGACGCCCTCAAACTCCGCGGTGATCGCTGCTGGTGGGCGGGTCAGCAAAAAGATAAAAATCGCGATGATCACGACGGCGACCGCTGCGCCGCCGAGGATCATCCACCGGCGGGTGGGAGTCATATCAGCCTCCTTTTAGGGTTTTCTCCCAAATGTCGCAATGCGATCCCCGTAATAAACTTGGAATCCCTGCGAGGGATCGAGCCAATCGGGAAAGCGCATCAGCCCAATAATGTACGAGCCTGCCCGTACCTGCGCCAGCACGTTGGGAAAGCTCGGGAAGTTCCCGACGAGCGCAAGCCAAGGGGGACGCGTGACCGTGTGCTCACGTAAAGTCAGTTCTGTGGGCTCATAGCGCTGCCAGGTCTCTCCACGTCTCTGCACGATCGCGATATCGCTGACACGAAAGAGGCTCTCATGCATAGCATAGCTGAGCACTAGCAGTGACGGCATGGGGATCTCACCCTGGAGCAGCCCAAGCTCTTCGAGGCGCCCCCTCGCCAATTGGTACTGCTGAAGAAACTCTTCGTTGAGGAGGGCAAAGAGCACGACCATGCGAGGCTGCTTGTCCTCCACAACCACGACATAGTCGTAGAGCGACTCATCGAGCGAGACCCACGCGCTGGGGAGCTGGCCTTCGCCCAGCAAGCTCTGGAGATGGGCCCACTTCGCGGCCATCGTCACGAAGATCATAATCGTGCGATAGCCCTCAAGCTCGCCTCCCATGGGCTCTTCCAGATGCGCCCCGGCTGCGATCTCCGCAGCAGCTGGTTGAAGCCAGGGCTGAATCCTTGCGGAAGGAACTGAGTGCCGATAGGCATATTCATAGAGCAACGGGCGGCCAAAACCTTCAAGCCGGACAGCAACAAGATCTGGCTTGTGACTCACTATGGCTTCCCTCAGATATTCCTCAGCGATAGCACGTAGGCGCTCCCGACTCAGACTGGGAAGGAGGACCTCGATCGTGATCTCAAGACGGAGAAAATCTCGCTCTTGGATCTGGGTCTGACTAATAAGGCGATGATCACGGATTTGCAAGGGGCGGTCTTCCGCTTTGGGCAGATGGGTCTGCCACCAGACGAGAGGGGCGCCGCCCCCGACAACGAGAATCGTGCCGATGGTGAGGAAGAGCACGGTCAAGCTCTGACGCGCCGTGCGTCGCCACAGGCCCCATACCACCAACATCAAAAGGGCCAACGCGACGACCCACAGTATAGCTCGCATCTCTTGACTCATCTCAAGAGCATTATACTCGAAACGCTACCGACGGCCAAATGCGAGCTCCGTGGAGACCGCCCA
>JAUQPG010000024.1:0-10416 GCA_030550495.1 Candidatus Bipolaricaulota bacterium | reverse complement strand
GGGCATGGCGAGCCTTCCCAAGACCCCAAAGCCCTTCAGAGCAAACAACCCTGCAGGGTTCCACAGCGCTGCGGCCGCATCGTCAGCAAGCCCGACGAACGCCCCGCCGAGACTCACAGCCCTTGGAGAGAGCTCTTCGGTCAGAAAGCCCTGAGCCAAAACTGGGGAGATGAGCAACGCGCTGCCCAAAGACACGATCAAGAGAACGCGCATAGTTTATGGTGGCCGTGGCGGCAAGGGCTGATCAACGGGCGTATTTGAGAGCCAATACGCGATCAACTCCTGCATTGTTGCTAAGTCGATCTGCTGCCCGCCGGTGCCGGGTACTATGGGCGATTCCCCAATAGTAGACCACCCGGTAGCCAGCCACCAGCTCACCGCCCGTTGAATCTGATAGAACGAGATCAAATTATCGTCTTTCGGGTCGATGCGCTCTTCTTCAGGGGGGATATCCGGGCGCGTGATGTAATGGGCTACGATGACTTTGATCGGCAGCCCCACAACGAGCTGGAACGAGCTTGTCCCCTCGGTAGGGGTCTGGATATCCGGGACTTTACTGATGACAAAGCCCGTCAGCGTGGGGGAATCAAGCTCAGCTGTCTCCGAGAGCTTCACTTCGTAGACGATCTTCTTTACCGTCCCAGCAGTGAGGCGCTCTGGGAAGATCCATTCGATAGTCGTCCCTCCCGGCGGCGGCGGGCGCAGTGTGCCACCGTGTGACTCCCCCAAGACTTTCTCAGTGACGTCCTCAACTTTAGTATCGGCAGCAATGACGTTTTGCGGCCATTCCTCGCGCACCCCTAGCCCCAAGACGTCACGGTTGATGCGCACTTCTAAATAAACCCTGATCAAGATGCCCCGTGGAAGCTGGCCGTTGAACGTGGGCAAATCTCGAATAGCTACAGCGACGTTGATCACTGTGATCGTGACGCTGGTGCTGCCGATAGCGCCCTCATTATCGGTAACTGTCAGGGTGACTGTGTACGTTCCGGCTTTCTCGTAGGCGTGGGTAGGGCTTTGAGTCGTGCTTGTCGTGCCGTCGCCGAAGTCCCATTGCCATTGAACGATCTGCCCATCAGGATCTGATGACTGGTCAGTGAAAACAATGTTCTCTTTAACGGCAGGCTGCCACGTGGCACGATCTATCCCAAAGATTTCGGGGTTGAACTCGAATTTCGCCACCGGCGGGGCATTGGGGACATCAAGCGTCAAGAACGGGAGATTGATGCGCGCTCTCTGCCCCAAGATATTCGTGTATTCGACGGTACTCGGACTGCGATTGATGGGGAAAGACCCTTTGACACTAGAGCTGACTTGGAAGCGAAACGTCACAGTCTCTTCAGGGCGAATCGCGTCTACTCTCCAGGTGAGCATCTTGCTGCCGTCGGCGAAGTCTTGGATTTCAGGGTTGCCTTCAGCGCCTTCAAACGTCACGCGATTAGTGAGCGTCACTTTGGCCACGATCTGTCGGGCTATAAATTCGATGCGCAGCTGCCCTTGCAGAGCTGTGAGGGTCTCGTCAGAGAGATTTTTAAGAAACAGTCCGTTAGTGAAGCGCGCCAGGGAGAGCAGGGTCTGCGAGCGCGCAGCTTCGTCAGTCGTAGCGACGACGTGAATCGTGATCTGATTATCGCGGGCGCGTTGGGCTTGGGTGAGCACCGGGCCAAACTCCGCCGGGGCTAGTCCCGCACGCGCGATCAGCCAAATTTGGACCTTGCGCGCATCGGGGCGCGCCGTCTCCACAAGCGTCTTCGTGGCCAACGCGACGGCGTCGGCCAGGCCGGCTGCCCCGCCTGGGGTCAACTCGGAGAAACGCTGACGAATGAGATTAAAGTCCGACGTCAAGGGGCTATCGAGTGTCAGTGGGGCAAGAGAGACCAACCCGACGCGGTCGTCAGGGCCAAGGAGATTGAGCAGCCGGTCCACAAATGCGCGCGCTTCTTCGAGATTGACGGTGCGGTCTACGCCAAGGATCACATCGAGGGGCTGGGGGGTGAGAAAATCGCCGCGCAGCGCGAGTTTGACACTCGCGATTTGGGGCTCAGCCAGCGAACCTTTTTGATAGACTGGGAAGGTCTCGACAACGAATTCTGTTGTAATGCCCGGTGGAGGAGTAATTTGGGCGCGGGAGCTTAAGACAAGCAAGATCCCCACAAGAATCCCAAAGACAGCAAGCACCCGACGCCCTGCCATAGCCAGTCTTCCCCTTTTTCGCGCGATGATAGCTCGCCTCTATCATACCCGATGCGAGGGAAGACTGACAGTCGTTTACGTTACATTAGCTACACTTGAGCTTGGCTGTCACTTGGCTTGTCGGGAGCGTAATCAAAAATTCGGCAAAGAAGATCTGCGACAGCGGGATGAGCGCGATCGTCTTGAGCTCGACGGCTTGTGGCGCTACCCCCACCGTCCACAGATAGAACTGCACCTTGACAGCGTCGAAATCTGCTTCAGCCTTGACGCGATACGTATACCATTCGGGATAGAGCTTGGCTTTGGGGGTGAGATACTTATTGATCATCATCTTTGTGGCGGCCTGGCGCAGCTGGGGCGAGCCCCCAAAGATCGCAAGCTGCTCTAGCTCCTGGATGGTCTTCGTACGTAGATCCACCCCGGCGACAACGGGATTCTCAACAGTTGGGAGATTCCAACAGGCACTAATTACTTTACCTTGTTTGGCTTCTTCAACAGCTTGGCGCAACTCTTTAAACCCGCGCTCACGCTCGATCTTCTGAATGAGCGGATCGAGCTCCGACAGCGGGCGCCCGATAAACAGATACGCCGCGACGAGCGTCCGCGCAGCAGCCAAGCGAAACTCCGGGATGGCATCTGTCGAGACCATCTCAATCAATCGTGGGATGGGCTTGGTATCGGCCCAGGAAACCGTTCCTAGAAGAAGCACCAGGCCCACTGTTATAAGGAGCAACCGTCGCGTCATGGTGTATCACCCATCATCGAGTTTTTACGAGACGATTCTAGCTGAAAGTCAAGCTGTTGACAAGGCTCTTGGCTCCTTGACAAAATCGGACTATTTTAGTATGCTTTTCTCACCATCGGCGTCAGATTATGGAGGAGCGATGTCTTGGTTGAAGAAGCTCGCGCTCGTGACGGCTTTCGTGCTTGTGCCGACGACGCTAGCGCAGCCCTGGGGAGAGTTAGTGATTTATTCTGGGCGGAGCGAGCCGCTCATCGTCCCGGTGATTCAGCTTTTTCAGCAGCAGACGGGTATTAGAGTGACGCTTCAGAGCGGGGCAGCGACGGCGCTCGCAAATCTTATCTTGCAAGAGCAGCCCAATCCCAGGGCTGATCTCTTCATCGCCAACGATGCTGGGACGCTCGAATTCCTCAAGCTCAAAGACGCGCTCCAGCCCTATATCTCTGAGCAGATCAGGAAGATCCCAGAGCAGTTTCGCGCGCGCGATGGCAGTTGGCTTGGCGTTTCAGGGCGCAGCCGCGTCATTATGTACAATACGAAGCTCTTACGACCCGAGGAGCTGCCCAAATCTGTCTTCGAGCTTGGTGATCCCAGATGGAAGGGCAAGATAGCAATGGCCACGACGCGCAATGAATCAGTGATCGCCTGGATGACTGCGCTGAGATTAGTCAAAGGCGACGCGTTCACCAAAGAGTATCTCTTGAAGCTGAAAGCGAACGGGATCGTGACGCTCAACGGCCACACCGACGTGAGGAAAGCCGTAGGGCGCGGGGAGTTCGCATTAGGGCTCGTCAATCATTACTATTATCACTTAGAGTTGCGCGACGGCTCGCCCGTCGGTGTGATCTACCCCGACCAAGGCCCCACCGATACCGGGGTTTTGGTGAACGTCGCTGGGGCAGCTCTTATTAAAAACGCCAAGCACGTGCGCGAAGCGCAGCGATTCTTAGATTTTCTCGCTGCGCCGGAGGCGCAAAAACTCTTCGCTGAGCTGAATTTTGAGTACCCACTCCTGCCGGGGGTGCCCACAGCCCCGGGCGTGCGCGCGTTAGAGACGATTAAGCGCATGCCTATACGATTAGATGAGCTGGGCAAAGAGCTCGAAAAGACGCTCAAACTGTTAGACGAGGTCGGCTTGGGATAACACGTAAGCTCTCATGGCGTCATCGCAAGCGATCGCACAAAGAAAAAGAACATGGGCGCGCTGGGGTGAGCTCCGCTCGCCTCAGCGAGCATTTCTCACTCTTTCAGCGTTCTGTATTGCCGGGGCGATGGCGCTCCCGTTGATAGTAACGCTCTGGCGCGGGCTGAGCACCGAGTTCTCTCTTTGGGCCACGCTCTGGCAGGCGCGCGTGCTCCCGCTCTTGGGGAATTCCCTGGCGCTCGCAGGCGCTGTGACTTTGGGCTCGCTCGTGCTGGGCGTGCTCTTAGCCTGGCTGGTGGAGCGCACCGATCTGCCCGGCCGAAAGATTTTTGGTCCGCTGCTGGTGGCGACGCTTGTCATCCCGTGCTATCTCATAGCTATTTGGCACGTCTCGTTCTGGGGGCCAGGGGGGCTGCTCGAACGCGCCCTAGCAGCGCTCTTAGGCGCTTCTATCAAAGTGCCCACGATCTATGGCTTTGTTGGCGCATGGCTTATTTTGGTGATTGCGACCTATCCGTATGTGTACACGCTGGCGCGGGCGGCGCTGCGCTCGCTCGACCCCCAGCTTGAAGAAGCCGCTCGCTCCCTCGGCGCTCATAAGCTCAAAATCTTCTTCAAAGTCACGCTGCCGTTGCTGGCACCGGCGCTGGCTGCCGGAGGCTTGCTCACAGCAGTCTACGTGCTCTCCGACTACGGCGTCGTCGCGACACTGCGCTACGAGACGTTCACGACGGCCATTTATAAACAATTAGCGGGGCGCTACGACCAAGCTCCTGCGGCTCTGCTCAGCACGGTGCTCATCGCGCTGACTGTGATTTTATTAGTAATTCAGCAGCGTCTGTGGGGGCGCGGGCGCCATTATTATAAAGCGTCACAGCGTGCGCTGCCATTGGTGCGCTTGAGCGTGTGGGGTCGCGGGGCGGCTATGGGCTTGGTGGGGCTTGTGCTCTTTTTCGGGCTGATACTGCCCAGTGGAGTCTCGCTCTACTGGTGGCTGGAGAGCATCGCTCGTCCGAATCCGGCGGCGGCGCTGTGGGGCTCGTCACTCGCTGATCTGTTGAGATATGCGGGGAACAGTCTCTTCAGCGCCGCGACGGCGGCGACGCTGGCACTTGTGCTCGCGTGGCCCATCGCGTACCGAGCTGTGCGCTACGAGCAGCACGGCTTGACGAGATTGGCCCAAGCGGGCCAGGCTCTACCGGGCGTGCTCATCGCTCTGGCATTGGCGCTGCTGCTCCATCGTTTTGTGCCGTCGTTATATTTTACGATCTGGGCGTTAATTTTCGCGTATGTGATTCGCTTCTTCTCCCACGCGTTACAAGCAGTTGAGTCCGGGCTGGCACGGGTGCCGGTGCGCTTAGAAGAAGCTGCTCGATCTTTGGGACGTTCGACGGTGAGTATCTGGCGGCGCGTGACGTTTCCGTTGGTCGCGCCCAGCGTAGCTGCGGGCTGGACACTTGTCTTCTTAAATGCGTTGCGCGAGCTGCCTGCGACGCTGCTCTTGCGCCCACCGGGGTTCGATACGCTGCCTGTACGCCTGTGGATCGCTGCCGGAGAGGGTTTCTACGCGCAAGCCGCTGCCCCAGCGCTCGTGCTCATCATCTTATCGCTCCCGATGCTCTATCTCTTACGGGTAGGTGACCGGCCCGAGGTCCGTCATGGCGACTGATTTTGTAGAGCTTCGCGGCGTGCGCGTGCGCTTGGGGCAGTTTGAGTTGGGGCCGTTCTCGCTCTCGGTGAAGAAGGGCGAACTTGTTGCGGTGCTTGGCCCGTCGGGTTCGGGAAAGACGACGCTTTTACGACTTATCGCGGGCTTTGAGCGTCCCAACGAAGGCTCTATTGTCATAGATGGGCACGTCGTCGCCGATATGACGCACTGGGTCGAGCCGGAGGATCGCGGCGTGGGCATGGTCTTTCAGGACTATGCGCTCTTCCCCCATCTGACCGTAGCGCAGAATATCGCCTTTGGTCTGAACAAGGGCGACAGCTGTGCGCGCGTTTCGGAGTTGCTGAAGTTAGTCGGGTTGGACGGATTCGCGGGACGCTATCCCCACGAACTCTCCGGAGGAGAGCAACAGCGGGTGGCGCTCGCCAGATCGCTGGCGACCAATCCCAAAGTGCTCTTGCTTGACGAGCCGTTCTCCAATTTAGATGCTGATCTGCGCCCCAAGATGCGTGCCGAGCTGAAGCTCTTATTACAGCGCCTCAACTGCACGACGATCTTCGTTACGCACGATCAAGAAGAAGCCTTTGAATTGGCTGATCGCGTCGCGGTGCTCAAGGCGGGGCGCTTGGAACAAATAGATACCCCGGAAAATCTGTATCGCGCTCCGGCGACGCGCTTTGTGGCTGAGTTCATCGGGCACGCTAATCTTCTGAAGGGGCGCGTGCGCGGGAGCTGCATCGAGACGGCGCTGGGCTGTTTTATATTGACAAGGCCGTTGCCCGAAGGGACGCTCGTTGACGTCATGGTGCGGCCGGAGGAGGTAGAGCTTGAAGCCCTAGCTACGCCACCCTTTTCACCCTCACCCCCAGCCCCTCTCCCTTCGGAGGGAGAGGGGGCAGGGGTGAGGGGGCCAAAGGGGAAGGGTGAAGGCCTCGTCGTCGCCCGGCGCTATCGCGGCGGCATGCAGCTCATCACCGTGCGTCTCACAACCGGAGAGGCCGTGCGCAGCCTCCAGCCCGCAGGGACGCATTTCCCGCTGGCAAGCAAAGTCCGCGTGCGCGTCAAGACGGATGCCCCTTTGATCTTTCCCCCAGAAGGCTTATGAGATTTCCGCTCATTATGGCTGCGGCTGATCCTAATGGGAATCAGTGGCTATACTATCGGGAACGGCGCGTTCTTCCGGGGATTGCAATATCTTCCGGCGACGACCGTCTCGTTCGTGCTCAATCTTACCCCGGTGTTGGTTTTAGGGGCGAGCCTCCTCTGGCTGCGTGAGATCCCGACAGGGCTTCAAGTGCTCGGAGTAATAGTTGCTCTTGCTGGTGGGGCGCTCTTTTTCTCCCCCGGCTTGAATGCCGGTGAGCTAGCCGGGCTTATCGTGGTGGGGATCGGGCTGATCGCGTTTGCGCTCTTTAGCATTTTGGGGAGGGCTATCGCCAGAGATCAAGAGACGGATACGCTCACGCTGACGATTGTCCCTTTGGCTGCCGGGGGCAGGCTGCTGCTCGTGGGGGCCGCCCCCCTTAGAGGGAATCCCCGCGTTCTCGGTCAGCGGAGGCGGAATAGTCTTATGGCTGGCTTTGGTGAATACTGCCCTCGCTTATGTCCTTTATAATCGCGCGCTGCGCGTGCTCACGGTACTGGAGATCAATATGCTGCTCAATCTGTTCCATCAAATCTCCACAGTCTCTTCATGGACTCTTTATATTGTTCGGCTATTGTTATAGCCGAGGTGATCAAACCATGATGAAGAAGCTCGTAACGGTAGTCGGCATCGCGAGCGTGCTCGCGATCGGGTTGTTCGGTCTTATTGGAACGGCGCAGACGCGCCTCGACCCTCGGACGGTTCAGGCAATGATTGACAGCATCAATGACGAGTATCGCGCTCATGCGTTCTATCAAGCAGTGATAGACAAGTTCGGCCCAGTTCTTCCGTTTGGGAATATCGTGCAAGCCGAAGCACAGCATATTGCGCTTTGGAAGTTCTACTTCGCCAAGTACAACGTGCCTGTGCCTGAGGATACATTCTTGGGCAACGTTCAAGCCCCAGCGACGATCTGGGAGGCCTGTGAGCAAGCTGTGGCAGCGGAGATCGCCAAGGCTGCTATGTACGATCAGTTCTTGACGTTTGTGCAGCAACCCGATCTGCGCTGGGTCATGATGCACCTGCGCGACGTCTCACTTAACAATCATCTGCCGGCGTTCCAGCAGTGTGGCACGGGGCGAGGCCCAGGGCCCCGCAGGCCATAACTCAAAGATCTTGAAAGGAGATGACCAACGATGATGAAGCGCACAGTGATCACTCTAGTCAGCGCAGCAGTACTCGTAGGGATCTTCACGGGAGCAGTGTGGGCAGTACAGCCCAGCACGCAACCGGCAGCTCCTCAAGGCCAAGGAACAGTCCTTCAGATCCTTGCTGAGAAACTCGGCATACCCCCAGCAGAGCTGCAGAAGCTCTGGATGGAAGCACGCGCCGAAGCGTTCAGCGCGTTCAACCGTGCTCCGAGGGCAGGGCAGTTTGGACCTCCAGCGCGGGCAGGCCGAGGCAATGGCCAAGGGATCACCCTGAGAGCGCGTGATGGCACAGGCCCACGCTGCCGTCGCTAACTTGGACTGTACAAAGTAAGTGTGGCCGCCAGGGAGAACTCCTCCCTGGCGGCTTGCTTTGGTGCTCTCGTGTGAAATATACTGGAACCAAGATGGCGAAGAAGATCTTAGTTGTGGACGACGAACTGAAGATCGTGCAGCTCGTGCGGGCGTATCTACAGCAAGCAAACTTTGCAGTCTTAACGGCTTCTACGGGCAAAGACGCCCTGACGCTCTGGAAGGTTGAACAGCCCGCCCTCATCGTCTTAGATCTGATGCTCCCGGATATGGACGGCTTGGATGTCGCGCGAGAGATCCGAAAAAGATCGAGCACACCGATCATTATGCTCACAGCGCGAGCTGAAGACGCAGATCGCATTGCCGGCTTAGAGATCGGAGCTGATGACTACGTTGTCAAACCGTTCAATCCCAGAGAGCTGGTCGCGCGCGTGCGCGCGGTGTTGCGCCGTGTTGAGGGCTCAGCCAAGCCCACTGTGATCGAAGCTGGCGATCTGGTCATTAATCTCGACAGCTATGAAGCCTATCTGAAGGGAGAACGTCTCGACTTGACGCCTATCGAATTTAAGCTGCTTGCTGCGCTTGCAGAACAGCCGGGACGAGTCTTCACGAGACTGCAGCTGATTGAGTCGCTCTCTGGGACAACGTACGCAACGTTAGATCGCACGATTGACACGCATATCAAAAATTTGCGCAGGAAGATCGAGCGTGATCCGCAAAACCCCGAATATATCTTGACAGTACGTGGTGTGGGCTATAAATTCCGGGAGCAGTGACTATGAGCTTTCTCCGTGATCGTCCTTTGGCGCTTAAACTCTGGCTGATATTTGCCGTTGTGATTGCTCTAGGAACGCTTATCTCGTATGTGCTCGTTGATCAGGCGACGACGCGGGAGTTTGCGAGTTTTAGCAGGCAGCGCCGGATGGAGGAAGCGCAAGCACTTGCTCCGCTCTTAGCAGAGTACTACGCGCAGCGAGGAAGCTGGGAAGGAGTAGAAAGCCTGCTTCAGCGTGAACGACCTGGGCGCGGCAAAGGCCCTCCCTGGGGAGATCCATGGCAGAGCTTCTTGCTTGTGGACTCTCAAGGGCAGGTTCTCGTTGGGAAGGATCGTCCTGAGATTTCGCGCGATGTCGTAGAATCCGTAGGTGTGCCCATTATAGTTAAGAATACGCGCGTCGCGTGGGTAGTGCCCGCGACCGGAGTTCATCGTTTCTCTGTGCTCGAAGAAGAATTCTTAAGCTCTGTGAGACACGCTCTAGGTCTGGCAAGTCTCATCGCGGCAGGCGCAGCTTTGGTGCTTGGTGGGCTCTTCTTGCGCGGGGTGCTCGCGCCCGTGCGCCACCTCCACGAAGCGGCTCAGCGCGTAGCTCGAGGGGACTTTCGTCATCGCGTACCGGTCACGACGCGCGATGAGCTTGGGCAGTTAGCAAAATCCTTCAATACGATGGCGGAACGCCTCGAAAAATCAGAGCGCCTGCGCCGCCAGATGATCGCCGATATCGCCCATGAGCTCCGCACCCCCTTGACAGTCATTCAGGGCGATCTCCAAGCGATCCTCGATGGAGTCTATGAGCCCTCTCCCGAAGTCATCGCGTCTATTCACGAAGAGAGCCTACTGTTAGCCCGCCTCGTGAGTGATCTGCGCGAGCTGAGCCTAGCCGAAGCTGGGGAGCTGCGCTTAGAGAAGGGCACCACAGATCTTCGGGAAGTCATCCAGCACGCCGTCACGGTCATGGATCCCGCGCTGCGTGCCAAGAATATCGCTCTCGCTCTTGAGCTTCCCCAAAACCCGGTCTTTGTCGAAATAGACACGCAGCGCATTGAGCAAGTCTTACTCAATCTCTTAACAAACGCCGAACGCTATACTCCCCCAGGAGGCCAGCTTCGCGTCATGCTCACTATGCGCGACAGCAACGCTATCGTTCACGTGAGCGACACCGGGCCGGGGATCGCTCCCGAAGATTTGCCCTACGTCTTTGAGCGCTTCTGGCGGGCAGATAAGTCACGATCACGGGCGACGGGCGGTTCCGGGTTGGGGCTGGCTATTGCGAAGCAATTCGTTGAGGC
>JAUQPG010000060.1 GCA_030550495.1 Candidatus Bipolaricaulota bacterium | reverse complement strand
TCTCGACGAGCACGAGATCGAATACACTGAGTACGACGTCTCCGAAGACGAAAACGCTCTGGAGAGACTGATTCGCATAAGTGGCCAGACGGGTGTGCCTGTGCTGGAGATCGACGGGGAGATCGTCATCGGTTTCGACAGGGCGCGTATCGCCGAATTATTGGGGGTAAAAGACGAGTAATCTGTCCGAGATCATGGCCTAGTCTGATCGCGGGCATTGGCGCAATCTCTGTGGCACGATATAATAAAACGTGCTATGGGCGAGCTAGTGCGTTTTGGCGTCGCTGTTGACGAGGAGCTCCTGAAGAAATTCGACAAGCTCACTGTTAAACGAGGTTATGCCAACCGCTCTGAAGCGTTAAGGGATTTAATGCGCGACGCCCTCGTTCAGCAGCAATGGCAAGCCAATGAAGAGGTCATCGGTGTTGTCACCCTGCTCTATGACCATCACGCCCGCAATTTAGAAGCCCAGCTCACAGATATTCAGCATGAACATCATGAGCAGATTCTCTCAACCATGCATATTCACTTAGATCACGATCACTGTCTAGAGATCATTGCCGTGCGCGGTCTAGGGCGCCAGATCGAGGAACTCGCCACGAAGCTCATCGGGATGAAGGGGGTGAGACATGGGAAGCTCACGGCGACTTCGACCGGACGAGGGCTTTGTTAGTGTATTATTTTTTTACCCAACCGTGCTACGATAAGAAGAAACGTGCTACAAAAGGGGGAATCTCTATGCGCAAACTTTCAGTGTTAGTTCTTGTGCTCAGCGGGCTCTTGCTCTGCACAGCAACAGCCCAGACGCCCCTGGTGCGCTTAGCTATCCCTACGACCGAACGGGCTCTCACCCCGTACACCTATAATACGGGCTTTCCTGGGTGGTACTTGCTCATGCTTATCTATGATGCGTTGATGATCACTGATCTTGATGGCGTGCCGCGCCCTTGGTTGGCTGAAACTGTTCAAGTCTCTGCCGATGGCACGACATGGACTCTTACGTTGCGCCAGAACGTGCGCTGGCACGACGGGCAGCCCTTCACCGCCGCAGACGTGAAGTTCAGCTATGAGCTCTATCAAAAAGTCACACATCCGCGCTTCTCAGGGCCTCTGCGCGGCGTAACCATCGAAACCCCTGACGCTCGGACCGTCGTGCTCAAGCTGAGCGCGCCCAGCCCAACTTTCGATCTCACGCTTGCTGACACTCCCATTGTGCCCAAGCATATCTGGGAGAGAGCTCAAGACCCTAAGACGTTCGAGAACCCTATTGGCACTGGGCCATATAGGCTTACCCAGATCGTACCCGATCAGTTCTATCGCTTAGAAGCCAATGCCGAATACTTTGCTGGCAAGCCCAGAGTCGATACGCTCGTTCTCCCGATCATTCGCGATGCGACGGCGACGTTCACGGCGCTTCAAGCTGGGCAGATCGACGCGGCAACCCGCACACTCACCCCAGAGCTAGTGGCGCAGTTCCAAGCGCGCCCTGATATTAAAGTTATCAGTGGGCCGGGATTCGTGACGACCTTGCTGCTCTTCAATAACGAGCGCCCGCCCTTTAATGACCCGCGCGTGCGGCGCGTCATCGCCGGGGTCATTAGCTATGCCGAGCTAGTGCGCACGATCTTGCTGGGATTTGGCAAGGTCGGTAGCCCAGCTTTCATCCATCCCGATTCCCCTTGGTATAACAGCAACTTGAGCGGCTTCCCACGGTTGACGGTTGACCAGGCGCGCCAAGCCCTGGAAGCGCTCGGCTTCAAGGACTCCAACGGTGACGGCGTGCGGGAGTTCCCCGACGGAAAGCCCTTGCAGTTTGTGCTCCTGACTCGCTCCGGAGACCCAGTGCGCATTCGTACTGCTGAGCTGATCGCACAAGCCGTGAAGCCCATCGGGATCGTCTTCGACGTGAGAGCGTTGGACTCCGACACCGTGGCTCAGCTTGTCTGGCCGGACTTCGACGTGTGCAAGGGGCGCAACTACGATCTCGCTATCTGGGGCTGGTCCGCACCGGTGATGACCAAGGCCGACGTGCGCGGGCTCTTCCATTCCGACTGCAAACTGGGCACACTCAACGTCGTAGGCTATGCTAATAAAGCCCTCGACGCCCTTCTCGATAAGCAAGCTCAGGCTGTCAATCGTGAGGAGCGCAAGCGGCTCCTTGATGAGATCCAAAAGATCGTCGCCGAAGATCTGCCCTTCCTCACGCTCTTCTATCCTGATTTGATCTTCGCTGTAAGGCCTGCTGTCTACGACGGCTGGGCCTTCTTAAAAGGCGAGGGCATCATTCATAAGCTTTCGTTCGTGAAGCGATGACGCTCCGTATCTGAGCAGGAGAGAGGGAGGTCTTCGTGAAGACGCTCTTGATGCTGGCTACGTACGGGCTGGAGATCGTCGAGTGCGGGGGAACACTAGCTAAGCACGCCCGTGCCGGGGATCGCGTCTATGCGAGCGTCACGCTCGCGCGCCCAGAGTATAGAGAGCAAATTCGTCGTGCGGCGACGATCTTAGGGATCGCCGACGTGCGCTTTCTCGATTTTTCTTATGGCGAAGTCTCTGTAGACGTTCCGTCGAAAGTAAAGCTCGTCACGCTGCTGCGAGAGCTTCGTCCTGATCTTGTCATTACTCAGGACCCGGAGCATTGTCAGCTCGACTTGGATCCAGACCGTCGCGAAGCGATGACGCTCTATCTAGAGGCACTCGCGCTCAGCTCGCGTGACTGGCGTACAGGGGAGTGCGGCCCGCCTCATCTTGTCAAGAGTATCTATTTTATGGCTCCGGAGCACGCCAATTGTCTGGTGAACATCGCGGACGTCTTCGAGCTCAAAGAGCGCGCCGTCGCCGAACTTCAAGGGCAATTGCGCTTCACCGCGCAGCTCTTCCGCCAGCGCGTCTCCGAAGAGGCTCTGCGGCACCTTGTGCCCAACTACGAACGCCTGCAGGATGACCCCATCGCGCTCGGAAAAGCCCTTCACCGTGAGATGCATCGCGCGTATCATCTCTATCATGGGATCTGGAGCCATTCGTCGCTCATCTTTGCAGAGCCGTTTCGCCGGCTCAGCCCCGTAGAGCTTGAGCTGCTCGTATGAAGACGAAGCTCGCCTCCTATGCGCTTGTATTGTTGATAGCGGTCACGCTCAATTTTCTCTTGCCAAGGCTGATGCCCGGCACGCCCTTGCGCTTTCTTGTGGGGGAAGACGTCGCGCTGCTGCCCCCAGAGAGCGTGCGCGAGTTGCTCGCCCAGCATGGCCTTGACAGGCCTCTGTGGGAGCAGTATCTACGCTATTTGCGCGATCTTGTACGCGGGGACTTGGGATATTCGTACCGAGAGAACAAGCCTGTGCTCAGCGTGCTGGTCGAGCGTCTGCCGTGGACGCTGCTGCTGACGGGGACGGCTCTGATGTTCTCAACGGTGCTCGGAGTTCTCGTGGGAGCGCTCGCGGCGTGGCGCCACGGGAGCGCCTTCGACGTGGGGGCTCTCAGTCTCTTTGTGCTGCTCGACTCGATGCCGAGCTTTTGGCTAGGTATGATTCTCATAGCGCTCTTTGCTGTGAAGCTTGGCTGGTTTCCCATCTTTGGGGCGCAGACGCCGTGGGCCAGCTTCACCGGCTGGCAATATGTGTGGGATGTTCTGAAGCATCTGGCTCTTCCCGTGATCACGCTGACCATGACCACTGTATCTGGGACATTTCTGGTCATGCGCTCAGCGATGATCGGCGTGCTCGATGAAGACTATGTGCGCACAGCGCGCAGCAAGGGCGCGAGCGAGCTCCGGGTTCTCTATTACCATGCGCTGCGCAACGGGCTGCTCCCCGTAGCTACTGTCTTCATGATCAATCTGGGTTTTGTCGTGAGCGGCGCGACCGTCGTCGAGACGGTCTTCAGCTATCCTGGCCTAGGACGATTGCTCTATGAAGCCGTCCTCCAGCGAGACTACCCTCTGATGCAAGGAGCGTTCTTGCTCATCACGGTGAGCGTGCTTTTTACTAATTGCTTGGCGGATCTGCTCTATACCCGAATTGACCCAAGGGTGCGACTATGAGAAACGTGCCGAACGTTATCGGACTGACGCTCTTTGGGGTGCTGGGCGCAATAGCGATCTTCGCGCCAGCACCCTATGATCCCCATGAGCGCGTCGGCACTCCCTTCCAGCCCCCGTCTCCTCAGCACTGGCTGGGAACAAACGATATCGGCCAAGACATCTTCTCCGAGATCATTCACGGCACGCGCACGAGCTTGCTCGTTGGAGTGCTTGCGGCTGGAGGGGCTCTGCTCATTGGCACGGTGGTTGGAGTCACGGCCGGGTACGCTGGGGGAGTCGTTGATGCCGTGCTGATGCGCCTTGTTGACGTCGTGCTTGTCGTGCCATTTCTGCCGTTGATGATCCTCTTAGCTGCGTACCTTGGGCCGAGCTTGGTCACTGTGATCGCAGTGATTGCGGCGCTGACGTGGGCGCGCCCGGCCCGCGTGATCCGCTCCCAAGTGCTCTCCTTGAAGACCCTTCTGTATGTAGAAGCCGCGCATGCTGTGGGAGGAGGCTTCTGGTATGTTCTACGGCGGCATATCGTTCCCGCGATCGTGCCCTTGGCTATGGCTCAGCTAGTCACCGTAGCGTCCAGCGCTATTCTGATCGAATCGTCATTGGCGTTTTTAGGGTTGGGCGACCCGGTGCAGAAGTCCTGGGGAACTGTGCTCTACTATGCACAAGCGCGCGGGGCCTTCCTCACCGGTGCTTGGCTTTGGTGGGTTCTGCCCCCAGGAATGTTGATCACCTTAAGCGTACTGAGCTTTGCTCTTATGGGTTACGCTCTCGAGGCTCGGGCTAACCCTCGTCTTCGCCAGCATTGATGAAGATCATGGTAGTACCTGCCCTAGACCGGTACAATGTCCCTAGCGAAAGGGTGAGAGAATGCACTATCCAGTTTGGTATGTGGAATTTCTCACTTC
>JAUQPG010000023.1 GCA_030550495.1 Candidatus Bipolaricaulota bacterium | reverse complement strand
ATGAGATCGACAAGATCGCTGCGGGAGGCCGAGAAGAGCGCTATGGTCCAGGGGTGTCTCGTCAAGGGGTGCAGAGGGATCTGTTGCCCATCTTGGAGGGCTCGACGGTGCGCACCCGCTATGGCAACGTGCGCACAGACAATATTCTGTTTATCGCGGCGGGCGCGTTCACCATGGCTAAGCCCTCGGATCTCATCCCGGAGCTGCAAGGGCGCCTGCCCATCCGCGTCGAGCTGAAGCCCTTGGGCAAAGAAGACTTTCGCAGGATTCTCAAAGAGCCCGAAGATGCGCTCACGAAACAATATCAAGCCCTGATGGCTACCGAGGGGCTGCGTCTAGAATTTACTGACGATGCGCTCGATGCGATTGCCGAGATTGCGTTTCGCCTGAATGAGAGACTGGAAAACATTGGGGCACGGCGCCTGCACACCGTGATGGAGAAACTGATGGAGGACATCGCGTTCGAGACATGCGATCTCCCCGAACCGAAGACCTTCACGATTGACGCTGCGTATGTGCAAGCAAAGCTGAAGGGGATCGTCGAAGACTTAGATCTCAGTCGGTATATTTTGTAGTACGCCCTAGTTCCCCTTGAGTGAATCTCACCACGCAGTTTCAGACTTTTTCAATAAACTCAAACGCCGAGCCAGTCGTGATTTCCTATTGTTTCGTGATCCCAATTACTGACAGCGGTGGGGGAGGAGAGGTATAGCTCTCCAGATTTGACGATAAGGAGGTTCACGATGTATAACTACAAAATTGTGAAGCAGTATGTAGGGCGCAGGCAGTTTCTGAGAATAGTTAGCGTAGGTGGAGGTATGCTTGCGTTGAACGCCTTGATGACAGGCTGTGGGCAAATTATCGCGCGGAACGCTCATAAAGTAGTGCCATTAGCGCCGGCTGGAGCTATAGGAGCTAGAACTCGTCTAGAAAAAGCACTGAGCAAGTTAGATCCCACAATTGTCACCGAGGCTGTCACGGCAAGCAAAAGCTTTCTCCAGGTAACTATGGGGAACCAGCGTGGCAGGGGGAAAATCAGTGAAGCATCGAGAAATTTTTATATTAAAGCGAATAGATTCATAGATCACTTGGATAGCATCGGTCTATTGAGGGTTCTCGAAGATGAGAGTTTTGCTATCATAGAACTGCAAGAGCAGGAAAAAGCTTATAGAAGAGCTGAGGAGCCGTCTTATCCAGGATTGCAAAGACATAGGCCTTTCAGACCCGGTGACTCATGTTAATAGGTTCCTAGCCCAGATGACAGACAGAAACACTGTGCACAAAGGTCTTGAAATAATTCAGCAGCAAGGGGGATATAGCACATTCTATCGGAAGCTTATCAGAGAAGCCTCAGAACTAACTCCACTGACTCCTCAAGGAGGAGATGACGACGCAAGGCCCGTGTTATGTACTCCAGAGTCTGTGGAGAGGTACCTTCCCCAATTTTATATGATTCCCCAATGCGGTAATACCCCATACGATACAACCACCCGTGATCCTAAAGGAAGAAACGGATCTACTTCAAACTGCGCAACACTTGCTATGTTTGGCATGTTCGCAATCATTGCATCTGGGGCTATTTGTGTAATAGGGCGCCTCAGCTGTACTGGGCAAGGATTTCTTAGTCTTGTCGGGCGTATAGCTGGGTACACAGCCGCAGGGTGTGGAGTCTCAGCAGCATTTTCTGAGGCATAACGCAGGTGAAGTTTATGAATAAGACGGTAAAAGTGATCGCCTTATTCCTCACCGTGATAGGTTTAGCTGGAGTCCTTTCCTCTCTCATCTTGAAGGCTCCCACAGGCTTATATATAGGCTTAGGAGCTATAGCCTTAGCTGTAGCAATAATTCCTAGCATACTCCCAGGCGCTCCATCAATCATGGAGATAGCGTTTATGACGTCATTCATATTAGCCACAGGTGCCGTCGTGGCTCACATTGGTTTTGCTGATCCTCAAGCTGCCTGGTTCTTTCTGATAGCTGCTGTTTTGAGCATGCCCATTGTGCTAATAGCAAGCCGATACCTAAGGTCAGCCTGGCTGAAAGAGCACAGGGAAGTACCTGAGGCTTCTAAGCTCCCTCAAGGCTTTTGGCAGTGGTTGGGATGGCTATTCATCCAAGGGCTTTCTCTAGGTTTAACAGTAGCACTCGTGGGACTTGCAGGCTATCTTGGATGGCGCACCTGGCCAAAAGTATCAGGGAATGTCTTGATACTTACCACACTCTTACTGATCTTCTTAGTTCTAGGGAGTACAGTCATCAAGCGGGTAGATAAGAAACCGGAGCGCTGGTTTTCTCTAGAAGGCCTGCTGGTTTTATCTAACCTCTTGTACAAGTTGCTTCTCCCTTTCGTGTTTGTTCTCTTGTTGCTTAACTTCGTGATGCAATAGCTCACGATGCAGCATTAAATCTGTTCATCACCGTCTCAATGTCTGTCTGTATAAAGCACTCTATCGCATCGGCAGCACGAGAGAGAATATTGGGCAATTGGGCTTGTTCTTCTTCAGTGAATTCTCCCAAGACATACTCCGTCAAATCCGTGAGGGGCTGGTCTGTGCCAATCCCGATGCGCAGTCGAGGGATCTCTTCGCTCGCAAGCTCAGCAATAACTGATTCCATCCCATGATGGCCTCCCGCGCCCCCACTCTTGCGCGCCCGTAGCTTCCCAAATGGGATCGCATAGTCGTCGTAGACGATCAGACACTCCTGCGGCGTCACAGAATAGCGCTCGCAGATCTCTCTCACGGCGATCCCACTCATGTTCATGTAAGTCAACGGCTCGACGATGAGAGCAAGATCGCCAAGACGATAGACGACGGAGAAATCGAGCTCCGTTTTTTGTGTCTGAGCACAGCGAGCAAGAAAGGAGCGCACGGCCAACCGACCCATATTGTGGCGCGTGCGCTCGTATGCTTTGCCCGGATTGCCTAAGCCAACAACGGCCTTCACAGTACTTATTTCTTGGCGGGCTTCTTCTCCTCAGCCTTGGCTGGGGCAGCAGGAGTGGGAGCTGTTCCTCCGGCTGCAGGAGCTGTGCCCTCTGCCGGCACCGCGCCTTCACCACCAGGGACAGCGGCCGCAACAGCGACCTCCTCCTTGCGCGGCGCCACGATCGTCACAATCGTCGCCTCCCCGGGCGTCAGTACCTGCACACCTTCAAGTTTCAGGTCGTTGACGTGCACCGCTTGCCCAATGCCTAGATTGCTGACATCGATGTCAATGATCTCCGGGATAGCCTCCATGGGCCCTCGGACTTTGACGACATCGCGCAGGAGCTGGAGCACCCCGCCCTCCTTGCGCCCCTTCGCCTCTCCGCGAAGGCGCACCGGGACTTCTAGCGTGACTGGCCGGTCCGGTGCAGGATGATACAGATCAATGTGAATGACGCGATCCGTCAGCAGATCACGCTGGATCTCCTTAATGAACGCGGGAAGCTTTTTGCCATCTAGCTCCACGATGATGCGAGAGCTTCGGGTGATGCGGGAGAGCAAGGCTTCGAGCTCTCTCGCGCTCACCATGATGTGCTGATGGACTTCGTGCCCATAGAGCACACCGGGGATGAACCCTGTGCGCCGGAGCGCCCGTGGATTGGGCTTGGGTCCACGGGGCATCGCTTTGATCGTGTACTCCATACGAATCTCCTCCATTTGCAGCTTCTAATAATGCGGGAACATTTCGCTGACAGACTCTTGTGCGTGAATACGCTTGATCGTCTCCGCAAGCAAGACCCCAACGGAGATTATATCGATCTTAGGGCTTTGAGGGGGAGGAATCGTGTTCGTGACGACGATCTTCTTCACTGGTGAAGCTTCTAATTTCCGGACGGCATCACCGGCGAAGACCCCATGAATGAATGCCCCTACGACTTCTTGGGCGCCGCACTCTAATAAGAGCTCTGTCGCTTCGATGACTGTTCCGCCGGTGGCTAAGATATCGTCGACTAAGATCGCGCGTTTGCCCTTGACGTCCCCAATGACGTTGAGCGCACGCACTTCCGTTGGGCTGATCCGGCTCTTTTCGACTATTGCTAAAGGGAGCTCAAGGCGCTCTGCCACGGCGCGGGCGCGTTTGGCTGCCCCGACATCCGGCGCGACGATCACCGTGTTCTCTAGGTTCTGATGAAGAAAGTAATTAGCTAGAATTGGATCCCCACGAAGATTGTCCACGGGGATATCAAAGAATCCCTGAATCTGCCCCGCTGGCAAGTCGAGCGTTAGCACCCTATCAGCTCCTGCGGTGACGATCATATTCGCGACGAGTTTCGCGCTGATGGGCACGCGCCCAATGTGTTTGCGATCTTGGCGGGCATAGCCATAGTACGGAACAACAGCGGTGATGCGCTCTGCCGAAGCGCGCTTGAGCGCATCGATAAGGAGGAGCAGTTCCATGAGATTCTCGTTGACTGGAGGGCACGTCGGCTGGATAACGCAGACGTCAGCCCCGCGCACTGTCTCTTTAATATGTACGTTGATCTCGCCGTCGGGGAAGCGCCCTACCTCGGCTTCCGTAAGCTGAATCCCTAAATGAGCGCTGATCTCTCTCGCTAACGCGGGATTGGCGTTCCCCGTGATGAGCTTCAGCTCGCCTGGCACGTCTAACCTCCTCACCCTCACTTTGTGCTCTCTCTACGTAACTGACGAGAGAGGAGAGAAGAGCCACAGGGATAGACTACTATAGCAAATTCACAGCGAGCCTGCAATCAGGCGATAGATTTCATCTAGGGGACGGGTGTTGGGCTTATGGATAATAGAGTGCAAGGAGCCGCCGCCGTCGCCGGGGAAGCGCGGAATGACATGAAAATGCAGATGGGGAATAGCCTGGCCAGCTGCACGTCCGTCGTTGAACCCGATATTAAAGGCTGGGGCCCCAAGGGCGTGGGCAAGGCGCGCCGTGACCTTTTGGACTGTTTGGCAGAGCTTGCCGGCAAGCTCTGGGGGCAAGTCAGAGAACCGTTCGGCATGGAGTTTAGGAATGACGAGCGTATGACCGTCGGTCATGGGATAGATATCGAGGAACGCCAAGGTCTCGGAGTCTTCGTATATTTTGTGTGCCGCGAGCTCGCCGCGCACGATCTTACAGAAGACACAGCTCATAGGCCTACTCCGTGAAAGAGATCTCTGCGAATGTGTGCTTGCCGACGCGTACTAACGCGCCATCTTGGACAGATACGCTCTGGGTAAACTGAGTGATCTTGGCTCCATTGAGCTCGACCGCCCCTTGCTCGATGAGGCGCTTCGCTTCAGAACGGCTCTTGCAGAGGGGCGCGATCAGGTCAACGATCCCGATGGTGCCGTCGGGCTTCAGAAGCTTTCTATCGAGATAGAGCTTGGGGACAGCTGTTGGGCGCTCCTTGCGAGCAAAGACGCGCTCGAACTCTTCTAGAGCCCTATCGGCAGCTTCTTTGGAGTGATAGCGCGTGACCACAGCGTGAGCCATCTTCTGCTTCTGCTCCTTAGGATGGAGCTTTTTCAGCTCCTCCCACTCTAAGTCCGTGAGCAGCTTCACGTACTTCTCCAAGAGCGCATCGGGGATAGACATTAATTTGCCGAACATCTCGTTGGGCGGTTCGGTGATCCCCACGTAGTTGCCGTAGCTTTTGCTCATCTTCTTGACGCCGTCTAGGCCCTCTAAGAGGGGCATGAGGAAGCAGACTTGGGGCTCTTGCCCGTAGCGCTCTTGGAGCGCTCGTCCGACCAAGAGATTGAATCGTTGATCTGTCCCCCCTAGCTCGACATCAGCTTGGATGGCGACGGAGTCATAGCCCTGCGCCAGGGGATAGAGAAACTCGACGATACTGATGGGATTGCCCTCGCGGAAGCGCTTGGCAAAATCGTCGCGCTCCAGCATCGCCGCGACGGTGTACTTCGAAGCGAGTTCCAAGAGCTTGGCGAAGTCCATCCTCTCCAGCCATTCGGAGTTATAGCGAAATTCTGTGCGCTGTGGGTCGAGAATTTTGAGAGCTTGTTCTTTATACGCTCTCATATTGGCTTCGACTTCTTCTTTGGAGAGCATTTTTCGTTGGCTGGCGCGCTCGGAGGGATCGCCGATTCTTGCCGTGAAATCTCCCACGATCAAGACCGCTGTGTGCCCCAAGTCTTGGAAGTCGCGCAGCTTCTGCAAGACGACGCCGATCCCGATGTGAATATCAGGGCTGGTAGGATCGACACCCAATTTGACTCGGAGGGGCTTGCCAGTGCGAGTTGAGCGTTCCAATTTTTTAATGAGATCGCTCTCCGGGATGATATCCACGGCACGGCGCTTGAGAAACTGAAGCTGCTCTTCTATAGTCAGACGCTTCATAGACGGAGTGAGTTTAGCGCACTGCGAAGCACAATGCAACTAACTTGGTATAGAGCGCTCAAGCTTCTTGCGCTATAATCTCTTCCGTGCGCATCAACTCCGAACGCTTTGCTGAACTGCTCTTGGTGCTTGTCGTCTTCATTTGGGGAGCGAATTTTATCGTGATGAAAGCCGCCTTTCGCGAATTTCCTCCCTTGGCGTTCAACGCGGTGCGCATGACCGTAGCAGCCCTCGTGCTTGGGGTGATCTGGCTGAGTCGCGAGAGAGCGAAAAAGATGCCTCTGCGCGATTGGCTTCAGCTTTTGGGTGTAGGACTGCTGGGCAACGCCCTCTATCAGATTCTCTTCGCTATTGGGTTGGACTTGACAACGTCAGCAATCTCGTCGCTCCTGATCGGGACGATCCCCGTTTGGACAGCACTATTAGCTGTGGCGCTGGGCTGGGAGAAGATCTCCAAAAAGACTTGGTTAGGGATTTTGATCGCTTTTACGGGTGTAATACTCGTTACACTCGGCAGCGCGTCAGAGGGAAGCAACCCGGTTGCTACAGCCCCCCTCATGGGCAATGTGCTCACGTTGGGCGCGGCGATCTGTTGGGCCAGTTATACCGTGCTCTCTAAAAGATTATTAGAACGATACTCGGCCCTACGTGTCTCTGCTGTTGGGCTGCTGTTAGGGGTTCCAGGGCTCTGGCCCTTCGCCATAACAGACTTGGTTTCGGTGGATTGGCACTCCCTCCCGCCCTCCGTCTACGGAAGTATTTTCTACACAAGCTGTCTTTCTATTGCTCTGGCGTATCTTATTTGGTCGTACAGCATTCAAAAGCTTGGTGCAGCGCGCACCGCGATCTTTAATAATATTGTCCCTGTTGTCACGTTTGCGCTCGCTTCTCTCGTGTTGCACGAGCCCATTACATGGCTCCAAGTAGTGGGCGGAGTGATCGTCCTAGCCGGCGTCTGGCAGACAGTTCAGCACAACAGAAGGGCCAGCACTCGCTAGAGCGCTGGCCCTTCTGGCTCCTTTGACCTACGGATACATCCCGCGAGCGCGTGCGGCTTCGGCAACGCGAGACACAGCGGTCATGAACGCCGCCGTGCGCATATCGACCTTCTCCTTGAGGTGCATGTCGAGGACGCGCTTGAACGCCTCGGTCATAAAGAGCTTCAAGCGCTCGTCAACGCGCTCAGCATCCCAGAAGTAGCGATAGCGGTCTTGGACCCACTCAAAGTACGAGACCGTCACCCCGCCAGAGTTTGCTAGAATGTCGGGGATGACGAAGATCCCGCGTTCGTGGAGGATCGCATCGGCTTCTTGGGTTGTGGGGCCGTTAGCTAGCTCGCAAATAATCTTGGCTTTGACCTTGGAAGCGTTCTGCTCGTGGAGCTGATCCTCTAAGGCCGCCGGCACCAAGATATCACATGGCAGCTCTAAGAGCTCCTCGTTGGTGATTTTATCTGCGCCCTTGAAGCCCACGACCGTGCCTGTCTCTTTCTTAAAGTCCAGCACGGCCTTGTAGTCCAAGCCCTTGCTGTTGTAGATGCCGCCTTTGGAGTCGCTGATCGCGATGATCTTCGCGCCGGATTCCTGGACAAACTGAGCGTAGTATGAGCCGGCGTTGCCAAACCCTTGGATAGCGACCGTCGCGCCTTTGAGCTCCATCTTGAGGTGCTTGAGCGCTTCGAGGGTGCAGAAGAAGCCGCCACGAGCTGTAGCGGTCTCACGCCCGAGAGAGCCCCCTAATAAGATGGGCTTGCCCGTCACTAACCCTGGCATGAACTCCCCGTTATGATGCATGCTGATCGTGTCGACGATCCAGGCCATCTCGCGGGAGCTCGTGTAGACGTCGGGCGCAGGGATGTCCACATCTGGGCCGATAATCGGCGCTATCTCTGCGGCATAGCGGCGCGTGAGCCGCTCCAGCTCCGTCACGGACATCTCCTTGGGGTTGCAGCGTACCCCGCCCTTAGCGCCGCTGAAGGGCAGCCCCGCTACCGCGCACTTCCAGTTCATAAGTATGGCGAGGGCTTCGACCTCTTCCAGGGTCGTATCGGGGTGATAGCGAATCCCGCCCTTGCCCGGCCCGAGCACTGGGTGACATTGGACGCGGTAACCCTCGACGTTGATGACGCGGCCGTCGTCCATGCGCACTGGGAAATTGACGATCAGCCGGCGCTTGGGATACCGCAAGAGCTCTATTAAGCTGTCCTCCAGCTTCAGCTTCTTTGCGGCTACGTCAAAGAAGTACCGTGCGGTCTCGAGCATCTTCAGCTCGCCTTTCCGTTTGGCCTCTGCTGTTGTTGCCATAGATCAACCTCCTTCGTCTGGTTGGTCAGGATGTGCTGGGCCAATTGACGTCCGACTGCCAAGGCACGCAAGTTCTGGTCGCGGAACTTCGCAGGCGTGCGCTGCGCTACTGCCCTCTCAAGATTCTCCCATGACACTAAACCCGTTAGGGCGTTGAGCGCCCCTAATGCCACAATGTTTGTGACCAGCTTGTTGCCTACGTGCTCTACTGCTGCACGTAGGAGAGGGAGCTGTATGATGTTATCTCTCTCCCGAGACTTCATATGCACCTGAGTAGAGTCTATCACAACCAATGCGTGGTTGTCCACCGCTGGAAAATATTTGGCAAATGCGTCTTGAGAGAGGCAGAGCAGAATGTCGGGGCGAGTCACCTGAGGGTAAGCGATCTTCTCCGTAGAGATAATCACTTCGGCCTTGCTGGCGCCTAGGCGAGCCTCTGGGCCGTAGCTTTGGGCAACTGCGACGTTCTTGCCGTCACGCATGGCTGCTTCGGCCAAGATAACTCCCGCTAGGACAAGCCCCTGGCCCCCAGCCCCGCTAAGCTGAATTTGCTTAGTTGCCATCCCCCTTCACCTGCTGGCTCTGCATCCGCGTTATCAGCGCATAATAACTCTCCACAAACTCCGGGCGCTCCTGACAGTGCAGCTCCCCGACCACTATTTTATCAGCCCGCTCTTCCGCGCTCAGCTGCTCCCACTCTTCGAGGGGCACTGTGTGCTCTTTGAGCCGATGGAGCATTTCGTAAGGGTCGCGCATCTCATTCAAGCGCCCATAATACGTCGGGCAATGCGTGAGGACCTCGATCACGGCAAAGCCCTTGTGGAGAATCCCGCGCTTGATGAACTTCACCATATCGCGGAAATCGAAGCTGGTGGTGCGGGCAACATAGGTGGCCCCCGCAGCTATCGCCAACTGTGCAATATCAAAGGGGTATTCTAAATTCCCATAGGGGCTGGTCGTGCTCTTCTTGTGAGGGGGGGTCGTCGGCGCGACCTGGCCGCCTGTTTGGCCATAGATCGAGTTATTATAGATAATCGCGGTGAGATCGAGATTGCGGCGGCACGCGTGAATGAAGTGATTGCCCCCGATCCCTACGGCGTCGCCGTCGCCTAACGTCAGGATAACAGTCAGCTGAGGACGCACGAGCTTCAGCCCCGTGGCGAAGACGATTGCCCGGCCGTGAGTGGTGTGCATGGCGTCCATATCGAAGAGAAACGCTGCCCGCCCAGAGCATCCTATCCCCCCGATCACGGCGGTACGATCAGGGTCTAGGCGCAATTCCGCCATGGCGCAGGCAAGCGCGTGGGTGATCACCCCATGCCCGCAACCGGGACACCACACGTGAGGAAGCCTCTCTACCCGCAAATATTCTTCAAGAAGATCGTACGCCATGATTCACTCCTAATCGCTCTTGCACACGTTGACAGATCTCCTGAGGGGTGATGAGATAGCCGTCAACGCGGCCGAGGTGCTCCACAGGAGCACGTCCCCCTACAGCACGCTCAACTTCGCGTACGAGCTGCCCCAAATTGAGCTCTGGGACCAGCACATACTGCACGCCCTCCGTCCATGAGCGAATGAGCTTCTCAGGGAAGGGCCAGAGCGTCTTCAAGTCGAGGAATCCAACAGCTAGGCCCTGAGCGCGCATGAGTTCTACAGCAGCTTCAACTGCTCGGCTCGTGATACCATAGCTGATGATGACGGCCTCAGCATCGTCGAGGTAGTGGGCACGATAGAGCGCGAGCTCTTCGGCACGGCGCTCGATCTTGGAGACGATACGCTTGAGCTGCTCTGCCGCCTTCTGGCCCTGGGTGGGAAAGCCCATCTCGTCGTGGGCCATCCCCGTGACCATGATATGTCCCCCTTCGCCAAAGTTGAGCATCATTTCGTTGGCGAAGGGTTGAAAGTCTTCTAAGCGCTCTGGGCGCTGGCGCGAGATCACTTCGAGCTCCCCCGGCTCAGGCAGGATCACGTTCTCGCGGAGATGCGCCAGGACCTCGTCCAGGAGCAAGATGACCGGCACGCGATACTTCTCGGCAAAGTTGAACGCGTGCACGGTCATCTCGAAGACCTCGCGCACCCAGGAGGCCGTCAAGACTATAATAGGGTGATCGCCGTGCGTGCCCCAGCGGGCTTGCATGACATCGCCTTGGGCGGCTTTAGTGGGCTGGCCGGTGCTGGGGCTCCAGCGCTGCGCGTCCACGATGACACATGGGGTCTCGGTAATCGCTGCGTACCCAATAGATTCTTGCATGAGCGAGAACCCTGGCCCGCTCGTAGCCGTCATGGCCTTGGCGCCCCCCCAGGATGCCCCAATGACAGCAGAGATCGAGGCGATCTCGTCTTCCATCTGAAGGCAAATGCCACCGACCTTGGGCATCTCCCGGGCGAGGTACTCCATGATCTCGCTGCTGGGCGTGATGGGATATCCCGCGAAGAAACGGCACCCCGCGTAGAGGGCCCCACGGGCACATGCTTCATTGCCTTGGACAAGCTCTGGTTCTCTCATACAGACTTATGCACCGAAATGGCAAAATCCGGGCATCGCTGTTCGCAGATGCCGCAGAAGACACAACGCATGATCTCTTTGGCTTCGACCTTCCCTGCATCGTTTAAAATCAGGACGTTCATGGGGCAGCTTTGCACGCAGACCCCACAGCCTTTGCAGCGTCGTGGCTCTATCTCTAAGAAAAATCCGTTCTGCTCATAGCGCTTCATAGCGTTCACACCTGCGCAGCAGCTTCTCCCAATCCTCGTCGACTTGCCGTTGAATCTCTATGAGGAGCTCTTTGTTGGCTGGATCAAACAGATGCGCAAAGCGCTTCTGCGGGCGCAGCCACTCCGTGATGGGGAGCTTCTCTTCGGGAATATAGTTCAGGTACCAATGTCCTTCAATGATCTCATACAGAGGCCAATAGCATGTCTCGACAGCAAGTCGAGCGATCTTGACGCTCTGGTCGGACGGGTGGCCCCAGCCGCGCGGGCAGGACGAGAGCACATTCAGAAACGCCGGGCCATTGGCGGCCGCAGCTTTGCGCGCCTTGACGGCTAAGTCGTACCAATTGCTAATAGACGCTTGCGCCACATACGGAATGTGATGCGCTGCGACGATCTGCGTGAGATCTTTGCGGCGTTGGGGCTTGCCAAAGCTCTTCTCCCCTGTGGGGGCCGTCGTCGTCTGCGCAGCAAACGGCGTCGCTCCCGAGCGCTGGTTCCCCGTGTTCATATAGGCTTCGTTGTCGTAGCAGACGTAGATAAATCTATGCCCACGCTCAAGCGCCCCAGAGAGCGCTTGCAACCCGATGTCGTAGGTGCCGCCGTCGCCGCCAAACGCGACAAACCGAATCTCCTTGGAGATCTTGCCGCGTCGCCGCAAGACTCTATACGCCGTCTCCACGCCACTGGCAACCGCTGCAGCGTTCTCGAACGCTACATGAATCCAGGGGACGTTCCACGCTGTCGTGGGATAGCGCGTTGTAGCGACTTCTAAGCACCCCGTCGCGTTGATGACGACGACAGGCTCTTCAATCGCATTGAGAATCGTGCGTACACAGATGGGGGTGCCGCACCCGGCGCAGAGCGCATGAGCCCCGGTGAAACGCTTCTGGATTTCTTCGTGCCGCACAAGCTCTTTGGTGTTGGGCATAGAAGATCACTCCCGCAGACCCAAGTACCGTAGCACCGTTGGGTCAGCTTCGTTCTGCATATCAGTCACGACGGAGGCTAACAGCTCCGGCGGGGTATCGCGCCCACCTAGGCCATAGATATAGTTATAGAGCACGGGCTTCTTTGGCAGATACCGCCCTAACGCTGCTGCGATCTCCAAATAGAGCGGTCCCCAACTGCCCAGGGATAGAGCGCGATCTAAGACGGCGACGGCGCGCTTGCCCGCAAGAGCTTGCGCGATCTCACGAGCGGGGAAGGGCCGGAAGACCCACGGCTTGAGCAGTCCTACTTTGATCCCCTTGCGCCGCAAGCGATCGATGACGACTTTGGCCGTCCCCGCCGTCGAACTCAAGATCACTAAGACATACTCAGCATCGCTCAACTTGTACCCTTCGAAGAAGCCCTCATAGCGACGCCCGGAGATCTCCGCGAATTTCTTCTGAAGCTCAAGCCAGACAGTCCGGGCGGCTTCGAGGGCATCGACTTGCTGGCGTTTCAGTTCGAAGTAATAATCAGGCAATGCAAACGGCCCCTGGGTCGTCGGATGATCTGTATCTAAGAGCGGGTAGAGCGGCTCGTACTCCCCGACAAAGTCTTTCACAGTCTCATCAGGAAGGAGCGCCACGGGCTCGGCAGAATGCGTGATCGTGAAGCCGTCTTGCATCACCATGACGGGAACCAAAACCCTATGGTCTTCAGCCAAGCGCTGCGCCATGATCATTAGATCATAAGCTTCCTGGGCGTTTTCCGCGAAGAGCTGGACGCACCCCGCGTCGCGGGCCATCATGCTATCAGAGTGGTCACAGTGAATATTAATGGGCCCGGAGAGTGCCCGGCTGCCCACGGCGATCGTGATGGGGCAGCGCATCGACGCGGCGATGTAGACGATCTCGAGCATCAAAGCCAAGCCTTGTGAGCTCGTCGCGGTCATCACGCGAGCCCCAGCACATGATGCCCCTACAGCCGCGCTCATGGCGCTGTGCTCGCTCTCGACGTTAATGATCTCTGTGTCACATAGCCCATCAGCGACGAATTGCGCGAACGTCTCAATGATCGGCGTCTGTGGCGTGATAGGATAGACGGGGACGACATCGGGGTTGATCTGGCACATTGCCTGTGCCGTTGCTTCTGCTCCTGTCATTAGGACAAGCTCTGCAGGCGTTGTGGTTAGACGCATACTGGCTCACCCGCTTGCGCGAGGGAGGGAGTGGGCTCGCTCTTGGTCTCTTCAGTCATGACGATAGCGCCTGTAGGACAGGCCTGCGAGCAGATCCCACACCCTTTGCAGTGATCGTAGCTGATCCCACGCATCTGGGCGCCCTCGACTATGATCGTTGCTTCGGGGCAGTGTACCCAGCAGAGCAGACAGTTAACGCAGAGTTTTTCGTTGAAACTTGGCCGTTTGCCGGAGCGCCAACCTCCGGTCTGCACGAGATGGGGCGTGGCCCCTCCGGGGATAACCCCTCCGATGGGTAATTCTTGATAGCGCTTCATGCTGTCGCCTCCAATGCCCTTTGGTCTAGGCTCTCAGTCACGGCCGAGAAGCCGGCGCGCAGCGCCGCGACATTGGTCGCAAGGGCTTTCTCACCAAAGAGCTTCGCGAACTCTTTCTCCAGGTCTTCCAAGGAGACATGACCGAGCAGGCGCACCAGGGCACCGAGCATCACCACATTGGAGAAGCGGGCATTCACAGAGCGCGCGAGGGCTTCCGCATCTAGAGTAATGATCTTCCCCGAAAACCCTGTCAGTGCTCGGATCTCTTCTGGTGTCTGCGCGGTGTTCACTAAGAGAATCCCATGGCGCTTCAGCCCTTCTGTAACTCGAGCTTCCTTAGCATTCAGGAGGGTTGGATCGAGCACCACCACGATATCGGGCTCATAGATGCTGCAATGTAATCGAATCTCTTTTGTATCGAGGCGATTGAACGCTTTCACGGGGGCGCCGCTGCGCTCCGGGCCGTATTCTGGGAAGGCTTGGGCATAGCGTCCGCTGCGAAGAGCAGCTCCGGCTAGGAGCTGGGAGACCGTCTTGGCTCCTTGGCCGCCGCGCCCATGCCAACGGATCTCGATCATTGAGCTCACCCCTTTGCGAGGAACTTGGCGATCCCTTGAGCAGCGATCTTGCCATGACGCACGGCTTCAACAACAGTCGCGCCGCCGTTGACGCAGTCGCCGCCGGCGAAGAATTTCTCTCGACTCGTCTGGAAATACTCGTTCACCTTCACCAAACCGCCCTCGGTTGCTATCCCTAACGCTTGGAAAAGCTCGACGCGCTTCTCTTGCCCAATCGCTTTGATGACCGTGTCAACTTCCAAAGTGAATTCTGTGCCGGGGATGGGCTCAGGGGCGGGACGGCCAGATCGATCTGGCGCCCCAAGCTTCATATGGATGCACTCGATCTGGCGCACCTTGCCGTCGCCGATGAAGCGCACCGGAGCCGTCAAGAAATAGAAGTGCACCCCTTCTTTGCGGGCGGCTTTCACTTCATGCTTGAACGCCGGCATCTGGTCTTCGGTGCGCCGATAGAGGACCATCACGTTGGTCGCGCCAAGGCGCACCGCTTCGCGAGCAACGTCGATAGCCGTATTGCCCCCCCCAATGACCGCAACTGTTGGGCCGATCTTAGGGAAGCGCCCACTCTTAATCTGCTCGATAAATTTTAGTGAATCCCACACGCCGGACAGGTCCTCCCCAGGGATACGCGCTTTACTATCAGCTCCAAGGCCTACACCGAGAAAGATCGCTTGATGGCGTCGCTCCAGCTCCTCAATGCTGATATCCTTGCCTACAGTTACCCCATAATGGAGCTTAACTCCCAACCGTTCGATCATAGCGACTTCGGCAGGTAAGGGATCTGTGAGCTGTTTGTAGGGGGCGATAGCAGCGGTGATCAAGCCTCCTGGCTGAGGGCGGCTCTCGTAGATCACGACGTCGTAGCCCATCTTGGCAAGTTCTGCGGCGCAGGCAAGCCCCGCTGGCCCGGCTCCGATTACTCCGACGCTCTGGGGCTTCCACGCCGGACGGGTAAAGAAATTCAACTGGCGCGCGAGCGCTACATCTGTAGCGTAGCGCTGCAGACGCCCAATGGAGACGGCACGGCGTCCTTCTTTCGTTAAAACACATGCGCCCTCGCAAAGCTCTTCGACAGGGCAGACGCGAGCGCAGCTGCCTCCTAAGATATTGGCCTCGAAGATAAGCCTGGCGGCCTCCTCGGGACGGCCCTCGCGAATCGCTTTGATAAACTGGGGCACAGGGACGCGCGCCGGGCAGGCATTCATACAAGGCGCGGGCGCGTATGGCCCACCACACTCTAAGCATCGGTCGGCTTCAAGGGTCGCTGTCAGCTTATCGAGCGGGGGATGGATCTCTTGGTAAATGGCGGGTATCGTCTCGTGCTGTGGGCTGAGTGTGATGCTCATAAAGCCCCCTTTCGTACTCACTTCGATCTCTATCTTACGGGGCTTGCATCACTTTAGCTATGATTTCTATCATAGCTATTATTGATCATTATCAAATCTAAAAAGAAAAAGAATAAGAACGGGACGGCCTGGGGGGACCGTCCCGCGGGAAAGGGGGTTCCGACCTGATGAGATTGCTCATCAGGTCGCTTCCAGGGATGAGGTGGGGATGATGACGCCCTCAACGGCTCCCTGGAATATCAATTATACAGCTCTTCCTTTACGAATCCATTCGTAGCCAACCCACCCGCCAATGACAAGAGCAACGAGCAACAAGATGAAGACCATCTCTTGGCCGTTGAGTTGGTACGATCCCGTTTGCTGAGCCAAGCAGACAGAGCTTGCTAGTGCGAGACTGACCAAGCTCCCCTTGATCACGCGCGCTACTGTGCTCATGAGACCCCCTTTGAGCCTCGTAAGCTTTTCATTATAGATCGTTGGAGGGTTCAAAGTCAAGTCTGCAATAACTTCGATCCCTTGCGAGAAATTCTATCTCCACAGATTTTGCTCTTCACGAGGGCCAACAGAGACCAGTGTGACGGGAATCCCTAGCTCATCTTCGATCAAGCGAACGTACTGTTGGGCGGCCTTAGGGAGCTCAGAGAAATCGCGGCATTCGGAGAGCGATTCCTGCCAGCCTGGAAGTCTTTCATAGATGGGCTCGCATTCTTGGAGGATCTCACAGACGGTTGGGAAGTCATAGAGCACGCGCCCGTGGTAGCGATAGCTCGTTGCTATGGGGATCTCGGCGAAGCCCGTCAGCACGTCGAGCTTGGTGAGGGCAATCTCGGTGAAGCCGTTAATCATAGCACTATAGCGCAGGGCGACCAAGTCGAGCCAGCCGCAGCGGCGCGGCCGCCCTGTGGTCGTGCCGAATTCGTTTCCCTGGAGGCGCAGGCGCTCCCCAGCGCTGTCGAGTGCTTCGGTTGGGAAGGGCCCGTGGCCCACACGCGTCGTGTAGGCCTTCGCAACACCGATGACACGGCTAACGCGCTGTGGTGGCACTCCGGCCCCTGAACCGATTCCCCCAATAGTCGCTGTTGATGACGTCACATACGGATACGTCCCTAGATCGAGATCAAGCAGGGCTGCTTGGGCGCCCTCAAAGACTATATATTTATTCTGATCTAACGCGTCATTGAGTAGGCGCACGGTGTCGACGATCCGATCCCGGAAGGTTTCGGCAAGTTTGAGCACTTCGTCAGCAAGCTGGGGGGCTTGCAGGCGCTTGAGCTCTGGATGGTCAGGCCAGATTTTTTGGTAGCGTTCCAAGATCGCTGAGAGCTTCTCTATGAATCTCTGTGGGAAGAGCAAGTCCGACATTCTCAAGCCGATGCGTGCTGCTTTGTCGCGATACGCTGGGCCGATGCCCTTGGCGGTCGTGTCGAGGGCCGACTGCGAGCCCTCGAGTCTCTCGATGATGGGATGATACGGCAGGAGCATATGGGCGTTAGAGCTGATATAGACTTGGGGGTCGCTGCCGCGCAGCTCACGCAAAGCGTTGAGTTCTTGTACGAGCGCGTAGGGATCGATGACCATGCCGTGGGCTAAGACCCCGGCACAGTTTTCGTGCAGTGCTCCCGAAGGAACCAGATGGAACTTGAACTCTTGCGCTTCGATAGGCGTTTCGCTGCTATCGGCGTCGACCAGAGCGGGAATGCGACTCATAACGACTCGGTGGCCCGCGTTGGTGCCCCCGTTGAAGCGCACACAATAATCAGCATCCCGCGAGAGCAGATGCACGATCTTGCCCTTGCCCTCGTCGCCCCACTGCGCTCCTAGGACGGCTGTAGCTGGCATATGGTCACTTCCTCGCTGATGAGTTCACGAATGCTCTCTCCTACGCGCACAATGAGTTTACCCGATGGGGAGAGCCCAAGCACGTCGGCGTCAAATCTCTCTGTACCGGACTCAACTTCGATGCGCGGGGGAAGCACAGACAGCTTGGACCATTCTTGATGTACAAACTCAAAGCCCTCACTCAGAAATCTCTCATAATCACGAGCGATAGCTGTAAGCGCAACATCAAAAAATTCCTCAAGGGCAATAGCCTTACCCACCTCGCGGGAGAGCGACGTAGCCGGAACGCGTGTCTCTGTGGGAGGCTCGTTATTAACGTTGATCCCGATCCCTGCGATGAGCCATTCGATCTTGTGGGCATAGCTGCTCAGCTCAATCAAGATTCCCCCAAGCTTTTTATCTCTGACGTACAGATCATTGGGCCATTTGACGCCCACGGGGATCCCCCACTGTTCTTGCAGAGCTTTCGCGAGGGAGACGGCAATAAGAATAGAGATGCAGCCTGCTTGCTCAACAGGGATCGGTGGCTTCAACAGAATCGAAAACCACGCGCCGCCCTTTGGAGAAACCCAGCTTCGTCCCAAGCGTCCTCTGCCCGCCGTCTGCTCCTCGGCAATGATCACAGTTCCCTCAGGTGCGCCAGATTGTGCACGCGCTTTGAGCCAGTCGTTAGTCGAGCTCAGCCGAGTACAACGCTCAATAGAATAGATCATCGCTTACGAATCAAGCCGATCTTGGCCCTGCGTCCGTTGACGTCGAGCTCTTTTGTGAACTCGACCCTCTCAAAGGAGCTGTTACGCTGGAGCGTCACTGCAAGCGTCTCTTCTTGAACGTGCTGGGCAAACTTCTCCAGAGCTGTTTGCACCTCTGGGTCGGCTTCGTAGTAGAGCTCGATGCGATCTGAGACCTCAAAGCCCGCTTCCTTCCGACATTCTTGCACTAAGCGCACGAACTCGCGCACTAAGCCCTCCTGACGCAGCGCGTCATCAATCCGCGTATCCAACAGCACCTTCATGTCTGCTTCACTTCCTTCGACGTATCCCTCGCGTGGCTGCAAGACAACGCGGATGTGTGTGCCTTCGGGAAGCTCGATCTCCTGGCCCTCGATGGTCAAGCGCAGCTTGTGCTGGGCTTTAAGCTCTTGAACAAGCTGCACACGCTTCTCGTGTTCAGCTTTATTGAGTTCTTCTAAGATATGAACAGCTTTGGGAGCCAGGCTGCGCAAGTCCTTGCCTAACGCGGATTTCTCATACTCGAACTGAGGGGTATAGAACGCAAAGGGCTGATCTTGGCTCAGCCATGTGAGCTGCTTGACGTTCAGCTCTTGGCGGATGAGCTGTTGATATTCCGGGTCGAGCGGCGGTCTGGTACTGAGCACCACGGCGAGGGCCAATGGCTGGCGCACTTTAATCTGGGCTTTGTTTCGGGCTTGCAGCCCCGCGGTGACGATCTGCCGCGCCAGCTTCATCTGCGCTTCCAGACCCTCATCGCGCAGCTTATCATTGGCCTGCGGCCAATCGCACAGGTGGACGCTTTCGGGCATCTGGTCTGTCTTGAGATTCTGATAGATTGCTTCAGCTAAGAACGGCACAAACGGCGCGAGCAGCTTGGCCAACGCTAGCAAGACCTCATAGAGTGTGGCAAACGCCGAGATCTTATCAGGGGTCCAGGAGCTGCCCCAAAATCGCGCCCGCGAGTTGCGCACATACCAATTGCTGAGCTCGTCGACGAACGTCGCGATGGCTTGTGTAGCAGCTACCGGTTCATACTCGTCAAGAGCACGGGTTATCTCGCTGATGGCGTATTGGAGTCGCGAGAGAATCCAGCGGTCGAGCAAAGCGCGCTCGGACACGGTATGTCGAGCGGGATCGAAATGATCGATCCCAGCATACAGGGCGAAGAAGCTATAGACATTGCGCACGGTCTCGAGGACCCCGCGCGTCTCGACAATATCTTTGGGATCGAGCCGCCGGTCGCGCCACGGGGCGCTGCCCGAGTAAAAGAACCAGCGCACCGCGTCAGCTCCATACACATTGACGACATCCCAGGGGTCGAGCACATTGCCGAGGCTCTTGGACATCTTCTTCCCAGACTCATCCAGGCCCATGCCCGTCACTACGACATGCCTATACGGATGGGGATAGGGCTTCTCTTCATAGAGCAATGTGCTCGTCACCAAGAGCGAGTAGAACCAGCCGCGCGTCTGATCAAGCCCCTCGGCGATGAAGTCCGCGGGGAACTGTTCTGCAAAGAGCTCTTGGTTCTCGAAGGGATAATGCCATTGGGCTGTATGCATCATACCGGAGTCGAACCAACAATCTATTACATAGAGGACGCGGCGCATCGTGCCCCCGCACGAACACCGTAAGAGTATCTCGTCGATCCACGGGCGGTGAAACTCGACGGTGCGTGCCTTCTCTTTGTCGAGGGCCAAGTCTATGAGCTCTTGGCGGCTGCCCACACAGTGCTCTCTCTGGCACTGCTCGCAGACCCACAAGGGCAACGGCGTTCCCCAGTAGCGATCCCGCGAGAGCGCCCAGTCTTTCATGGTCTCTAAGAAATTGCCAAAGCGCCCATCGCGGAAGTGCTCGGGGTGCCAGTGAATCTGTTTATTATTCTCGATGATCTCGTTCTGTTTGGCTGTCGTCCTGATGAAGTACGAATCGAGCGCATAATAGAGCAATGGGGTCTTGCAGCGCCAGCAGAACGGATACTCGTGCTTGTACGTGCCCGACTTATACAGCAGCCCGCGGTGCTTCAGATCGTGAATAATCACGGCGTCAGCGTCCTTAACAAATTGCCCCGCAGCCAACGGAAACGCCATCGTGAACTTTCCTTCCAGATCGACGGGATTGACGAAGGGAAGCCCTTCTGCCTGCCCGACTTGATAGTCTTCTTCCCCAAACGCCGGCGCAATGTGCACGATCCCCGTGCCCTCTTCGAGTGAGACGAAGTCTGCAGCCACGACGCGATAGGCTCCTGGGGCATCGCTCAGGCGATATGGGGGCTCATAGCGCATCCCGACAAGATCTGCCCCGCGCACCGTGCCCACGATCTCATAGTGCTCTGTGCCCAGAACTTGGCTGATCAGCTCGTGAGCAAGGATGAAGATCTCCGAGCCGACCTGCACTTTCGCGTATGTATAGCTAGGCCCAACCGCTAAGGCGACGTTGCTGGGCACAGTCCAAGGCGTTGTCGTCCACACAAGAAAGTGCGTGTCTTGTAGGTCACGAGCCTTAAACTTCAAGAAGATAGAAGGGTCTTGAGTGGTCTCATAGCCTTGGGCGACCTCGTGCGAGCTCAAGGGCGTGCCGCAGCGAGGGCAGTAGGGCAGCACTTTATGCCCTTTGTAGAGCAACCCCTTCTCCCAAATCTTCTTCAGTGCCCACCAAACTGATTCGATATACTCGTTTGTATACGTGATATACGCGTGCTCTTGGTCATACCAGAAGCCCATACGCGGGTCGAAGCGCTCCCACTCGCTCTTGAACTTCCAGACGTTCTCCTTGCACTTGTTGACGAAGGCTTCGACGCCGAAGGCCTCGATCTCGCGCTTGCTGTTGAGCCCGAGTTCTTTCTCGACTTTGAGTTCGACGGGTAGTCCGTGGGTGTCCCAGCCGCCCTTCTTAATGACGTGATAGCCTTGCATCAGTTTGTATCTTGGGAAGAGATCTTTATAGACGCGAGGGATGAGATGCCCAAAGTGGGGCTTGTCATTGGCTGTGGGCGGGCCCTCATAAAAGACAAAGCGCTTCTTCGCTCTGTTCTTTTCGTTGCGGCTTAGGCTCTTTTTCGGGATAGTGGCCTGCTCCCAAAACTGTAAGATCTCGGCTTCGAGGGTCAATGGGTCAGGCAGCTTCCCATACTTTGGCATAAGCAGGCCACCTCCACGAGAATAGAATTGCACCGAGGGAATGATACTGCACGGGGCGTAGAGCGTCAAGCGCGCCCTCTCTGTCTTTTATTACGTAGCCCCTTGCGTGTACCCATCTCTTGGTGATATGCTTGAGATAGTATGGACTTACTGAGCTCCCTGCGACAGGAGATCGCTGGTTTGGACTTTGCGCAAGCGCTGCACAAGACCGTGTCGTTCTTGCGCAAAAACGTCGCCCACTATAACTGGGTCGGCGTCTATATGCTCGAGGGTGACGAGTTAGTTCTCAAAGCCTGGGACGGTCCTGAAGCGACTCAGCACGTCAGAATCCCCATCGGCAAGGGCATCTGTGGGCTGGCTGCACGGGAAAAGAGAACGGTCATCGTCGGTGATGTGAGTGCTGATTCAAGATACTTGGCGTGCTTCCCGTATACGAAATCGGAGATCGTCGTGCCCATCTTCAAAGACTCTACAGTGATTGGCGAGATCGATATCGACAGCGACGCGCTTCACGCGTTTACAGAGAGAGATAGGGAATTCTTAGAAGAAGTCGCAGCTTTACTGGGAGAGAGATATGGCTGAAGTGAACAAAGTCGAACGCTATGTGCTGGATACGAGCGTTATCGTAGACGGGCGCATTACTGAGGGGATTCGCCAGAACAAATTCCCTAACGCGGTGTTCATTGTGCCCAACGCGGTCTTGGCGCTTTTGGAAGCCCAAGCAGTGCGCGGGCAGGAGACGGGATACGCGGGGCTTAGCGAATTGAAGCGATTGCAGCAGCTTGCATGGGAAGGACAGATCGAGCTCGTCTTCAAGGGGGAGCGCCCTAGGATCGATCCGTTACGACTGATGGAGACCGGCGAACTTCACGCGATGGTCCGCGCCGTCGCCGAGGAAGAGAACGCGATTCTCCTGACGAGCAGCCGCAGCCAAGCGCTCGTGAGTGAGGCTCAAGGACTGCCTATGCAGTTCTTAGGGGCGGCTGCTGATGGTCGTGGGCTAGAGCAGCTCTCGATCATGCGGTTCTTCGATGATCAAACGATGTCGGTGCATCTGCGTGCCAAGGCACGCCCCAAAGCTAAGCGTGGCGCTCCTGGCCGCATGAAGGTCGTCCCCTTGCGTGACGAGCCCATGACCGAAAAAGAACTAGAGAGAATTGCTCGTGAGATCGTTGAAGTTGCCAAGGGGCATCCCGAGGGATTCATCGAGATGGACGCTGGTGGGAGCACCGTCATCCAACTAAAAAATTTGAGAATTGCTATCGCGCGCCCGCCCTTTAGCGATGCGCTGGAGATCACGATTGTCCGGCCCATCGTGCGCAAGAAGCTCGACGAGTATCGCTATGCCGATCTGTTAAAAGAGCGATTAAGGGAGCGCTCGCGCGGCGTCTTGGTCTCTGGGGCCCCAGGGGCAGGAAAGTCCACGTTCGTCCAGGGAATTGCAGAGTACTTACAAGAGTCCGGATGGATTCTCAAGACCATGGAGAAGCCACGGGACTTGGAACTCTCCGATGAGATCACGCAATACACCGCCCTCTGTGGCGAGATGAAGAAGACCGCTGATGTGTTGCTGTTAGTCCGCCCCGACTACACGATCTTCGACGAGATGCGCGTCGACGAGGACTTTAAGGTCTTCGCCGATATGAGACTTGCTGGGGTGGGGATGATCGGTGTGGTGCATGCCACGCGTGGCATTGACGCCGTACAAAGACTTATTGGGCGTGTCGACTTGGGGATGATCCCTCAGGTCGTCGACACGGTTGTCTTCATTGAAGATGGCGACGTGAAAGAGATCTACGAAGTTGAGTTCACCGTAAAGGTCCCCAGCGGCATGGGCGATACAGACTTAGCCCGCCCAGTGATCGAGATTCGTGAGTTCGAGTCGAAAGCGTTAGTCTATGAGATCTACAGCTTCGGCGAGCAAGTCGTGGTGATGCCGGTGAAGGAAGTCCTAAGTGAGAAGCCCGTTTGGCGTCTGGCCGCCCAAGCGTTGGAGTATGAGCTGCGCCGCGTGATTCGCGGGCCGTTCACCGTCGAGATTCGCTCTGACAACCAAGCGACGCTGTACGTTGACGAAGACCAAATCCCGATAATCTTAGGGCGTGGGGGCAGCCGGATTCGCGAGCTCGAAGCTGATCTTGGCATTAAGCTTGACGTGCGCTCCTATGACGAGATGGAGACGACGCTCCATCAAGACGTAGATATCGAAGTGAGTGACCGGCACGTGATTCTCGATTTAGACCCGAGCTTGCGCGGGCGCAATATCGAGATCTTAGTAGATGGCGAGCCGGTCTTCATCGGATCAGTCTCGCGCACGGGAAGCATTAAATTAGTCCGGGGGAGCGAGCCAGCAGAGAGAATCTACGAAGCGCACAAATCAGGTGGGACGATCCGCGTGCGGCGGGCAGGCTAAAACCGCCACAGCACCCCAGCGCGGTAGCTCCAGACCCACGGCAGGTTCTGTTGACTGAATTCAAGCAGCACCAAAGGCACAACGTCAAAGAAGATTGAGACTCTTGAGAAGAGCGAGAATCTCCCTCCTGCCCCGATCCAGCCCGTCAGCCGCCACGCTTGTTCGGCGTTCTGCGTCAGATGGAGGATTCCCGATCCAAGCTCAACAGAAGCAGTAGCTCGACCAAACGGGAAATTGAGCGCCAATGCCGTCTCATAGTGCGCTATGCCTAAGGAACTCCCCTCAAAGGCGAAGCCCCAGCCCCCAGCGAGGCGCAACGCCATCCCAGTCTCGATTTGCGTCTCCCCACGAACTGAAAAGAGCAGAACTTTCCGAGAGAGCGTGAATGTGGGCAACACCTGCTGAAAGTTATCCAACTCCATCCAGGTCGCACCGATGCCCAAACTTGGAGCACGCTCCTGCGCGAGAGCTTCTAGACATACCATGAGTAACCCGAAAACCCATAAATATTTTCTCACGCGATTTGTCAGCCTCCTTCGCTTATGCTATTGTGGCAGAGAGCGCCCATGAAAGTCAAGGTCCTAGATGCGCACGTAGTCAACAAGATCGCCGCCGGGGAAGTGATCGAGCGCCCAGCGTCGGTCGCCAAAGAGCTGATCGAGAACGCCCTCGACGCTGGCGCAACCAAGATCGAACTCTTTGTCGAGGGCGGAGGCGAACGAAGACTCTGCGTCGCCGACGACGGCGAGGGCATGACTCAAGAGGATCTTTTGCTTGCAATCCAGCGCCACACAACAAGCAAAATTTCTTCTGAAGAAGATCTCTTCAATATTCGCACGCTCGGTTTTCGCGGCGAAGCGTTGGCAAGTATTGTTGAAGTCTCCAAGACCGTCATCACCAGCAAGAGCAACGATTCGGCTGAGGGCGTTCAGGTCGAGATCGAGGGCGGGCGCGTTCTTTCAGTCAAAGCCGCCGGACGCGCACGCGGCACGACCGTAGACGTGCACGAGCTCTTCTTTAACGTCCCCGCGCGCAGAAAGTTCTTAAAATCTCAAAAGACCGAGTTCTTTCACATCGTGCGCGTGGTGAAACGCTTCGCGCTCGCGTATCCGAATGTGCACTTTCGTCTGGAACACGACAAGAGAACTGTGCTCGATCTGCCTCCCACAAGCGACTTGCGTCAAACTATTGCGCAGCTCTATACGGCTGAGCTGGCTCGCGCCTTGCTCGACGTCCACACGGTAATTCCGGGCATCACCGTGCGCGGCCTGGTCAGCCCAGCACAGATAACGCGTTCTGACCGCACCGAACAGTTTCTGTTTGTCAATGGGCGCTTCGTCAGAGATACTCAGATCAATTACGCGATCTCCCAAGCGTATGAGAGCGCGCTCAAGGGCGATCAGTATCCGTATATCTTTCTGTTTATCGAGATCGACCCGCGGGCTGTCGACGTGAACGTGCACCCGCAGAAAGCCGAAGTGCGCTTCGCCGAGCCGATCAAAGTCCAAGCGGTCGTCAAGCAAGCGATCACCAAAGCGTTGACGTCGGCTCATGCCGTGCCGCGCTTGGAAAGGGCCCTCACCCCCAGGCTTCGCCTGAACGCTGCGCGTGGGGTTCATCTTCGCCCGCCTGAGCGGGCGAAGGCGAACAGTCCAGACGAAGTCTGGCACGCGCAGCGTGCCCAAGGGCGGGGTGAGGGCCTCTTGGACTCGCGAACTCGTGAAGTCGTACCCTCTCCATCGACACGACAGCTCGATCTGCGCAGCGAGCTCGAAGCCCTGCGTCAAGCCCCTTCTGTTGAGCTTGCTCCTAGCTTTCGCATTCTCGGCCAGCTCCACGGGACGTATATTTTGGTTCAGACGGAGTCGGGCCTAGAAATCGTTGACCAGCACGTGGCTCACGAACGGATTCTCTACGAAAAATTTCTCGCGCAGCTCAGAGAGCGAAAAGTCATTCGACAGAGGCTCTTGATCCCCATCACGATAGAGATGCCCCTGGATAAAGCCGAGCTGCTCGCGGCGCATCTTGAAGACTTAGATAAGCGTTTAGGGATCGGGATCGAGCACTTCGGTGGTGGGACGTTTATTCTGCGCGATTGGCCGCAGGTGCTCACGAGTGATTGGAGTAAGAGCGAGTTTTCAGCAACAATCGAGCGCGTGCTGGCGGTACTGGAGCACGAAGCCGAGCCGAGTCTTGAAGAGTTGGCGAAGACACTAGCAGCTCGCGTCGCGTGTGAAGCCGCCGTGGTGAAGAACAAGCCGTTGCGACCCGAAGAGATGACGGAACTCATCAAACAGCTCAAGCAGACGCAGAATCCCTACAGTTGCCCGCACGGGCGACCGATAGTCTTAGCGTACTCACTCGAAGAGTTGGAGAAGAAGTTTGGGCGGCGGTGAGCTCATCAGAGTAAACTCAACCTCTGATCTGTACGCGATTTTCATATCATCCTCTTGACTTTTCTCCCCGTTTGTGGTATATAAAGGGTGATAAACCACAAAAGCCACTCATGTCCCCCAGAGATTTGAGGGAGCAGGGGAAGGAGCGCAGAAGGAGGAGTTTATGCGCACGGCTCGCCTGGCCACACTCACCATCGTCATCGGTCTTGTTTCAGTTCTCGTCGGTTGTACCTCGCTCTTTAAGTCCCAGGATGTCACCCCCCCCCCCCGCTGAAGTCTGAAGCATCTTCTGAAGCCAATTTTCAGTCTTTAAGCGCCTCTGCTAACAGCTGCTTCAGCCCAATTCTAGAGCCAGAACGCTCAGCGTTGCTCCAAGAGGCTCTAGCAGATTCCCAGCTGCAAGCAGTCAAGTCACAATTAGAGAGTCGCGGCTTTGGCATCAATACCGATGAGGCCCAAGCGGTCCAGCTTGCTGGCGGGCAGCAAGTGCTCATTCCCTTTGGGGAGAATGCTCATCTCGTCTGGACAAAGACCAATGGCCAGGCAGCAGCGGTGGGCTTGATCCGTCAGGGCAACAAGACCCTCAACATCTCCGTGACAGGGGAGGAGCGGGTCGTCAGATTCCTGCCCCAAGGGAAGGTGGAGAAGCTGCTGCGCAAGCTGCGGGAGAAGCCCAAGTTCCAAGAGTTTGAGGGGAAGCTACACCAGAAGGGCAAGCGGATTGGCAAGATACGAGCCCTGTTCGATGAGACCAACAAAGTAGCGATTCTGGGGATAGCTAGCGAAGGGAATGACGAGAGGATTGCCCATCAAGTAAGGATCAAGCTGAAGCCAGACAAGGAGGACGAGCCGGACTATGCCCTACCGCGGAGTAACCGGCCATGTAACCGAGATTGACCTCATTATCCAGAGGCCTATCCCAGGGATAGGAGAGGTAGTTGCCTTCATTGAGGTGAAGTCCGATACGGGGCTGTCGGCACAAGACATTCTGGACAAGCTTTCAAACTATGCTTATTATATCGAAAACATGGGCAGATTTAGATATCCGGGCGACTTCCATGTAGCAATCCTTATCCAATTTGAGCAAACATCAGATGTAACAGTTCAAAACGCTCTTAATAAATACAATGACAAAACCCCAGCTATGGTTATATATTGTGTCAGGATGTGCGATGGGTTTGGAGCAAACGCTAAAAGCTCTTATGAAGTTCAGTTTAGAAACATGACAGAAAGTCAAGCTGTAGCCATCTTAGTTTCGCTTGGCTTT
>JAUQPG010000059.1 GCA_030550495.1 Candidatus Bipolaricaulota bacterium | reverse complement strand
CACCACGACAGTCCCGTAGACGATATTGTCAATCACTATAGCGAGCGTCTGATCGACCTGGCCGAGAGCTTTGGCTAAGTTTTGTGCCGTGCGTGCGCTCAGACGGATTCGAACGATCGGGGATCGTACGGAGATCTCGGCGATCTTGGGAGAGTCTATGAGCGGAGCTTCAGTCACGATATAAAATCGTCCCGAGCCGGGCTTTTCGGCTTCGGCGCGATCCTTCAACGCTTGTTCGCCCAGCCCCGTCGCTTGTAATCTCTCGCCCACAGCCCCTTCGCGCAGGACGCGCTTCAGCTCAAGCTTCCCCTGAACGCTCACCAAGCGCGCCAGAGCGTTCGGTGTCTCAGTGCGCGCCCACACTATAATCTGCTCATCCCCACCAGCAAGCACGACGCTCTCGTGCACCCCGTATTCTCTCAGACGCTTCTGGAGCACTCGTATCGTCTCGTCCAGAGCGCCCGTGCTCACAGTGATCTGGAAGAGCGCCTGCCCTGGGAGTTCATTGGGCTTGAGCGCGAGCATCTGCGAGACTCCATAGCTTCTGTCAGCGCGACTGGGCCATGCGGCTATCTGCGCCAGCCATACCTGTAAGAGCTCTTCTTTGAGGGCGAGCACGAGCTCAGGGGCAGCTTCTGGGCCGAGAGCTTCGAGTTTCTTCCGCAACACCCGCGCGATGTGCAGTTTCTGGTTGGGGTCCTTAAGCGCGGCATACTCGCGCTGCGCTTCCTCAAGCCGGCCAGCGTACTCGTAGAGATAGAAGATCCTCAAGACAGGATCGGCAATAAAGATCTTGGCGCGGGCTTTCAGAGCAGCATAGAAGTCATGGAAGCGTCGGGCGCGCTCGGCTTCGATGTAGTCTTTGAGAACTCTGTCACGGATCTGCGCAAGCTCTGGGGTATCGTATTTGTCACGGTGCTCTTCTAAGTACGCGGCGAGCTCTTGGTCAGTGGGCTCGATGGGGCCGACGACAGCATCGCGCAAGCGTTCTGTCTGCATATTGAGTTCGACGGCTTGGCGTAGCTCTCTCTTAAAGCTCTCAAGCGTGCGCCCCTGCTGTTTGAGAATTTGCTCTGCTTGCTCTTCCGTGAGATTGTTCTGCTTGAGAATGCGCTCAAACGCGATCTCCGTCTGGTCGTCAATGTCTGCTTTGGGAATGACAATGCGCCGGCGCTCGACCTCACGGGCGATCAAGCGTTTTCGCAAGAGCTCGTCGATGATGCGGCTCTGTAGCTCCAGTCGATACTCGATCCCTCCTGGCCCTAGCTTGGAGAAATCCCGACCAACCAAGTTCTCATAGAACTTACTGAACTCCTGCTGCGAGATCTTCTGGCCCTCCAGAATGAGCGCCGGGCCACCTTGCCAGACGAAGAACAGCCCTACGACAGCTAGTCCGATCACTACCCACGTCAGGGGCATAAAACCCCCTTTGAAAGTCCTTCATTATATCGAAAGATTTACAGGCTCTCCCCGCGGCTCAGATTATAGGAATAATCGGGATCGAGCCCGCTCGCACGAATGAGCGCCTCCCGTTCCTCTTGCGTGATCCGCGCGCGGCTGTCGGCTTTCCTGATCACATTGGGCACACCCTTGCCCCGCGCAATCTCCCCTAACAACATCTTTCGCAAACGCTCCGCATCACAAAACTGAAAGACCGCACGCGGGGTCTCAATCTTCAAGACGCTGCGCACTCGCGGATCATAGACATAAAAGAACGCCACGTGATAGAGATCTGCGTCCAACCGCAGCGCAAAATCGCTCACGGCCTTGGGCAGGTCAATCTCAGACCCGTGCTCCTCCCACGAGGGGTAAGCTTCCTGCACAAACCAATTGGTGTAGCCCAAAGAATCCCTGGGGGTATCGCGCAGCACCGCGGTCATAAATTGGCGATCGCTCGCCCATCGGCGCTCCGCAGGATCTAAACAAAAGCGCAACAGCCACCTCGTCTCCGGGGTCTTGTTGATGGTGACTATGGGGAGCTTTCTTGCCACGCACGCTTCGATCAAGCGCACCGGAGCAGCAAGCACCGCGACAAGATCTTCGCGATCTGAGAGCCGCACCCCCCAGCGATATCCCCACTCCCCCTTCAGCTCGCCTAAGAGATAATAATAGAGCCCGATGGGGTAGAGCGCCCCATCGAGGATTACCAACCCCTCGCGAATGTCAAGCGTCTTGAGCATCTCAAGGGCGTGGGTCGGCTCGCTCGTGACATCGGCTAAGCCCTTGACCACATACTCGACCTCGCGCTCGACAAAGTCTTTGGTCAAGTGAATGCTCCAGTGATGCACGTGCTCATGTTGGGTATGGGTGACGCGGGCCTCGCCGATGTTCTGGAACGAATGCGATACGAGGGCGATGGTGCGCCACGTCTCAAGGGGCAGCCCACGATGACGAGCTGGGGGATCAGCGAGGAAGACGGCTTGATTGGCGCAGAGCGTCGTACCGTCTGCAAAGTGCATGGGACGGGTGCTTCCCCCGTCCACGCCATACACTACTGGGGAGGCTGGGGTCTGGGCGAGCTTGAGCAGGGGCTCAGCGCGCTGCTCCAGGGGCGTCAGGGCCGTGATAGGCCCATCGAGCTGGAGTCTGGCAAAGAGTTGGCGGGCCTGGTGACTGACAGTTCGCTGGGCCCGCTCGCCCAGAGTCTTCAGTTCTTCCAGAAAGAGTCGGCGCACCTCAGATGAAAGCATAGATAGCTAGGTAACTATAATCTGCAGGAACTTCTTCAACTGGTCAAAAGCGCTTGAGTCCCAAGGCCAATACCCTGCTTGTGCTGCTTCCCCAAGACGCTTACCGGCTTCTAATCGCGATGCCAGAAAAGCTTGGATTTTTGCTTTGGAGATGTTCTTGGGAAGGAGCCCCCGCTGTTTAAGGCAGTCAAAATACTGCTCTACACACGGTTTGGCTCTATCGTTATCTACCGCTTGGAGGCAGAGATCTTCAAGAGCACCTGGGGTGTTTATGTCTGGCACCATCATGACCGCTACTGAAGGATTGCTGCCTACCCTGACTAATGGACGATCAGGTACAGGTAGGTTTACACTCTGGAGAGCCCCACGAACGCTTTGAAACGCAGCTTGGGGGTCATCATCTGCGTCTCTTATAATACCCAAAGAGCGAACTCTTGTTGGGAATCCTTCGAGATTACAAAGAGACCTCAAGTTGGGTCTGAGCTGGGTTTTCCCTCCTATAGGCATAACTTGAATTCTGCGTAGTCCCAGGTGCTGTATGAGAGCCTCAAAGAACATCTTATCTTCGTCACCTTCTACAATCAAAATATTGGGTTCAGTTATTACTATAGTCTTCTGTGATGGTTTCATCGGATTTCCAGGCCAGTTTCAAGGGCTGCTGTCAGGGTCTCTTGATCATAGTTCACCACACGAATATCATCCCCTACGCGGTCAAGCCTGTGTAATCTAAAATCATAGACACCCACTTGAGAAAACGCTTCATGAGCAGCGGCAATGCACTCTAAGCTGTGAGTCGTAGCAAAGACCTGGGTACCGAAGTGTCGTGCGGTTTCGGCGATCGCCTGCCACACCTTGGGCAAAACCGTATAGTGAAGCCCGTTCTCTATCTCATCTACGAGAACTACGCCGCCAGGAGCATTACTGATATGTAAGACCAAGTTGAATAACCGACTCATGCCATCTCCCATAAGACGTAAGGGGAGAGAGCGCCTCAGGCCTACCTCACCGTACAGCATAGGTTCTCCAATAAATCTTACAAAGATACGTTTGAGCCGAGGCTCAACAAGCTGGAGCACCTTGAGCACAACCTCTTGCTCACCACGGTTTTCAAGGTCTCCAAAGAGCTTTGCTTCCTCTTTCGCAGGAAGACGCATTCGAGCGCCTTGGAAGAAAGCGGGGAAAGGAGGGGGAGGGGGAACCGGCTCGAGCCGAAACCCTTTGGCATCGAAGATCATATAATATTTGCCCCCGTGCTTTTCTTGATAGTATTCAAGCTCAAGCACTTGGGCTGCTTCGGATGATCCAAGAGCACTGCCATTGGTAGTAAGCACAGATATCCTAAGCTTAGCCAGTTCGCTAGGATCGCGGACGAGCTTCAACGAGAGGGTTCTGCGTCCTGTGAGATCATCATCTCCTTCGAGCTGAACGCTTTGTGAGACATCAAAATCTTTAAAGAGTGTGTCCCACGGGGTCTCCGCCCACCTCCCAAACTCAACCTTAATTGCCTCGATCCCACGAAAAGCATTAATTTGCAAAGCTAGCTCAGGATTCCACGCACCGCAGTGAATAAAGAGGGCTTCCAAGAGCGCGGTCTTGCCCACGTTATTCTTGCCAGCAATCAAGTTCACCCGCTCTAAATCAGCAAGAGCAAGGTTGCGAAAGCAACGAAAATTCTTCACAGCAAATGATCGATACATGATTCACGCTCCTCTTACCGCACCTTATATATTATACTGATATTGTCGCTGCCCTTCTCGGTACGGTACTCGTGATCGGCCCCCTCAACCAAGCCCACCTCATGGGAGACGACAATGACCTGGCCCACCCGCTTGCCCAGGTCTTCCAGCAAGAACTGTAATCTATGAATGCGATCCCGATCGAGATAGATCGTGGGCTCATCTAAGATCAGAGGCATGCGGCGCACGGCTTTCGCCAAGACTTGATGGATCGCACAGCGCAGCGCGATATTGATCAGCGCACGCTCGCCCCCAGACATCAACGATGGGCTGAGCTTACGCCCGTTCTTCAGCTCAACCTCAATCTCGTAATCGTCACCGACGGTCACCCGACTGTAAGAGTCCCCAGAGTCCATCAACGCGAAGAACACATTGAAATAGTAATTGAGCGCTTCGAGGTTTCTCTTGCGCAGCTCGACCTTTGTCATCTGATAGACTGAGACGATCTCCTCAAGCTCGGCTTTGAGTTTGGAAAGCTCTTCTTGCTCACTCAGAAGCTGAGCAAGCTCACCATGTAAGCGCTCAAGGTGATCAAGCTGGCCTTGTACAATGCCTCGCTTGTGCACATAGTCATCATAGCGCGCTTGCAGGGCAGCTCGCTGCTCCTCTAGTGATCGAATGAGCTCTTGAACGTGAGCACGCTTGCGCTCGACCTCGCTCTGCCCCTGCAGGCGGGCTTGCAATTGCCCACGACGCTCCAGAAGCCGCGCGATGTCACCGCGCAGCTCATTGAGACTCTCTAAGAGCGTCCTGCGAGCGGCTTGCTTGGTGCGCCACTGCTCGCGCATCCGCAAGAGATTCTCAATATCGCCCTTAATCT
>JAUQPG010000058.1 GCA_030550495.1 Candidatus Bipolaricaulota bacterium | reverse complement strand
CAGATGGGGCAGTTTGAGAGGACTCTTATCATTGCTGACGAGGGCGCGCGCGTGCACTATATCGAGGGGTGTCTCCCTGGCGGCGAACAAGTCAGCATTGGAGATCGCTGGGTCAACGTCGAGAGCCTCAAACCCGGCGATTACGTCATTGCTGATAACGGCGAGAAAGCCCGCGTCCGTGCTGTGATGGTGCGCCCCTATCGCGGGGAGATGCTCACCATCAAGCCCCTATCGCCGTATAATGCGTTTCAGCTTACGCCGGAGCATCCCGTCTTGGTCGTGCGGCGCAAGGATGTGCTCACGAAGCGCCGTGCTCGCAACGGCTGGCTCCCTGAAGTAGATACTGAAAAACTTCTCGCAACTCCACCCGAGTATGTGCCCGCCGGAGAGCTTACCATTGGGGACTTCCTCGTCTTCCCCAAAGTCCAACCCGAAAGGCACGATCCCAAGTACACCCCAGAGTTGCTCAAGCTCTTGGGGTACTATCTTGCTGAAGGCTCAGCGTTTGTCAATAAGAGTTTGAATATGCCCGTGGTGAGCTTCTCGTTTGGGGCACACGAGCGCGAGACGATAGCAGAAGTCTGTCACCTCATCGAAAGAGTGGCTGGCAAGAAGCCATGCGTCGCAGAACTCCCAGAGAAGCACGCGGTCAATGTAATTGTCTATTCGCAAGAACTGATGGATCTCTGTATAGAAGCGTGCGGGAAGGGCGCGGCGACCAAGCGCCTAAGCGCAGAGCTCATGGCGCTTCCTCCAGAGCAAATTAAACCATTACTCGAAGCGTACTTCCGTGGCGACGGCAATGTCTGTGACAAGGGGAACAGCGTCATGTATCGCGCCGCGACGGCTTCAGAGATCTTGGCTCAACAGATTCAAGAACTGCTCGCGCGTCAGGGCATCTACGCGAGCATCCAAGTCCGGCGCGGAGGAGACGATACGATCCAAGGGCGCACGATCCATCGTCACGATCAGTATATCGTTGTCTATACTGTGGACAAGCGCTGGAGCGAGATCCGCCAGACTGAACGATATTTCTTGGTTCCCATCAAAGAGATCAAGCGGGCCCCTTACGAAGGCTTCGTTTTCAACCTCGACGTCGAAGGGCCAAATTCGTACTTAGTGCGCGGCTTTGCTGTGCATAACTGCACCGCGCCCATCTATTCGAAAGAATCGCTACACGCTGCGGTCGTCGAGTTGATCGCCAAGCGCGGGGCGCATCTGAGATATACGACGCTCCAAAATTGGTCCAACGACGTCTATAATTTAGTCACCAAGCGCGCGGTCGCCTACGAAGACGCAACAGTCGAATGGGTGGACGCCAATATTGGCTGTCTGACAGCCGACACGAAAGTCTTTCTCAACCCACGCGGAGCTGTCAACATCACTGAAGTCAAACCCAACGACTGGATCTATGCTCTCGATCTCAACGCGATGGAGATCGTCAAGCGCCCGGTAAAGGGGGTCGTATGCACGGGAGTCAAGCCCGTCTTTAAGCTCACGACGGAAAACTTCCGAGAGATTAAAGCTACGGCGAATCATCCGTTCTTGGCGCTCCACCGTGCGGGGAAGCATTGGCGGCTCGTGTGGAAGCCGTTAGAGCAACTCCGAGTTGGTGATTATATTGCGCTCACCCAAGGGCTCCCCGACGAGGGCAAGCCCTATCACATAGATTATCAGCCCTCTTTGAAGCGCACGAGAATCAAACCATATCTGCCGCGCGAAACTTCGGAAGAGCTGATGTGGCTATTAGGGCTTTACCTTGGTGACGGCTTCATCGAGCGCGGCGGGAATAATATCCCCAGACAAGTCTACTTCGCTGTCCCTGAGGGCGATCCAGCTCGGCCTAAGCTGATCGGGCTATTACAAAGACTTTTTGGTGTGGGCTGGAGGCCCAAGGGGATCAGCGTGACGGTCAACTCGGCTATTCTAGCTGATTTCTTGCTCTCGTTGGGGTTTTCGGGCACCGCGAGAGAGAAGCGCATCCCTCGCTGGGTCTTCGGGCTGCCGCTACGCCAAAAGCTCGCCTTCATCGAAGGCTATCTCGATGCCGATGGCCATACACGCCAGCATCAGGGCAAAGACGGCAAGCTCTACGGCCAACTGACATTTGCCAGTTGCAATCGCGAGCTTCTTGAAGACCTGAAGCTCCTGATGATCTCGTGCGGGCTGAACCCGCTTAAGATCTCCAGCTATTCACGAGAACGTGTGCTTTTGGGACAGTATAAGGGCACCTACACGACATACTATCTCAGTCTGCCCTTCAGCGATCTCGAGACGATTCGAGCCAAGGCTGGAGGGAGGCCTTCCGTAGAGTTCGTCAGGGTGCTCGCGATAGAGCCGTTGGGAGAGGAACCAGTCTACGACATCGAAGTCGAGGGCGTGCATAACTTCGTTGCTAACGGCCTGATCGTGCACAACTCTCGCTTAACTATGAAGTACCCGTCGGTCTATATGCTGGGCAAAGGCGCGCGCGCGGATATTCTCTCTGTCGCGTTCGCCGGCAAGGGCCAGCACCAAGACACCGGCGGCAAAGCCATTCACGCTGCACCGTATACGACATCTACTATTGTCTCCAAATCCGTCAGCAAAGACGGCGGGCGCGCGACCTATCGCGGGCACTTGGTTGTGGCCAAGGGCGCGCATCATGCCAAGTCCAACGTGCGCTGCGATGCCCTGATCCTCGATGAGCGCTCGCGCTCCGATACGTACCCGTATATCGAGATCGACGAAGATCAAGTGACGATCGGACACGAAGCTACGGTGGGCAAGGTCGGAGACGATCAGATCTTCTATCTGATGAGCCGTGGGCTTTCTGAGTCTGAAGCCCTCTCCATGATCGTCCTGGGCTTTATGGAGCCGTTTACCAAGACTCTCCCGATGGAATATGCTATTGAATTTAATCGTCTCATCCAACTTGAAATGGAGGGCTCCGTTGGGTAGAATAAGCGGTGACCCCTCTCCCCTCCTTAAATGCCCAACCCCCCTCCTCCGCCCTGGAGAGGGGGGTCCTTTTGCACGACTATGAGCACATTACAATCTCTCTCAGGAGACAGAATCGCGGAACAGGCCACAGAGCGACATGAGCCCTCTTGGCTTGTGCACAAGCGCCTAGAGGCGTTTGCGGCCTTGCAGAGATTACCCCTGCCGGAGTCGCGCTACACGAAGATCCGCGGGCTCGACCTCAACGCTTTTGATCTCGATAAACAAAATCCTAAGGGCGCCCCTATGAGCGAATTCGCCACCGAGCGCGAGGCCGTGCATGTCCAAATCGACAGCAAGGTTCTGACAACGCAAGTGCCAGAGCCAGTGCGCCACAAGGGCATTATCTTCTGCGACTTGGCAACAGCGGTGCGCGAGTATCCCGATCTTGTTCGACAGTATCTTTTTGGGCTCGTCTCACCCCAGGAAGACAAGATGACCGCGCTTGTAGGAGCATTGGCCAGAACTGGGATCTTCATTTACATCCCTAAAGAGACAGTTCTGGAAGAACCTTTGCGGCTGGTCTATCTCTTGGATGAGCCATCGGTAGCGGCATTGACCCACCAACTGATCGTGGTAGAGGCAGGGAGCTCTGTGACCGTGCTGGAAGAAGCTTACGCGAAGCACCCTCATGGGGTAGGCCCTCATCTGCACGGAGCGATCACGGAGATCTATCTTGGCGATGGGGCGCAGATGAAGTTTGGAGCCTTGCAAAATTGGAACGAAGAGACTTTCAGTTTTGTGCGGCGCCGTGCCCACGTGGGGCGTGACGCCAAGCTTCATTGGACGATAGGTTGGCTCGGCGGGCGCTTGACCATGAGCCACGTGGAGAGTAGACTAATAGGTCCAGGAGCGGAGATGGAAGATATCCAAGTGCTCTTTGGGCGTCACAAGCAGCACTTTGATCTGACAAGCGCGCTCCACAACATGGCCCCCCACGTAAAGGGGGAGATTCACATGAAGGCCGTCATGAAGGACCAATCGCGCTCCGTAATGTATGGGTTTATTAAAGTCGATCCTGTCGCTCAGCAGTCGAATTCGTATCAGCTTGCCCAAGCCCTTTTGCTCAACGACGGGGCGCATTGCGACGCTATTCCGGGGTTGGAGATCGAAGCGAACGACGTGCGCGCGACTCATGGCGCTTCTATTGGCCCCATCGATGAGGAGCAGATATTCTATCTCCAGAGTCGAGGCTTAGATCGTGAGCAAGCCAAGCGCACTATCGTTGAGGGCTTCTTGACGCCCACGCTCGAGCAGATCCCTATAGCTGGGGTGCGCGAGCGGTTCCATGCGTTCGTCGAACAAAAATGGAATGAGTAGCTATGGTCGTCTCGGCTGATCTCGATTTCATCATCGAGCACTATAAGAACCCGCAGAACTTCGGGCACTTAGAGAACCCCGATATCGTTCATGAAGAGGGCAACCCCAGTTGTGGGGATCAGATTCGCATCGAGCTCAAGATTGATAATAATAAAATCACAGACGTTCGATTCAGCGGCAAAGGGTGTGCGATCTCCCAAGCGGCAGCGTCCATACTTACAGAAGAGATCAAAGGCAAGACGCTCGACGAGGTGAAACAGTTCGATAAGCAAAAGATGCTCGATCTTTTGGGGATCGAAGTGAGCGCCATGCGCATCAAGTGCGCGCTCTTGGCACTGAAGGTTGTCAAAGCCGGGGTGTACGGGATTACAGAGTGGCCCGGTGAGGAAGAATGAGTAAGAAAATAAAGATCGCGACTGTGGGCGAACTGGCTCCGGGGCAATATAAGAGCATCGAGTTGGGAGACGAGCGCATCGCGCTCTTCAACATTGCTGGGAAGTTCTATGCACTGAAAGACGTGTGCACGCACGATGGGGGCATCTTGACGGGAGGGACGCTGCAGGGGTATATTATCGAGTGCCCTCGACATGGGGCACAATTTGACGTGCGCACGGGGGCCGTCGTGAGAATGCCAGCCTATGTCGGCGTCACAACGTACCCTGTATCTGTCGAAGGCAACGATATCTTCGTCACTGTAGAATGAGAAGGTGACAGCATGGCCGCGCGGCCCGAGGCAGGTAAAGCCCTTGACCCCCATCTCATCAAGCGCGATTTCCCTATCTTCACGCGCACTGTTCATGGCAAGCCCTTGATCTATCTCGATAATGCTGCAACAAGCCAGCGCCCCCAATCCGTCATAGACGCGATCACAGAATACTATAAACGCTATAACGCCAACGTCCATCGCGCGGTGCATACGCTCTCCCATGAAGCGTCGGTCGCTTACGAAGAAGCCCACA
>JAUQPG010000057.1 GCA_030550495.1 Candidatus Bipolaricaulota bacterium | reverse complement strand
CCCTTCGGAGAGACTTTGGGAAAGACTTTCGCAATCACCCCGTCTTTAATAATAAACGTCACGCGCTGCGCAAAGCCGAGAAAATTCAAGACGTCATACGCGCGGCAGATCTTCTTGTCCGGGTCCGCTAGCAGCGTGAAGTTCAGCCCGTACTTCTGCGCGAACTTCTTGTGTGACTCTGCATCATCCGTGCTCACGCCGTAGACCTTAATCCCCCGCCGTGCAAACTCTTGAAGATCATCGCGGAACGAGCAGGCTTCAGCCTTGCAGCCAGGAGTATCGTCCTTGGGATAGAAGTAGAGCACTGTGATGCCCTGGAAGTCTACTGTAACTTTGTTGCCATTCTGATCGACAGCTTCGATCTTAGGAGCTATAGTCCCTTCAGTCAGTGCCATATCTCTAGTAAGCTTTGGCGAAGATCGCTTGCTCTTTGGCGTCTTTGCCGCAATAGATACAGCGCCCTGGGCTCTTAGGCTGTTCAAACGGGATACAGCGCGTCGTCGCTTTCGTTTCTTCTTTAATTTTGGCTTCGCACTCGCGCGAGCCGCACCAGTACGCTCTCACAAAGCCGCGACTACCCTCGCCCTCCATGAATTCTTTGAACTTCGCGTAATCGCTCAGCTCTATCGTGTTCTCGTCCCTAAACCGCTTCGCTCGCTCGAAGAGATTCTTTTGAATGTTGTCCAAGAGCGCTGGAACTCGCTCCGCAAGCTGGTCTTGCGAGATCGTGATCTTCTCGCGTGTATCGCGCCGCGCCAGCACAACTTGATGGTTTTGTATATCTTTTGGTCCGATCTCGATTCTCACGGGCACGCCGCGCAGTTCCCATTCATTGAAGCGCCAACCGGGCGTGTACTCTTCGCGGGCGTCGACTTCAAGACGCACCGTTTCGCCCAAGACGCGCTTGATGCGCTCGACGCTCTCTAAGACTTTTGCCTTCTCGTCTTGGTTTCCGGATCTCCAGATGGGCACGACGATCACTTGGATCGGCGCAAGCCTTGGGGGCAGAATCAATCCCTGATCATCCCCATGCGTCATAATAATCGCGCCGATCATGCGCGTGCTCATGCCCCAGCTCGTCGTCCAGCAGTACTGCAATTGATTGTTTTTATCTAAATACTGAATCTCGAAGGCCTTGGCGAAGTTCTGGCCGAGATTATGAGACGTACCGGCTTGGAGAGCGCGCTTGTCGCCCATCATCGCTTCAATGGTGTAGCTGCGGAGGGCGCCGGCGAACTTTTCGCTCTCGCTCTTGCGCCCAGCAATCACAGGGATGGCTGCTTCGTTCTGGGCCACGTCTACGTAGATATTGAGCATTCTCAAGGCTTCTTCTTCGGCTTCTTCTTCGGTAGCGTGGGCCGTGTGCCCCTCTTGCCATAAGAACTCTAGAGTTCTCAGGAAGAGCCGGGGACGCATCTCCCAGCGCACCACGTTGGCCCATTGATTGATGAGCACTGGCAGATCCCTATACGATTTGATCCATTGCTTGAACATATAGCCGATGATCGTCTCCGAAGTCGGCCGGACGACCAGGGGCTCCGCTAATGGTTCGCCTCCGCCGTGGGTGACCACAGCAAGCTCCGGGGAGAAGCCCTGAATATGCTCGGCTTCTTTCTGGATGAAGCTTAAGGGGATAAAGAGCGGGAAGTACGCGTTCTTATGCCCTGTGGCCTTGAAGCGCCGATCGAGTTCTTTTTGCAAATTCTCCCACAGGGCGTAGCCGTAGGGCCTGATAACCATGCACCCGCGCACGGGAGCGTAGTCGGCCAACTCGGCGCGCTGCACGACCTCATTGTACCAAGCCGAAAAATCTTGACTTCGAGGGGTGAGCTTCTCATAGCTCATGGTTGATTGCCTCAGACGCTAGAGCTTGTTCGGGTCAGACTATCTTAATCTAAGCATCCGCAGTATGCAACTTAGTCGGCAACCCCAATCAGCTCTTGTCTGAGCTCTTTGATCTCGTCGCGCAGCCGCGCAGCTTTCTCAAATTCGAGACGCTTCGCCGCCGCGTACATCTCTTGCTCCAGTTCCTTGATAAGATGGGCAAGCTCCGCCGGAGTCCTCACGGTAAGTTTCTTCTTAGCTCTCTTCTCTCGGCTCTCGCGAGCGAGCTCCGGCATGAATTCTTTAATCGCTTTTCTGACGGTCTCCGGCGTGATCCCGTGCTTCTGGTTATACTCAAGCTGCAGTTTTCTACGGCGCTGCGTCTCGGCAATCGCTCGCTCCATCGAGCCGGTCACGTTATCGGCGTAGAGAATGACCCGGCCGCGCACGTTGCGCGCTGCCCGCCCTATAGTCTGAATCAGCGAAGTCTCTGAGCGCAAGAACCCCTCTTTGTCAGCGTCCAGGATCGCGACCAGTGAGACTTCGGGGAGATCCAGCCCCTCGCGCAGCAGATTCACCCCGACCAGGACGTCGAACTCCCCAGCGCGCAGATCGTACAAAATATCTACTCGGTCGAGCGTATCGATCTCCGAGTGCAAATAGCGCGCCCTGATCCCTAGCTCCGTCAGATACTCTGTCAAGTCTTCGGCCATCTTCTTGGTGAGCGTTGTGACCAAGACGCGCTCGCCCTGGCTCGTCACTTCTCTGATTTCGTGAATCAGATCGTCGATCTGTCCCTCCACCGGGCGGACGACGACCTCAGGGTCGACCAAGCCCGTGGGTCGAATGATCTGTTCCACGATCTTTTGGCTCTTCTTGCGCTCGTAGGGCCCTGGTGTCGCCGAGACGTAGATGACTTGGTTCATCTTGCGCTCGAACTCTTCAAATTTTAGGGGGCGATTGTCGAGCGCTGACGGCAGCCGAAAGCCGTATTCTATCAAGACTTCTTTGCGCGAGCGATCCCCATTGTACATGCCACGAATCTGAGGGATCGTCTGATGCGATTCATCAATGACCATCAAGAAATCTTTGGGGAAGTAGTCTATCAAGGTGCAGGGGGGCTCGCCGGGCCTGCGCCCGTCCAGATGGCGCGAATAGTTCTCGATCCCAGGGCAATAGCCCAGCTCACGCAACATCTCTATATCGTGTTTGGTGCGCTGCTCCAGGCGCTGCGCTTCTAAGAGTTTTCCGGCGCGGTGCAGCTCGGCGAGGCGCTCCTCGAGTTCAGCTTGAATCGATTCTATAGCGCGTTCGAGTTTCTCTTTGCCCGTTACCCAGTGCGTCGCCGGGTAGATCACGGTGAAATCGAGATCTCTCAAACGTTTGCCCGTGAGCGCGTCCAGCTCGGAGATGCGCTCGATCTCGTCGCCAAAGAGTTCGATTCTGATCGCGTTCTCACTGTAAGCTGGGATAACTTCAATCGTGTCGCCCTTGGCACGAAAAGTTCCCCGGCCAAAGCCGATCTCGTTGCGCTCGTACTGAAGCTCTATAAGTCTGTGCAGAATCTCGTCGCGCGAGATAGTCGTGCCTCGGCGCAACGGGAGCGTCATCGCGGCGTACTCGCTCGGCGTGCCCAGCCCGTAAATACACGAGACGCTCGCGACGATAATGACGTCTCGGCGCTCTAAGAGCGCGCTTGTCGCCGCATGACGTAGACGATCGATCTCGTCGTTGATCGACGCGTCCTTCTCGATATACGTGTCGGTCTGGGGAATGTACGCCTCAGGCTGATAGTAGTCATAGTAGCTGACGAAGTAGTGCACGGCGTTGTGCGGGAAGAATTCGCGAAACTCATTGCAGAGCTGAGCTGCGAGCGTCTTGTTATGAGCGATGACTAAAGTCGGCTTCTGGACGTTCTGGATGACGTGGGCGATTGTAAATGTCTTCCCAGAGCCGGTGACGCCCAGCAGCGTCTGGTGCTGCAAGCCCGCGCGCAGCCCTTCAGTCAGCTCGGCGATAGCTTTGGGCTGGTCGCCACGGGGCGCAAAGGGTGCCACAAGCTGAAACTCTTGAGTGCTCGTGAGGGTCTCCATCGCTTGTGATTATAGCGCAGTTAGGGCACGGGATCGAGCCCGCCAGGATTTCCCGGATGACAGCGACTGATTCTTTTTATCGCGAGCCAGCCCCCGCGCCACAGCCCGTATTTCTGGATCGCTTGCTTGGCGTACTCCGAGCATGACGGATAGAACCGACAGGTGTTGGGGAACAACGGCGAGAGCAGCTTCTGATAGAGCGTGATCAGAAAAAGAGCCACAGCGCGCATGGCATATAAAAATTGTACCAACGCGAGCGCTGCAGCTCAAGCTAATACACGTTTGTCGCCCAAAACGGCACCACTTAAGGATAGCGACCTCCTTCAGGGTTTTTCAGAAACTCTAGCTCCTTGGGGTAGACGTTGCCCTCCCCGTCGCCCAGGGCTTTCACTTCCGGGGGCAGAGATCTCATTCCCTGAGCCGGATGCTGTGCTGAAGCTAGGTTGACAGGGCCTATGCTCTCGCTTTATAATGACCGTTGTGGCTCGAAGAATCCAGCAAAGCAAGAAGATAGTAGTAGAAGAGAAGTATACCTTCACGGTGCTGTTTGAGCCCAACGAGCTTGGAGGATATACAGTAACGGTGCCTGCCTTGCCCGGCGTGATTACTGAGGGACGCACCCTGGAGGAGGCGCGGCAGATGGCAGAGAAAGCGATCCAGCTCCACTTACAGGCGCTGCAAGAGGATGGGGAACCCATCCCAGAGGAGAGCTTCTTGGCGGGCCGGGTAGCGGTGCGCCTGGCAACACCCCCTCCAGAGTGAGTACTGTGCTCCCTCCCTTGAAGCCTCAAGAGGTGGTGCGCATGCTCCAGAGAGCGGGGTTTGTCGTGGTGCGCCAGCGGGGAAGTCATATCCATATGAAGCATCCCCAAGAGCCAGGGCGGCGGGTGACGATCCCCTATCACCGTCGGGAGTTGGCGCCAAAGACTATAGCCTCGATCATTCGTCAGGCTGGCCTGACAGTGGAAGAGTTCCTCAAGCTGCGGTAAGCCCCCTTGCATACCTCACCTCTCCTTCACTTCTTAAGCGAGGTCAGCTCCTTGGGGGCAGACGTTGCCCTCGCCATCGCCCACCTGCTTGGCCTCCGGCGGTAACCGCTTGCCATTATTAGCGATCTCATTCCCCGAGCCAGTCACCTGCACCCGGCTGGGATCGGTCACATCCCCACAGGGGGGCACGGCTAAGAGAACACCAAATAGATCGTTATCCGTGATCGTGTTCCCTTGGAGCTCGAACTTCCCAGAGCCGGGCATCAACAAGACCCCGAAATCCCCTAAGCGGAAGGTGTTGCCCTCAACCACAGCTTCGTTCCCCGTGCCCCAAGAGGGATTGGCCCGGACTGACCACAGATCGTTATTGACCACGCGAACGCGGTAGCCCTCGATCTCTGCAGAGCTGTTACTG
>JAUQPG010000022.1 GCA_030550495.1 Candidatus Bipolaricaulota bacterium | reverse complement strand
AACACTTCGAGCATATTGGCCCGGCTGATCCGCCCTACAACCCCTGAGAGCACTACCCCTAACGTGATTGCTGGCAGCGTCAGATGCTTGAGCACCTTTAAGAAAAGCCCAAGATCAGCCCGAAGCAGACTGTCAATCAAATATAATCCCGTAATTGGCTCAAACGACAGCCCAGTGATGGGGTCAATCCGCCCGCCCACAGGGAAGATCTTGAGCCACACAGCAAAGACGATCTGCAACATGAGCCCCAGCCAAAAGATCGGCATAGCAAACGCGATGACATTAAAAAGCCGCATCCCGTGGTCTAGGGGGTGATCACTGTGGACAGCTGCTCCAACCCCTGTGAGCAGCCCAATCAGCACAGCGATGACCATAGCAGCAAGAGCAAGCTCTAACGTTGCGGGCACTTGATTGAGGATCTCTTGGAGCACGGGTTTGTTGGTGCGCATAGAGATGCCAAAGTCAAGTCGCGCGATCCCTGTAACATATTCGATATACTGGGTAAATACGGGCTTATTCAGCCCCAATTGCTCCTGGCAGCGCTGAATATCTTCGGAGCGCCCGCGCCCCCCGTAGACCACAATACAGACATCCCCAGGCATGATGCGCAATACTATAAAGACCGCGCTCAGTAAGATAAAGACCATCGGCACGGTCAGGGCCAGGCGCGTAACGGCGTATTGCCAAAAGCTCATACGGGGTGATTATACGTCGTCGGGCTTCTTGAGTGCAAAATGTCTTGAATGTGATGCGCCCCACCGTCAGCTCTTGCCTTTCTCTCGGCCGCATCGGGACGGCCAGTGCCGGCGGGCTTGTGCAGTTATGGTATGTAGGAGACGTGTAGTGACAAATTAAGAATAATCTCTGCAGCCCCCGGCGCTTAGGAGCAGAATAAAGCTCGCAGATACTCGCGACGCATAATAGCAATGTGCTTGATCGAGATATTCTTTGGGCAGACGGCCTCGCACTCGCCGTGATTAGAACAATCCCCAAACCCTTCCTTGTCCATCTGCTCGACCATACGCAGTACCCTTCTGATACGCTCCGGCTGCCCTTGAGGCAAGAGCGCCAAGTGCGCGATCTTCGCCCCGACAAAGAGCGACGCCGACGCGTTGGGGCACGCAGCCACGCACGCCCCGCACCCAATGCACGCCGCTGCGTCAAATGCCTGCTCGGCAATATCTTTGGGGATGGGGATGCTATTCGCATCGGGAGCGCTCCCCGTATTCACAGAGATATAACCCCCAGCAGCCATAATTCTATCGAGCGCGCTGCGGTCGACGACTAAGTCTTTAATGACCGGGAAGGCTTTCGCTCGGAAGGGCTCAAGCGTGATGGTCTCGCCGTCTTTGAAGTCGCGCAGATACTGCTGACATGCCGTGCGTCCGCGCTTGGGGCCATGCGCCACCCCGTTCACGAGAAAGCCGCACATCCCACAGATTCCCTCGCGACAGTCGTTGTCAAACTCTACGGGCTGTTCACCTTTCTTAATGAGCTCCTCGTTGAGCACGTCTAAGAGATCCAAAAGCGACATATCTGAAGAGACGTCCCTGATTGTATACGTGACGAACTTCCCCGGAGTGTGAGGGTTCGGCTGTCGCCAGATCCGCAGGTGTAGGGTCATCTTCTTCGCCATATTACTTGTAGCTCCTCACCGTCGGTTTGACGAACTCGAAGACCAATGGTTCTTTATGCAGTTCAGGCTTACTCAGATCCCCTGTGTACTCCCACGCCGCGACGTAGCAGAATTTTTCGTCGTTGCGCAGGGCTTCGCCATCGGGCGTCTGATACTCTTCGCGGAAGTGCGCCCCGCACGACTCTTCTCGATGGAGCGCGTCGATGGCCATCAACTCTGCAAGCTCTAAGAAATCTGCGACGCGACCGGCCATCTCCAAGTTCTTATTGAGCATATTCGCATCGCCAGGGACCTTGAGATTATTCCAGAACTCTTCCCGGAGTCTTCGGATTTTTTCTATGGCTATCTGGAGCCCTTGGGCATTCCGGGCCATCCCCACGTAGTCCCACAGAATCATCCCGAGCTCACGATGAAACTCAAGCACAGTCTTGTTGCCCTTGATTGATAAGAGCTTCGTCAGAAATCTGTGCACATCAGCGAGTGAATCTTTAAACGCGCTATGCTCGGTAGAGACTTTGGGCAGCGTCGTGTTAGCGAAGTAATCTCCGATCGTATAGGGGATGATGAAATACCCGTCGGCGAGCCCTTGCATGAGGGCGCTCGCGCCTAAGCGATTCGCTCCATGATCGGAGAAGTTCGCTTCGCCAAGCACAAACAACCCAGGGATCGTGCTCATCAAGTTATAGTCGACCCAGAGGCCGCCCATCGTATAGTGCACAGCGGGGTAGATACGCATCGGGACTTTATACGGATCTTCTCCGGTGATGTGCTGATACATCTCGAAGAGATTGCCGTATTTTTCTTTGATATAGTCGATGCCCTTCTCGCGGATAGTATCGGAGAAATCGAGATAGACAGCTCTTCCTGTCGCGCCCACGCCGCGCCCTTCGTCGCAGACGGCTTTTACAGCCCGAGAGGCGATATCACGGGGGACTAAGTTCCCGTAGGTGGGATACTTGCGCTCTAAGAAATAGTCTCTCTCGTCTTGGGGAATCTCGTTAGGCGGGCGGGTGTCGCCCTTCTTTGTGGGCACCCAGACGCGCCCGTCGTTACGCAGGCTCTCGCTCATCAGCGTTAATTTCGACTGATAGTCTCCTGTGGCGGGGATACACGTCGGGTGGATCTGCACAAAGCACGGGTTAGCAAAGAACGCGCCGCGCTTATGGCAACGCCAGATCGCGGTGGCGTTCGAGTTCTTCGCATACGTTGCGAGAAAGTACGCATTGCCGTAGCCGCCGGTGCAGAGCACCACGGCATCGCCCACGTAAGGCTCTAATTCCCCAGTGACGAGATTTCTGCAGACGATCCCGCGCGCTTGCCCGTTAATCACGACTAAGTCGAGCATCTCGCGCCGGGGGTAGAGCGTGACGCGCCCGGCGTCGACCTGGCGCATCATCGCGCTATAGGCCCCCAATAATAACTGCTGTCCTGTCTGGCCACGGGCGTAGAACGTCCGCTCGACCAAGGCACCGCCGAACGAGCGCGTATCGAGTAGCCCCCCGTACTCGCGGGCAAACGGCACCCCTTGGGCAACACACTGATCTATAATATTAAGACTTAGCTCGGCTAAGCGATAGACGTTCGACTCTCGGGCGCGGAAGTCCCCGCCCTTGATCGTATCGTAGAACAATCGCCAGACGCTGTCGCCGTCGTTTCTGTAGTTTTTCGCGGCGTTGATGCCGCCCTGGGCGGCGATCGAGTGAGCTCGTCTGGGCGAGTCTTGGATGCAGAACGCTTTGACGTTATAGCCTAGCTCTGCTAGTGAGGCCGCTGCGGAAGCTCCTGCGAGCCCTGTGCCTACCACCAAGATCGTGTACTTGCGCTTGTTGGTCGGGCTGACGAGCTTCAGCTGATCTTTATGCCGTGTCCACCTCGATTCCAGAGGACCGCTGGGAGCTTTTGCGTCTAATAGTTTTATTGCAATAGCCATAGTGCTCCTAGAGATAGAGATAAACCCATAGAGGGATCACGACAAACCCCACAGCGAGCGCTCCCGCGATAAGCACCCCACCGGAGTACCACAGGGGTGTCCAGCGCGGATGGTACGCGCCCAGGGACTGCAATGCGCTCCAGAAGCCATGCCGCAAGTGCAACCCCAGAAAGACCATCACCCCAACGTAGAGCACGACGTTTATGGGCTCGTTGAAGACTTCGACAACGAGCCGATGCAGATCGCGCATCTCCACCCCGTCGACCATGATGGGATAGTACGGGCCAAAGCGGAACGTGATCACATGCCAGATGACAAACGCTAGCAAGACGAGCCCGGTATAGATCATCGTCCGGGAGGAGAGCGTCTGGCGGCTCGTCCCGCCTGCGGTCCGATAGACCCTATACCCCTGGGGACGGGCCTTCACCTTGTCCCAATAGACGAGCAGAGAGCTCCAGATATGGGCGATGAAGAAAGCAGCCAGCCCTATCTCGACGATCCGAAGCCCCACACCGAAGCTCTCCAGAAAGTGAGCCCATCGGTTGTAATCATCGGGGTTTCCTGTCAGAAGCAGCAGGTTCTCGAGCAGATGGACGACCACGAAGAGAAAGAGCCCTATTCCCGCAATAGCGTTGAGAAACTTCTTGGCAACCGACGACCGCGGCCATGCCGCCATATGCTTTCATCCCCTTGCAGAGGGTTCTAACACTATATTTTACAGGACACTGCCCCGCCATGATCTACATCAGCTTTGGGAGTAGCGGAAGTCAGCCCAGACGCCCTTTCGCCGGCGCGCGAAATTTGTTACACTAGCGATATGACCAAGCGAACGAAGCTCGTCTGTACGATTGGGCCGGCTTCATCAAGCCCCCAGATACTCCGCGCCATGATCGAGCATGGGATGAACGTCGCGCGGATCAATATGGCTCACGGCACGCACGAAGAACACCACGAGATGATCAAGCGCGTGCGTGCCGTAGCTCAGGAACTCGGAGTGCCCATTGCGGTCATGGCCGACACCAAAGGACCCGCCATCCGTACGGGAGAGCTCAAAAGCGAGAAGATCTTCTTAAGAAAGGGACAAAAACTGGCGCTTGTCGAAGACCCCGTGCTCGGCGATGAGACGCAGATCTCTGTCAGCTATCAAGGGCTTTGGCACTACGTGCAGCCGGGGATGAAGATCTTGCTCGCCAACGGTGAGATCGAACTTGTGGCCTTAGAAGTCCAGCCGGGTCGCATTCTCTGTGAGGTCCAGAACTCACGAGAGTTAGGGGAGCGCAAGCGCGTCACCATCCCCGACGTCACGCTGCCTGGCCCTGCCCGGACCGACGAAGACGACATTCACTTCGCCCAGACGGTGGGCGTCGACTACATCGCGGCGAGCTTTGTGCAGACAGGCCTGGATATCGATCATATTCGCAGGCTATTGAGCTCTACGGACATAGAGATCATAGCGAAGATCGAGACGCGTGAGGCCGCGCGCAACCTCGACGATATTATCGCTGCGTCTGACGCCGTGATGGTCGCACGCGGGGACTTAGGGGTCGAGCTGCCCCCAGAAGAAGTCCCGCTCTTACAGAAAGAGATCGTCAAGAAGTGCAATCGTGCGGGCAAGCCCGTGATTATTGCCACCCAGATGCTCAAATCTATGACGGAGAACCCTAGGCCCACACGCGCGGAAGTCGCCGATGTCGCCAACGCCATTCTCGATGGCACCGACGCGGTCATGCTCTCGGAGGAGACTGCTGTTGGAAAGTACCCTGTGGAAGCTGTGCGCATGGTGACCCAGATTGCGGAGCGCCTCGAGCGGTCTCCTGCAATCTATCATCGGTACGAGATGAGCACCGGCACAGTCACGGAAGCCATCGGGGAATCAGCGTGTCAGATTGCCGACAGAATTGGCGCAGCGGCGATCATCCCCTCGACGACCTCGGGGTCGACAGCGAAATTGGTCGCGAAGTTTCGCCCCAGAGCGCCAATTATTGCTGTGACCTACACAGAGCGGGTACGCAATAAGCTCGCGCTCGTGTGGGGAGTCTATCCCGTGCAAGTGACGTTCTCTCAAGACACGGATGCTATGGTAAAGCTCTCTATCGAGGCGGCAGCCAAGGCGGGGCAGCTCCCGCCGGGATCGCTCGTGGTGATCACGGCAGGCGTGCCCTTCGGCGTGCCGGGCACGACTAATCTCATCAAAGTCGAGCGCGTCTGAGCGCTCAAGTCAAGGAGAACTCTCATGAATACGACGAAGACGATCGTTATCGCGTTAGGCGGAAACGCTCTACTCGATCCGAACACGAATGGATCAGTCTCTGAACAGATCCGAACGATTGAGCGCAGCTGCGCCACGATCGCGCAGATCATCGCGCGCGGGTATCGTGTGGCTATCACGCATGGCAACGGCCCCCAAGTGGGGAATCTCCTGATTCAGCAAGAGGAGGCCAAAGATATTGTCCCCCCGTTGCCCCTGGACGTTTGCGGTGCGATGACCCAAGGGCAGCTTGGGTATTTGATTCAACAAAAGCTCCGTGAAGCCCTAGGGCAGTTGGGCATAGCGAGACCCGTTGTCACCGTAGTGACTCAAGTGGAGGTAGATCCGAACGATCCGGCGTTTGCTGATCCGACGAAGCCCATCGGGCCGTTCTATGCAGAGCGTGAGCGCCTGGTATTAGAGCAGAAGGGGTATATACTAAAAAGAGTTGGGAGGGGGAGCAAGCCGTGGCGTCGTGTGGTGGCTTCGCCAGAGCCAAAAGATATCGTTGAGATCGAGAGCATTAAAGAATTGATCGCAACGGGCTCAATTGTGATCGCGTGTGGGGGAGGGGGGGTTCCAGTGGTGCGGGAGGGTGGGCACTGGCGGGGGGTCGAAGCTGTTATAGACAAAGACTTGGCGTCGGCACTGTTGGCTGAGGAACTTGAGGCAGAGATTCTGCTGATTCTGACCAATGTTGAGCGTGTCGCGTTGCATTTTGGCACGCCACAACAAGTCTTTATCGATCGGATGTCGGTACGTGAAGCAAGAAGATATCTCCAAGAAGGGCATTTTCCAGCGGGGAGCATGGGGCCCAAGGTCGAAGCGGCGATTCGGTTTGTCGAGAGTGGTGGCGAGCGCGCGTACATTACGTCGCTAGAGAAAGCTTGCGAAGCGCTGGAGGGGCGCGCCGGCACAGAAGTCTCTGAGAGGGTCACCGCAGGCTGAGGTGCGTCCTTGAGCGCGCTTCACGCTCAGGCACAACTGCTCGCACTAATTCCACAATCTGATGCGGTGTTGTGGCGACGGGGATACCGTGGGCTTCGAGGGCTTGTGCTTTGGCTTGGGCTGTGCCCTCGCCCCCCGAGATGATCGCCCCAGCGTGGCCCATGCGCTTGCCTGGGGGCGCGGAAAACCCCGCAATGTACGCAACCACGGGCTTGGTCACATGCTGGGAGATGAACTCTGCCGCACGCTCCTCGTCCGTGCCCCCGATCTCGCCTACTAAGACGATCGCTTTCGTCTGGCGATCTTTCTGGAAGAGCGCGAGAATATCAATGAAAGAACTTCCGATGATCGGGTCGCCGCCGATCCCGACGACCGTAGACTGCCCGATCCCCGCGCGCGAGAGCTGATCGGCGATCTCATAAGTCAGGGTGCCGCTACGGCTGACGATCCCCACCGGGCCGGGCTTAAAGACGTGGTTGGGCAGGATCCCCACCTTAGATTTTCCCGGCGAGATCACGCCCGGGCAGTTTGGCCCGATCAGGCGGCTCCCCTTTTGGGAGACGACCTGCACGACCTTCAGCATCTGATGCACAGGGATATGCTCCGTGATGCAGACGATCAGCTTAATTCCAGCGTCGGCGGCCTCTACGATAGCGTCGGCGGCAAACTGCGCCGGCACGAAGATCGCGCTCGCGTCGATCTCGTGATTTTTGACGGCTTCAGCGACGGTATTGTAGACAGGGATGCCCTCAAAGTCCGAGCCCCCCTTGCCAGGCGTTACCCCAGCGACGATCTGTGTGCCGTACTCGCGCATCCGTTGGGTGTGGAAGCTGCCCTCGCTCCCCGTGATCCCCTGTACTAAAACCTTCGTGTTGGAGTTGATCAGAATGCTCATAACGATCTGAGTATAAAAGAAGCCTGAGCGTGCTGCAACAGGGTTGTAGGCAAAAAGATTTCTTGCTACTGTGAAGAGCATGGACAGAGATCGAGCAATTATCGAGCACCAGCTGGGCCGGCCCCCTCGCGGCCTCATCAATATAGAAGTACGCTGCCCGTGGGGGTATCCTGCGGTCGTGCGCGTCGCGCCATTGCTCAAGGAGAAGGACGAGATCGAGCCCTTTCCTACGCTCTTTTGGCTGACTTGCCCCATCCTACGCGAGCAGCTTTCTCGTTTAGAGGAGCGTGGGGTTATCGCGCAGCTAGAAGGGGAGATCGCCCGCAATCCTGATTTGCGCGAACGCTATTTCGAAGATCATCGGCGCTACGCTCAAGAACGTTTTTCGCTGCTTAGTCCTGAGGAGCAAGAGTTCTTACAGGGGCGCGGCTGGCTGGAGGCGTTGCGGGATCGAGGGATCGCGGGGATTGGAGACTTTCGCACTGTGAAGTGTCTTCATGCGCACTACGCGCATCACTTGGCGCGGGGGAGCACAATCGGGCGTTGGCTCGAAGAGCGCTTTCGGTTCTCTTGGTGCCCTCCTAACGATATACGCTGTCACGAAGGTGAGCCGTTAGCTAGGGCTGATCACTGATTGCTTTTCTATAGCGGTCAGGAGCATCCGCTCGACAAGCTCATCGAAGCTGATGCCCATCGCTGCCGCAGCTTTGGGCAGATCGCTCGTGTTGGTCATTCCTGGGAGCGTATTGACTTCAAGGAGATACGGCTCGTTCTGTGGGGTGACGCGCAAGTCTACTCGCGAGAACCCAAAGCACTCAAGAGCTTTGTGAGCTTGCAGAGCCAACTGTTGGACGCGTGCCGTCGTCTCAGCATCCAGCTCAGCGGGGATGATGAACTCACACTCTCCGGGGGTGTATTTGGCGATATAGTCATAAAATTCCCGACGGGGACGAAGCTCAATGAGCGGGAGCGCGCGATCTTCGCCGTCTATGCGCAAGATTCCCGCGGTGATCTCCTTGCCGGGGATGAATCTCTCGACGAAGAACTCTCCGAAGTTGGACTGCGTCGCTTGGCACGCGGGGATAAGCTCTTCGGCAGTATGCACGATATGCACGCCGATACTTGAGCCTTCGCGCACGGGCTTGACGACACACGGAAAGCCGAGGCTCTCCGTGATGCGCTCCTGCCAGTCGGGCCACGGCTCTCCCGCGTACTCGACCCACGGGGCTGTAGGCAACTGCTGACTGAGAAAAATGCGCTTGGCGTACAGCTTGTTCATAGCCAACGCACACGCTAAGACCCCCGACCCGATATAGGGGATCTCTAAGATCTCCAACAGGGCTTGGAGCGTGCCGTCCTCGCCGATGCCCCCATGCAAACAGAGAAACGCGATATCTATCTGTGACAGAGCTGGGATGATCTGATCGGGGTGATCGAGCACGAACGACTGAGCGCGATAGCCCAGCCGCACGAGCGCTTCGTAGACGTTCCGGCCTGATCTCAGCGAGACCTCGCGCTCAGGCGAGAGCCCCCCCATCAGTACCCCAATCCGTTTGTGCTTCAGATCCACGCTATGACTGTAGCCCTTTATTGTTGGCGTGGCAAGGAGCCCTGTCTCCCTCCAGGGGAGGACAGCGGGCACCTCGCTCCCCCCGCGAAGAGCCCAAAGGCTTGCCAAAAGCTGAAAATCCCGAACTGCTCTTGACAATGACCACTCTCTGGGGTATAATAAAGCCACCTTGGATCGGGAATTGATAGGCTCTCTGTCCTCTGGCTGGGCCAGAGGTTTCTTTATATCTAAACCGTTGCGATCTCGTCTACAATAGAGCCGGAGGAGGAGCTTTCGTATGCGCACCGATGAGGAGACAGAGCTTTTTGAGATGAACAACGAAGAAGAGCTTGAAGAAGAATTCGAGGAGGAGCTCGAGCCCGAGCTAACCCTCGAAGAGGAGCTTGAGGGCGATCTCTCAGAGGATTTAGTCAAGCTCTATCTCCAAGAGATCGGGAAGGTCCCGCTGTTGACGCGCGAGGAGGAAGTGAAGCTGGCCAAGCGCGTCGCCCGCGGCGATAAGAAAGCTAAAGAGCAATTAGCTTTGGCCAATTTGCGCCTTGTCGTCTCCATCGCCAAGAAGCACCAGGGGAGTGGGCTGTCTCTGCTCGATTTGATCCAAGAGGGCAATATCGGCCTGATGAAAGCGATCGAGAAATTCGACTATCGCAAGGGGTATAAGTTCAGCACCTACGCGACGTGGTGGATCCGTCAAGCGATCAGTCGAGCTATCGCGGACAAAGCCCGGACGATTCGCATTCCCACGCACGTGCTCGAACTCATGCGCCGCATCTACAAAGCCGAGGAAGAATACGTCCAAGAGAAGGGGGAGCCGCCCAGTAGCCAAGAGCTCTCTCGAATGTTAGGCGTGCCCGTCGAGGAGATCGAACGAGTGAAGAAGATCAGTCCATACACGCGCTCGTTTGAAGAGCCCATCGGCGACGAAGAAGAGGGCTCAGTGCTGGGCGACTTCATCGGGCGGACGAAGTCCTCTCCGCTCCAAGAAGCTTTTTCGGAGATGCAGCGCGAGGAGCTGCGCAAAGCGATCAGCGAGCTGAGCGAGCGCGAGCGCAAGGTCTTGGACTTGCGCTTTGGGCTGAGCGGACAGCAACCCATGACCCTCGAAGAAGTGGGCAAGGTCTTCGGGCTGAGCCGTGAGCGCATCCGCCAGATCGAAAAAGAAGCGCTGGAACGCTTAAAAGCGATGAAGCTCCGCCAAAAGCTGATCTCGTTCGAGAACCTCATCCACGAGAGCGAGATTCACATGAACTGACGGGCTCAACAGCAGCAACCTTGGTTGCAATCCCCTTGGGATAGGGCTTTGGGGTTATCTATAAAGAACCCCTGCTCAGGACTATCCGTGAAATCTAACGTCGCTTCGTCAAGGAGCGCACTGCTCATCTGGTCTAGGAAGATCTTGACCTGCCCAGCATGAATGATCGTATCCCCAGGGGCGCTCTCTTTCTCCAAGAAGAGCCCATACGTTGGACCACAACAGCTACAGCCGCCCTCATGCGCGACGATACGCACAGCATACTCCGTCTTACCCTCGCTCTGCAAGAACTGATAGAGTGCCTGAGCGGCCCTCTCCGTCACTGTAAACATCTTCTATCACCCCTTCGGGAGAAGATAGCTTATTATAGCAATATATTTTCGGGGTTGCGAAATTCCGACTATTTTAGTATACTTTTTGCGAGGTTGAACAGTATGAAAGAGACAGCTGAAGGGATTGTGATCAGAGCGGTTGCTGATCGGGTACGCGTGCGGGTCTACCGTTCTGGAACCTGCGAGAACTGCACCTGTGTGCTGAGTACGGCGTGCTCTCCGGAGGAAGTCGAGCAACGCCGTGGGATCTTAGGGAGTCTCTTTCGACAGTCTTCAGTTATGGAAATTGAGGCGCTCAATGAAGTCGGCGCTGCCCCTGGGGATCGTGTCGAGCTCCAGCTCAAATCGAATGCTGCTGTTGTAAAAGCGTCAGCGCTGCTCTATCTCATCCCAGCGATGATGTTTGTTCTAGGGATTGTGCTTGGCGGGTGGTGGAGCTCGACGCGCTGGGGTCTTTCCGGAGACGCTGTGATTCTCGTTCAAGTTGCTGTTGGCTTTGGGCTGATGATGCTGAGCTTTGCGTTTGCTGCCTTGTACGCGAAGCTGCGCGAGCGCGCTGAGTTCACCCCGATAGCGACAAAGATCCTCTTCAAAGCTGAGGGTCAACATTCACCGTCACTGAGTCAGCCAGCTTCAGCTCCGTGACAGTCTCCCAAACGGCTTTCTGTGCGGATTCCGACAGAGCTTTGAGCATGAGCTGCCATCGAGAGCGCCCGCGCAATCGATAGGGCAATGCCCGCGCCGGGCCAAGGACCTCTCCGACTTTTCTCACTTCCAAACGCTCTTTGAGGCGATTAGCCTGCTCGTGCGCTTTCGCTTCATTCCTGTGCTCGACCGTCACGAAGATAATCGTGGTGAAGGGGGGATAACCGAGTGCTTCGCGCAGGGCGATCTCGTGCTTGTAGAACGCGCGATAATCTTGAGCGGCAGCGAGCTGAATGATCTCGTTGTCGGGATGTCGAGTTTGAATAATGACTTCGCCGGGGCGTTCGCCGCGGCCGGCTCGTCCTGCCGCTTGCGAGATGAGCTGGAATGTGCGCTCCCCCGCGCGAAAGTCCGGAAAGTCTAAGAGAGTGTCCGCCGAGACAATCCCTACTAAAGTGACGTTTGGGAAATCGAGTCCCAGCCCGATCATCTGCGTCCCCACGAGAAGTTGGATCTGCCCTTGGCGAAAAGCTTCTAAGATTGCGGCGTGCTCGCCGCGCCGGACGCTCTCGGAGTCCATCCGACGGAAGTTTATATGGGGAAAGGTCTTGTGCACTTCAAGCTCAAGACGTTCCGTGCCCCCGCCCTCGAAGACCAGCTCCGTCGATCCGCATGAACGGCATCGGGGCATTTTAAGAGTATACCCGCAATACCGGCAGCGCAGTTCTTGCTCGTGCATGTATACGGTCAGGGCGATCTGACAGTGTGGGCACTTCACGGTCTGGCGGCAGCGCCGACAGATCGCGATAGAGTAGCCGAGTCTATTGAGAAAGAGAATGATTTGTTCGTTGTTTTTGAGTCGTTGCTCGATCTTGGCGCGCAAGATCGGGCTGAGCAGATTCTTTCGATCTCTCATATCGATAATCTTGATCGTCGGCGGCTGGGTGGGGACGACGCGCTCCGTCAATTCTAACAACCGATAGCGTCCGTGTCGGGCGTGAAAATAGCTCTCGATACTGGGAGTAGCGCTGCCCAAGACGACCGTCGCCCCGGTGAGCTGGGCGCGCTTGAGGGCCACATCGCGCACGTGATATCTCGGTACCGTATCGTCTTGCTTGTAGGTGCTCTCGTGCTCTTCGTCGATGACTATGAGCTTGAGCTTGGGGCATGGGGCGAAGATCGCGGCGCGTACGCCAATAGCGATCTGAGCTTCACCGTTTTTGAGTCGTTGCCAATGGCGGGCACGCTCGGCGTCCGTCAGCCCACTGTGATAGACCGCGATCTTTGCGCCAAAATAGTTCCTAAAGCGCGCTATGAGTTGAGGAGTCAGCGAGATCTCCGGAACAAGCACGATCGCTTGGCCATTGTGCTCCAGAGCATGCTGGCATGCCCGAATATAGACTTCAGTTTTGCCGCTGTTGTTGATGCCGTGAAGTAAGAAGGTCCTCACCCCGGCCTGGCGGCCACCCCTCTCCCGTGGCTCATCTATGGGAGAGGGGGCAGGGGTGAGGGCCTGCACAATTGCTTCAAGCGCGCGCTGCTGCCCGGCAGTCAGTGTGATCACTTTTGGCGCTTCATGAAATTCTATGCGTTCACGCGGCTTCTTCGTGATAGCGACCAGCCCAGCTTGGGCCAGGGCCCGCAGCGACCCCGCCCCACAGCCAACTCGTGCCAGGAGTTCTCTCTCAGGGAGAGCTTCTACAGTAAGAAGCGCGCGCAGCAAGGCGGCTTGCTGAGGAGCGCGTCGTCTCCGCGCTTCGATCTGAGCTAACACCTCAGGGAGTGGGACGTTGAGCCTCACGTATTTGATGACGTTCTCACGCTGGGGGAGGGCGTGCCCTGGCGCCATCGCCTGCAAGACGATCCCTAACGGAGCGAGATAATACTCAGAGATCCAGCGTGCTAGAGCAAGATCATATTCGTTCAGCTCCGGCTCCCTTGAGGCAAGAGCAGCGATCTCGCGCAGACGGCTCTCAAACGGGCTTATCTCTTTCAGCGCGATGACAAATGCTTCGATCTTCTCCTGCTCACGAAAGGGCACCAGTACCCGCTGCCCCACCCTTATGAGATCGCGCAACGCTTCGGGAATCTTATAGTCGAACGTCTGTTCGACTGCGAGCGGAACAGCCACTTCAGCAACAGCGTACTTCATGGCACCAGCTCGATCTGCCACGGAGATCGCACGATGATCTGCGGTTGGCCTTGATACTGAGAGAATTCCCCAGTCACGCGAATCTTCTTCTTGGTATAGAACGACGCGGGATCGATCCCTAGCCCGCGGAAGCGCGGCTCATAACTTCTAAATATGATCACCGAGAGATGATTGGCAAAATCTCGGTCAGACTGCACACGGATGACACTCCCTGACACGGTTGTCGTGACGACGGTGAACTCCGTTGTGACTAACTTTTCGAGATAGCGTTCGGGATGAGTCTCGAGTGCTTCTCTGGCCGTTAGCCCCACAACAACGCGCTCGCGGGTGTTCTCCCGCCACTGGGGGCCAAGACACTTCGTGGCGGCCTTGCAGTCTAAATCGTCGCAGTCCGTCGAACGATCTCCATCGTTATCAATAGTATCGTCGCAATCGCATTCCTCGCGTGCCCCGGCAATCGGACAGGACGGCGCTTGAACAGTCAGCGCAAACTCGTTCGACCAGTCTGTAAGTTGACCGTCCACGGAGCCGCGCATCCGGTAGAGCCATCGTTGCCCAAGCTGGACGCTTTCGTCAATGAAATAACGATGGTTTGCGGGAATCTGAGAGTAGACGCGCTCACACGGACCAAAGGATTCTCTCGCCCGACACAGTTCGTAGAAATCCACAGGGCGACCAAGGTGGGGGCGCCATTCTATGCGCGCGAGCACGTCTTGAGTGTTATAGTGACGGACCGTGACGCGCGGCGGCAGCGTCGGCGTCCGATCATACTCAAGAGCATCGCGCTTGAGGCGCTCGAAGTGCCGAGAGAACTGAGCTGCTATCTCTGAGCTTTCTATCACTAAGAGATTTTCGTCGTTGCTGAAGAACCCGCTATCGGACCAGTTCGTCGAGCCGGTGATCACGAGCGTGTCGTCAATGACAGCGAACTTATTATGGACCAATCCTGGCAGGGCGTCTACGACGCCCATGCCCAGATGCAGCGCATCGTCTATCTCAGAGTCTTCAAAGCGCTCCCAGCCGCGGAAGTCCCAGACGGCGTCTATTTGGACGCCGCGAGCTTGAGCTGCTGCCAGCTCGGCCATTATAAGATCGTCGGTGAAGTAGAACATCGCGATCTGAATAGACTTTTTCGCGTTACGGATCGCATCGCGCACGATCTTCTGTGGGGCGCCGCTGGGGGTAAAATAGACCCCGATTGTTGCCGAGCCAGCTGCATACGTGCGCAGTTGCGTGAAGACTTTCCCGTCGTACTTCTGTTGTCCAAATCGGTCTTTCAGAAACATCTCATTGAACTCGGTCGTGAAGAGTTGGGCAATGCGCTCGTCGCGGATGACCAGTGCATTGTTGGCATCGAAGAACAATTCCCTATCGGCCCAGTTGAGTGAGCCCGTCCAGATTATAGAACTATCAATGATAGCGAACTTATGGTGCATAGTGTGGTCAAAGTGCTCACGAGCATCGGCACTGGCGTCGGTCTTCAGGATGAGACAGGGGAGGCTCTGAAGCCGGTTGTATTCGCTAGAAAACTCCTCAACTGACGATTGATCTGTGACGATACGAACAGAGATCCCTCGCGTACAAGCGCGCTGAAGTGCTGTGATAATGGGCTGATAAGTCAGTCGGTAGAGGGCAGCGTCGATTGTCTTTTGTGCTGAATCGATGAGGGCTATCAGCGCAGCATCGACACCGTTTGCTTGGGCGCTAGGCTTATCCATGTGGGGGAGGCCTGCGAGGGGGTCTGTGAAGTAGACCTCGATGAGTTTACCGCCCGAGTGTCCAGGTAAACTGCATCCTATGCTGGAAGCAAGCACGATCACGCTCAGCGCAAACTTCTTCATGATCTCCTCCTCATCGTGTCCGTGACTCCCAAGATAGTCTAGCCCTCTCTTTGGAGATGGACAAGTTCAGGTCCACGAGTGGAGCAAAAAGCTTGATGCCAAGAGAACTTGGCGATATATGTTCCTCCCTCAGGTGACCAAGATCACTCGCACACATCTTGACATAAAAAAATTTTTGCTCTATACTCACACGGGATACCTTACACATGGTGGTGCATAACGCAGATGAAAGGAGCATCAGAAAAGTCTGGAGAGATCGAAAAAAGATCTCTCCAACAGGACTTCTCGGGTGCACCGCGATTGGTCTCCTGTCACCTTCTCTTTCCCCTCTCTTGGAACATCTCTCGAACTTCGACCACTCCCTGTACACTGATCAATTTATGAACCCCGTACCCTACTACAAGGAGGAGGTGACATAGGAATGCCGGCGAAGAAGAAAGCCACGGCCAAGAAGACGACGGCGAAGAAGACAGCCAAGAAGAAGAAGAAGTAAGAGAGCAGCCCTCGACAAAGTCTCTCCACCCCTTGTCGAGGGCCGGACTAGGAGGGGCGACTGGCCGGTCGCCCCTCTCTCTATTGTACCCTTCTTAGGGGTGCAAGAGCAACTTTCCGAACTGTTCGCGCTTTTCGAGCATCTCCTGGGCCTTGGCAGCCTCAGTGAGGGGGAACACTCCGGCGATCACGGGCTTGAGCTTGCCGGCCCAGACCAGGTTCAACACCGTGTGTAACTCGCGCCGCGTCCCCATCGTCGAGCCGAGAATCTGCAGTTGTCTCCAGAAGACCAGGCGAATATCAGTCTCACCGATGGGCCCCGTCGTGGCCCCGCACGTGACCAGGCGCCCGTTGCGCGCGAGCGCGCGTAAGCTCTTAGTCCACGTCGCCTGACCCACGCTCTCGATGACGACGTCAACCCCGCGCTTGTTCGTGAGCTTCCAGACTTCTTTATCAAAGTCTGTCTGAGCGTAGTTGATCACGATGTCAGCGCCAAGTTCTTTGGCTTTGGCGAGCTTCTCGTCGGTGCTTGCCGTCGCGATGACGCGAGCGCCACAGAGCTTCGCAATCTGAATCGCTGCGCTGCCCACGCCGCTGCCGGCTGCTAGCACTAAGACGTCTTCGCCGGGCCTGACCTTGGCGCGGGTGACGACCATGCGCCATGCCGTCATAAAAGTCAAGGGCACAGCCGCGGCTTCGTCGAACGAGACGTGATCGGGGATTTTTATCACATTGCGCGCCGGCACCTTGACGAATTCGGCGTACCCTCCGGGGGCATGTTCTCCCAAAATCCCATAGGTGACGCAGAGACTATCTTCGCCCATCTGACAATATTCGCATTCCCCGCAATTTAAGTTTGGATTGAGCACGACGCGCTCGCCGACTTTTATATCTTTGACAGCCGAGCCGACTTTTTCTACAACGCCGGCGACATCGGCCCCAGGGATATGCGGGGGCTCGATGCCGGGGATGCCCCGCCGTATCCAGATATCTAAGTGATTGAGCGCGCAGGCTTTGACCCGAACCAAGACTTCCGTGTCGGAGATCTCCGGGGTGGGGATCTCTTCAAGCTTCAGTTTCTCTGGGCCGCCGTGCTCGCGAATGACGATGGCTTTCATCGCTCCTCCAGCTTTACTCCTTGTTGCATGATTACTGCAAATTCAATTGATATCATTTCTTTTCTAGGATCCTTAGTGTGTCTGGCTCCACACTATATCTCAGAAGGCGACACTTCGGGGCAGAAAACTTGTATTCCTCAACTTCTATCTCAAACGAAATCGGCTGTTGGCCTGCAGCTATTTGACCAATATAACTCAACTCTTCTTGTATTTCTATAGTTTCACGGGGACTGGGGGGCCAGCGATACTTAATGTCAAAACCGCTGGGACCTGTAAAACCAAATGCATATACTCCTTTTAGCTCTCTATCATTAAGCTTGATAACCATAACCTAGGACCTCCTCTAATTCTGATTGATAACCAAATATTCCTTACCAGTGGGTGGCAATTGAAGCTCTGATCTATAAAATTGCTCAAAGCCCAAGGGGAGCTTAATAGAGTCCTTACGCTTTGAGAAGTTCAAAATCAGGAACCCCACTATAGCTCCGGTCTCCTCTTCAATCTTTACCCACACGTCATCCCCTATGTCTTTAGCGACTGTTGTGCCATGCCCACGGCTTGATGCTTCTAAAATATCGCCTTCGCGGTCATACTCCAGTATTAGCTCTTGCGCCATAGCAAACCTCCTTGTTTGATGCGATCAGTGATATACGCTGTGAGCACGAAGCTACTGCGGGGGTCTTGTTTGACAACCACCACGGACCATCGGTTCCCAGAAGCTCGATAGTAAAGATGAACTTTGGGGTCATGATTGCTTGCCCTCACTTCTTTCAGGTTCCTTGAGCGTTTGTATAATTTCATTAATATCAGGTCTTAATTCTCCTTGCTGTCTCTTCTCTTCGATATGTTCCCATCGCTCTTGCGTGAGTCGAACCACTCCGTCCAGTTGGCTCTGCAAAAGCAACGGAAACTTCATAATATTGTAGCTACAATTGCACCCTGCCCGCCAATGCCCGCGAGAGCGTCACTTCGTCAGCGAATTCCAAGTCGCGCCCCACGGGAACCCCATGCGCAATCTGGGTAATTTTAATCCCCAAGGGCTTAATCCTTCTCGCTAGATACATGGCTGTTGCCTCGCCCTCGACTTTGGGGTCAAGCGCGAGAATCACTTCTTGAATCTTGTGTTTGCTGAGGCGCACCAGAAGCTCCTCGATATGGAGCTGCTCCGGCCCGATGCCGTTGACCGGCGAGAGCAGCCCACCTAAGACGTGATAGAGCCCGCGATACTCGCGGGTCTTCTCGAGCTTCAAGAGCTCTTGGGGATGGCTCACAACACAGATCACTGATCTATCGCGCTGGGGGTCCCGACAGATCTCGCAGAGCTCATTCTCGCTCTCTGTGAAATTGAAGCACTCTTGACAAGCACGGATCTTCTCTTTGACATGGGCGATGGCCTGGCTCAGAGACTCTACGGCCTCCGGAGGCTGAGAGAGCAAATAGAACGCGAGGCGCTCGGCAGTCTTGCGCCCAATGCTCGGCAGCTTCTGAAATTCTTTAATAAGATTCTCCAACGGTTCAGGGTACTTGTCCATCTTAGAACCCTAAGCCCGGAATATTGGGTAACCCCAGCTGCCCCATGATGCTCGCCATCTCGCGCTGTGCCAACTCTTTGGACTTTGCTTGCGCCTCCTTGATCGCTGCTAAAATTAAGTCTTCCAGCATATCAACGTCATTGGGATCCACGACTTCTTGGGAGATCTGTATATCAACGATCTCTTCCCGACCGTTAGCGATCACTTTGACCATGCCTCCCCCTGACGATGCTTCCACGCGAAGGTTCGCAAGCTCTTGTTGCTTCTTCTCCAAGAGTTCCTGCATCTTCTTGACGTGCTTCATAGCCTCTTTCATGCCGCCAGGAAACTGCATAACTCCCCCTTCTCGCATTCTCCTAGGAGACGATCTCGCCACCAAATGTCTTCTTCAAGAGTTCGGCTTTTTCGCGGATCTCCGCGCTCTTGCTCTTGCGCCGCGGCCCCTCCCCGCTGATAAAGGCGATCTCGACCCGGCGCACCCCGTAGACGCGCGCGACCACTTCCTCAAGATACTTGCGGTGCTTCTCCAGGCTCTCTTTATGGAACGTATGGTCATAGTCGTACTCGATACGCAGCGCGTCGGGAAGCTCGACAGGATGGCCGTCCAGGAGGAGTGCGTGGACCGTACCACGTCGATCGCGCTTTACTTCGGCAAGAAGTTGGGTCCATCGGTCTGACGACGATCCGGGGTCGGCCCCCTGTTGAGCTTCCTTCTCATCGTGAGCCCTTTTTATGGGCTTCTCTTTGGACGACTTCGCCCCTGCACTCAGAAGTGTCGGTTGTGATAAGGGAGCAAGCTCGCCTTGAGCGAGTTCTAGGGCTTTGACTTCGAGCAAAATCCGCTTCTCCCAGGCGCGTCCTAGCTCACGCTTGAGATTCAATAGCTGCGTGCTGAGCGTGATGAGCGGCTCCAGGCCAATCCCTTCAAGCGGAGGCTGGCCGTCGAGATGGGCAATGATCCAATCGCGCGTCTGCTCAATGAGCTCGTCGACAAAGAGTTCCAAATCCTTGCCGCGATCGGCAAGGTCCGCGATGATCTCTAGCGCTCTTCGCCCTTGGCGTGCCAGCAACGCTTTCAAAAACTCGGTCACGGTCTCTTCGCTCGCTAGGCCCATGATCTCGTAGAGATCGTGCTCTTCGATGCGGGCTGAGCCCTTATACGACGCGAGTTGCTCTAACATCACGATCGCGTCACGCAAGGCCCCCCGCGCCCGATACGAGATCGCCGTGAGCACCTTTGGGCTAGCGTCGATCTTCTCAGCTTCACAGATTTCTTTGAGGCGCTTCTCGATGCGCTCTGGAGGCAGAAGCTTCAGCTCAAACGCCTGGCATCGGCTGACGATCGTCAACGGGACTTTATGAGGCTCGGTCGTAGCAAAGATAAAGATCACATGGCGTGGGGGCTCTTCAAGGGTCTTGAGGAGCGCGTTGAACGCTTCGTTGGTGAGCATGTGCACTTCGTCGATGATATAGACTTTATATTTCGCTTCCGCGGGGACGAAGTTCACTTCTTCACGGAGCTGTCGGATTTGATCGATGCCGCGGTTGCTGGCCCCGTCGATCTCGATGACGTCGAGGGCGTTGCCGCGCGTGATCTTGCGGCACATCTCGCAGTGGTTGCAAGGCTCGCCCCGCTGCGGGTTGAGGCAGTTGACAGCCTTGGCGAAGATGCGAGCTATCGAGGTCTTGCCGACGCCACGGGGGCCAGCTAAAAGATACGCATGAGCGATCTGCCCAGAGAGCACGGCGTTTTGGAGTGTCCGCACGGTGTATTCTTGGTGGACCACGTCGGCAAAACGTTGCGGGCGCCACTTGCGATAGAGCGCTTGGTATTCGTGGGCTTCGGTCATAATAGCAAGAGTGGTCGGAGAGGCCGGATTTGAACCGGCGACCTCTTGGTCCCAAACCAAGCGCGCTGCCACTGCGCCACTCTCCGCGCGCAGATTATTATAGTTTCCCTAAGGGTTCCCGTCAACCTGAGGGGTTGCCGAACGGCGCGAGAGCGTGTAGGATCAGGGTGTGGTCGGCCTGGAAGCCAAGGTGAAGGCCTTGCCGCAGGAGCCCGGGGTCTATCTCTTCAAGAGCGCCCAGGGTGAGATCCTCTACATCGGGAAGGCTGCATCCCTGCGCGATCGAGTGCGCTCGTACTTCCAACCTACGGAGAATCTTAAGACCCAGCGCCTCATGCGCGAGGTTTCCGATTTTGAGTATATCGTCACCCAGAGCGAGCGCGACGCCTTGATCTTGGAAGCGACGCTCATCAAACAGCACCAGCCACGCTATAATATTCGTCTGAAAGACGACAAGCGCTATCCGTACATTAAGATCACGGACGAGCCCTTCCCCAGGGTAGAGGTGACGCGGCGTGTGGCGCGTGATGGCCGATACTTTGGCCCCTACACCAATAGCGACGCCGTGCGCGAGACCCTAAGGGTCCTGCAGAAGATCTTTCGGTTGCGCACCTGCGCCCTAGATCTGAGCACGATTCCGGCGCGCCGGCGCCCCTGCTTGGATCACTATATTGGGCTGTGCGACGCCCCGTGTGTGGGCGCGATCTCCCACGAAGAATACGATAAGCTGGTTGAGGAGGCGACGCTCTTTCTGCGCGGGCGCAGGAATGATCTCATCGAAGAGTTGCGCGCGCGCATGGCCGAAGCCTCTGAACGATTAGAGTTTGAGCGTGCAGCGCGCCTGCGCGACCAGATCGCCGCTTTAGAGAAGCTCCTAGCTGGGGAGCACGAGCTCGCTTCTCGTCCTGGTGAGCGCGATCTGATCGGCTATGCGCTTGGGGATGGTACGGCCTGCGTCCAGGCCTTCTTCGTGCGCCAGGGGAAGCTTGTCGGCCGCGACAGCGTCTTCCTGGAGGCCCCAGCCGACACAACGCCATCGGAACTGCTGACGGCGTTCGTCAAGCAGTATTACGGTAAGACGGAGCAGATCCCCAAGGAGATCATCTTGCCCTGTGCGCTCGAAGAACCTGACGCGATTGCCCAGTGGCTTGCGGAGCGGCGTAACGGCCCTGTGAAGCTGAGGGTGCCAAGGCGCGGGCCAACGCGCCAGCTCTTGGATCTGGTCATGCATAATGCTGAGCTGGCCCTCCGGGAGCGCGTTGAGCGCTCTCCGTCTTATGACGACGCTCTGGAGGAGCTTCAGAATGTGCTCAAGCTGCCGGCCTTACCCCGTCGCATCGAGGCTTATGACATCTCTAATCTGTTCGGGCAGCACGCTGTGGGCTCGATGGTCGTCTTCTGGGATGGCGCTCCCCAAAAATCCGAGTATCGTCGGTTTCGTGTCCAAACTGTGTCAGGCATTGACGACTTTGCGATGATTGCTGAAGTTCTCAGGCGCCGTGTCGAGCGGGCGCTTCAGGGCGATGGGCGCTTTCTGCCTCTGCCTGATCTCATCGTGATTGACGGGGGCAAGGGGCAGCTCAATGCGGCGCGGGCGGTCCTCCGCCAGCTGGGGGTGGGGCAGATTCCCACGATAGCTCTGGCGAAAGAGCACGAGCATATCTTTGTAGAGAATCGCGCGCAGCCCGTCGTGCTCCCGAGAGAGTCCTCAGCGTTGCAGCTCTTGCAGAGGGTTCGCGATGAGGCCCATCGATTTGCTGTGACGTATCATCGTGTGGTGCGCCGGCGGAGGTTTTTAGAGTCGGTTTTGGACGGGGTGGAAGGGTTGGGGCCCAAGCGCCGGCGGAGGCTCCTAGAGCGGTTCGGCTCGTGGCGAAGGATCCAGCGTGCCAGCTTAGACGAGCTTCGGGCGGTGCTTCCTGAGGTGCTGGCGCGGCGGCTCTATGACGTGTTCCACTCATCCTCGTCTTCGCAATCCCTCCTGAAGCAGACCGATGACTTGCCAGAGTGAGACCCTGCTCCTTGAGTAGGCTGCTTTCTCTTTCGTAGACTCAGGCGGTATGGCTGTGTTACAGATGATGGTGCCATTTCGGCTTGAGTGTGTGGATCCAGGCGATCGGCTTTTCCGGTGGATGGAGGGGGTTGGGGAGCGGGTGTGTTACGGGCGTGGGGCATGGATTCACTACGGGCACGACGCCTCGGATGCGATCTATCTTATCTGTCGTGGGCGGGTGGGGGTTGCTTCAGGGGAGGGAGGAGTGATCTTGGAAGCCGGTGATTTGTTTGGGGAGCTTTTCTTTGATGATGACGGGGAGTTCCGAGGGAGTTATCTGGCGCGGGCGCTTGAAGAGAGTGAGGTTTTAGTGATGCGGCGGGAGCGGGTGCGTGAGCTTTTGGGAGAGAAGGGGCTGGGGAGGTTACGGGGGCTGATTGGGTACAAGCGCGATCTAGTTTTTCTGTTTCAATAGCTACGTTGTGCATCCCCCCAGGCGCAGGATCCACTGCAAGCTCAGATAGCTTTCTCTTTTTATCCCGCATGATACATGACTTGTGTCTTTCAATACCACACTGGTCCAATTAAAAGAGAAGCTCAAGCGCTCAACGACTACCTTGAGCGCCGCGTTTCAATACCACACTGGTCCAATTAAAAGGCACTCTCAAGGTGCTAAGGGCGGGTATCAGATTGCTCGTTTCAATACCACACTGGTCCAATTAAAAGCAGAATGAATAGCAATCGCGAGAGCAAAGTAGATCTAGGTTTCAATACCACACTGGTCCAATTAAAAGTCGAACCAGGACAGAGTTTCAGAGCTGCTGTAAACCAAGGTTTCAATACCACACTGGTCCAATTAAAAGTATATATCTTCACGCGCGCGTTATAGTCAAGCCGTCTTGTTTCAATACCACACTGGTCCAATTAAAAGCAAAATGCCCAAACAAAAAACCATCAGTCATGATCATGTTTCAATACCACACTGGTCCAATTAAAAGTCGCGCGCAGGAGGGATTATGAGCAATAAGCCCCTAGTTTCAATACCACACTGGTCCAATTAAAAGGATCGAGCGCATTTGGAGCGAGGCTACTGAGCAAGCGGTTTCAATACCACACTGGTCCAATTAAAAGACACCACACAACACGCTATAAGCCCCAAGCTGCAAGGCTGTTTCAATACCACACTGGTCCAATTAAAAGGCTCTTGAGCGGGCGTAGTGTTTGCCCTCTTGTCTGGTTTCAATACCACACTGGTCCAATTAAAAGGCTGGCGTACTACCAGCTCTCTGTCCAAGTCCCCCAAAGCGGTTTCAATACCACACTGGTCCAATTAAAAGCGTGCTACACAAGCTGTAGCACGACGCGGCGTCACGTTTCAATACCACACTGGTCCAATTAAAAGCAACCGGCTCAATCACGTCTATTTCCATCTCGATGCCCGTTTCAATACCACACTGGTCCAATTAAAAGAGCGAGATCGTCGAGCGCGATGAGGCCGTCTTTCGTCGGTTTCAATACCACACTGGTCCAATTAAAAGTCATTGTGAGCGAACGCCTCGCGCAACGGCTCCTGCTGTTTCAATACCACACTGGTCCAATTAAAAGGAGCACTGTTGAGCTCGATCCGGCGATCGATACCGAACGTTTCAATACCACACTGGTCCAATTAAAAGGGATCGGCGGATGCACCGATCCGTTCGCCTGCTGAGTTTCAATACCACACTGGTCCAATTAAAAGGCGGCGGCAACTGCAAGCCGCGAATGACCTCTGCGTAGTTTCAATACCACACTGGTCCAATTAAAAGGCGTCTTGCCCACAGCCTGCTCGCTCGGCAGGACGTTGTTTCAATACCACACTGGTCCAATTAAAAGACGCGGCCCCGCAGATTGTCAATAAAAAAGCCCCAAGCTGCAGTTTCAATACCACACTGGTCCAATTAAAAGGCTAAAATATCATCGTTGATCTCGATATCCCCGCCAGCATGTTTCAATACCACACTGGTCCAATTAAAAGACGTCAGGAATCCCCCTACATTCCCAGACAGAAACGTGTTTCAATACCACACTGGTCCAATTAAAAGTCGCGGCGCCCGCCTGCTCGCCGAGTTGCACGAGCGTTTCAATACCACACTGGTCCAATTAAAAGCGGGAGTTTCAAGAGCTGCTGAGGCAACTGAACGCCAGGTTTCAATACCACACTGGTCCAATTAAAAGGGTATTTCGCGCATGACCCCAGACTCAGGGGAGGTAAGTTTCAATACCACACTGGTCCAATTAAAAGGTATTCCAAAGCGCTGCACTCACGAGGATTGCTGTTCCGTTTCAATACCACACTGGTCCAATTAAAAGTCGGTATCGCTTGTCCACCAACTCTTCACGTCTTCTAGTTTCAATACCACACTGGTCCAATTAAAAGCCGCTGCCGCGAGCGTCGCCTGCTGCCAGCTCACTCTGTTTCAATACCACACTGGTCCAATTAAAAGGCCGATCCTCCTGGCCGCCGCGTGCGCCCGCCGCATCGGTTTCAATACCACACTGGTCCAATTAAAAGACTCAGCACCCGCGAGCTCCCATCCACAAGAACGCGGTTTCAATACCACACTGGTCCAATTAAAAGTCCGCTTAAGGCTTCGCGCACGGCGGCGGGAGAACTCGTTTCAATACCACACTGGTCCAATTAAAAGCATTCATCCCACCGACGCCGCCACCACAACCAATTAGTTTCAATACCACACTGGTCCAATTAAAAGAATGCGGGCGGGCCGAACCGATGCGCGAATTCATAATGTTTCAATACCACACTGGTCCAATTAAAAGCCACGCCCTCACGGCGCGCAATCTCCCACATATATATGTTTCAATACCACACTGGTCCAATTAAAAGCAGGAAAAGGCATAAGGCATAAGGTTTTGTGGCATACCAGTTTCAATACCACACTGGTCCAATTAAAAGACCAACGTTCCCCTTTCCCCCAACGTTCCCGTTCCCCGTTTCAATACCACACTGGTCCAATTAAAAGGCCGGCTTGTGACCTCGACCCAGTACTGCAGCGATTCGTTTCAATACCACACTGGTCCAATTAAAAGTTTTTAACTCATGAGGATTTGCAGCGTGTGAATGACGTTTCAATACCACACTGGTCCAATTAAAAGATACCAAGAAAAGCCGCTCCGGGATGCACTTCCGGAGGTTTCAATACCACACTGGTCCAATTAAAAGATGAAGATGCAGCAGAAGCTAAGCACAAGCAGCAATGTTTCAATACCACACTGGTCCAATTAAAAGTACTTTCTTTGCCTTCTCCTCTTCCCTATCCAGCTTCGTTTCAATACCACACTGGTCCAATTAAAAGGCAGGGGATTTGAGGGCTTATGGGCCTGGGGAGTGGGGGAGCAAAACCCCATCAGATGCGTGCTGCCACTGCTCTGCCCCTCCCTCCCCACGGCCCTCTCTCCCCCTCCCTCGTCGTCGCCCCCCGATCTTGCAAAAAAGCCGGGACCGCGACGACTGCGAGGCTCTGCCCCTTGCCATCAGGGATATTCACTTGTCAAGGACCCCGCCGCGCCCTCACAGCCCGGCTCCCGTCGCCCCCATTATACCTACCTCGACGACAAGCAGTCAAGAGAGTTTCCCCCACCCCCTTGACAAAGCCACCAAAATCTGCTATAAATACCTCACCGGCCCGGCTTCGAAAGGATATCTATATGAGACTAGTTCTATCTCTACAGCCGGACCGAGTCCCCTGCACCATCCCCTTCTCCTATTCCCATGCCCTCACGGCTGTCATCTACAGGTTCTTAGCTCGCTCCTCCCATGACTACGCGCGGTTTCTCCATGACGAAGGGTATCGCGCTGGAGCGAAGCGCTTCAAGCTCTTCACGTTTTCGCAGTTGCTGATCCCAGAGCGCACGCTCGCATCCGACGGCCTGGTCTGCCTCTCCAAGCAGATCTCTTGGCAGATCTCCTCTCCAATTCCGGAGTTTGTCGAGCATCTGGCAGCAGGGCTGCTGCAGGTGGGAGAGATGCGTCTTGGAGAGCATGAGTTTGCCATCACGCGTGTCGAAGTTGTCCCGCCGCCCGTCTTTGCTCAGGAGATGCGCCTGCGATGCCTCTCCCCCATTGTAGTCTCGGTGCCGGAGGAGCGCGCAGGAAAGCTGAGTGCCCGCTACTTACGGGCGGATGATCCCCGGCTCTCGGAGGCGCTGCGCCAGAACCTCCTGAGGAAATTTCTCGTGGTGCACGGGCACGAGCCAGCTGATTCTTCACTGGCCGTGGCGCTTGACCGAAAGTATGGGGAGCGACACGGGGAGGGGATCTATCGTCTGGTGGAGTACAAGGGCACAAAGATCAAGGCGATCATGGCGCCGTTGACGGTGCGGGGTAGTCTCGAGTTAATCGAGATGGGCTACGAGGCAGGCTTTGGCGAGAAGAACTCGATGGGCTTTGGCATGGTAGAAGTGATATAATCGAAAGCAGCGATGCCCCGACGGTACAGAGATTGGCTAGCGCAAGCGGAGCACGATCTACAAGCAGCCAGTGATAGCTTGGCAGCGAAGCATTACGAATGGAGTGCGTTCCAGTCGCAACAAGCGGTGGACAAGGCGATGAAGGCGCTCTTGCTCTATTTTAACCAAGAGGCTCGTGGGCACTCGGTAGTGCACTTGGTCCAGCAAGCCCGTGGGTACGTGAAGATTCCCAGGGGTCTGCTGGCCGCGGCGCGAGAGCTGGATCGCCATTACATTCAGAGTCGCTATCCCAACGGCTTCCCGGAGGGGTATCCGCGGGAGTACTATGAAGAGCAAGTAGCCCAAAGGTGTGTGCACCATGCCCAGCGCATTATCGAGTTTGTGCACAGCGCTATCTCCTGAGCATCGGGATCGCTTAAAACAGCTACAAGAACGCTATCCGGGCTGGGGCGAGCTTGAGAGCTTCGTGGGTAAGATTGCGAAGAGGCGGCCGCTGTTGGTCTTGCTCTTTGGCTCGCTGGCGACGGGGGAGTTCACTCAGTATAGCGATGCGGATGTGTTGGTGGTCTTTGACCGAGCAGTGGACTGGATGGCGGTGTATGAGCTTTCTTGGGGTCGGGTGCAACCGTTGGTGTATGCGATGGGGGAGGCCCTGCGCGAGATCGAGGCAGGTAACACCTTGCTGATCGAGGCTGTGGAGGATGGGATTCCCTTGCTGAATCGAGCGGATACGTATGAACTGATGAGAGAGGTTTCTGAGAGAGCGAAATCGCTTCTGGGGCTCGTGCGAGTAGGGCAGGGCTGGAGGAGGGCTCGGTAATACCGGGCTGTGGTATGGTGGAGGTAATAGATGGCGCGGGCACGAAATCAAGCTCGAGAAGATGCTAAGATTGTCCTCAAACTCGAGCGTTCCACCGGAAACTTCTGGATAGATACAGGGCTTGTAGTACTTGTGGAGTGCTTTGAGGAAGGTGAGCATCAGCTCAACGATGTTTTAAAGTGGCTCCAGAGCCAGCTTGTGCAGCCTAGCGGTAACAAAGGGGAATACTACGATGAAGCAACCGGAGAAATTCGGGAGTACGACAAAGTCAACTGGGTTTATCCAACGAACCTCTTCATCAAGGTCTCTGGCTCAGCGCCAAAGGTTCAAGTTGACGGCAAGGAATACTTTACCCGCCCTCCGGAGTTCAAGCTGGAATTGTCGCTGAGCAAAAAACCCGGCGTATGCGATCTCTGTGGCGACATTGGGCCGTTGACTGACGCCAAAATGTGGATGTATCCTTTCGTAGTAGACCCGCAAAAGTTCGGGACATTCTACCCTGGCACCAAGCGGGGATTGAAGCTCTGCGCCCGTTGTGCACTGGCGGGGCTTGCGGGATACTTGGGCTGGCTCTGGAAAGCACAGGGACGCGACGCACTGCATTTCTTTATCTTTCACTCCGAGCTGCAAGAGCTCCGGCGCCTGTATACGGAGGTGCTCGGCCCACTTCGAGTGAAAGGGGGTAAAGGGGGCACGGCACCAGTCGCTTTCTTCGGCCCCTACATCCACGAAACGACACTGGGGCTTTTGTTGGCGCTCTTCCAGCATGTGCGTCAGTCGGACCAGCTCACCGATGAGGGCCGCGAGTTTTTGGCGCAGCTTCTGGGGGCCAGCTCTTCGGCTCCGCCTGCTCCGATTACGCTCTATGCCATCACCGGTACGCCCGGTCAGGCTTTTAACATGCAGGCGCTGCGGGAATTCTCAAAACTGCAACGCCTATATCGGCTTTACGACCGGTGGCTGGAGGTGATCTCCCAACAAGTCCAAGATCCAAAGCCCCATCAGCGCCTTGTGTCGATTTTGGGGCAGTTCTGGTCTCAGCAAGGGCAAA
>JAUQPG010000021.1 GCA_030550495.1 Candidatus Bipolaricaulota bacterium | reverse complement strand
ATCAGCATCCCGACAAAGTACCCGACGATCGCAACCCCAAGGCCCACCAAGAACATATCCAGCCCGCTGCGAAACGCCCCACGCCCGGTGAAGAGACTCCGCGCTGCCCCGACAGCAAAATGCGAGAGCATACTGATCGCAAACGACGTCCAGATCTCTATTGGGCCGCTACCGAAGAAGAACGGCAGCACGGGGATGAGTGCCCCAAACGCCGTCGCTGTCCCGGTCAAGATGCCCTCACGGAGGGGTGAGCCCAGCTCTGGGGAGATGCCCAACTCTTCTCGGGCTTTCTCTTGCAGCGCGATCTGGGGATCGGCCATCACTTGAGAAGCAGCTTGACGGGCAGCTTCTGCAGGCATCCCCTTGGCTTCATAAAGCAACGCGAGCTCTTCAGCTTCGACTTCAGGCATAAGCTGAATTTCTTCGCGCTCCAGCTCGATCTCATGAGCGTAGACTTCTTGCTCGCTTTTCGCAGCCAAGTACCCGCTCGATCCCATCGAGAGCGCGTCGGCGACTAAGCCCGCCAAGCCCGAAAGCACGATAAATTCGTGAACTTGTGCGCCGAGCACGCCCATGACTAATCCAAAGTTCGCCGTCAGCCCGTCGTTGAAGCCGTAGACGACGTTGCGCAAAAAGCCCCCGGACTCCATGCGATGCCACGGCTCACCGCTGCTGCCGGCGAGCTTCATCAATGTCTCAGCGTGGATCGCTTCGTCGCGCGCGACTCGCTGAGCAATTTTTGCGGCTTCACCCGTGCCCATGCTCGATTTTTCGCGCAGATAGTTTTTCACTTCGCTGGCTTCATCGAGAATACGTAATCGCATGACGGTGCGTGCGCCGCCACGACGGGCCATCCATCCTAAGAGTCGAGCCCTCCAGCTCGGCTTGAACTCTCCTACCAAGACCCCCTGGTCTGCGAGGAGCTTTGCAAAACTCTGCTGATGCTGCAGCTCCACGTCAGCAAGCTTGAGATAGATCTTCTGGCGCCGTGGGTCTGGGTCGACTTCGGCTAAGATCTTATACAGATACGCTGACTCGCCTTCGTCCTGCCAGTGTTCGAGAAGTCGCTTGGTGTCCATAGTCTCATTCACTCCATCAATCTTGGAAGATCAACGTAAGTGCGCACAAGCTGTTCTAGGAGGGCTATCTTATCATTGGCGTCTTTGGTGAGCAAAGGTTCAATAGCTTCGATGCGCTTGGCCGTCTCGTACGTATCGTAAGGGACGAGCAAGAGCGGGATATGGCGCTCCGCAGCTAGCGAGATGATGTTGGCCGGGGGCACGATATTGTTTGTCAGCACGATACCAGAAGTATTGCTTTCGAGAGCGGCCAAGATCATATCGGTGCGATCGCCACTGGTGATAATGAGCTTGTTCTCCTGAGCAAAGCCTGGGTGACGCAGGGCTGCTTGAGTCGACATCGCTCCGATGAAGGCCCGTGTGACGACGCGCCGCAGCCCGCTCTCCCCCGCGATCACTTTTGCAAAGAGGTCTTCAGCAAGATGCCCCATCTCCAGGGTCGTCAGCTCAGCGCGGTGGGGAATGACCCCTAAAAGATTCACCCTAAGAGCCGTAATCTCGGCTTCGTGAGCGCTCCGGAAGTCCTCGACATGAGGGACTTTATTAATGATCACGCCCCGCAGCTCGACCCCTTCCCTCTGGGTCTGTTTGCGCGCAGAGAAGATATCATCAAGGATTGTCCCCTCATCTCCGGCAGCGATGAGCACTATCGGCGCCTGTAAGTACTGAGCAAGCGAGAGCACATCAAGATGGACAGAGATCCCATAATGGAAATCTCGGCCGCCTTCGATGAAGAGCATCTCTTTGCCAGATTCCACACGGGCAACCGATTGCAGCACCCGCTCGCGGATCCCCGCCTGATCGTACATGAAACGGATCTTCGCGTGATCGAACCCGATGCTCAAGTCATCGGGACTATCTGTCAACCCAAAGATATTGGTCATGAGCGCCGAATCGTAGTCCCACAGGCGCTTCTTGCGATAGAGCAGGCGATCTCCAAAGGGCTTAATATAGCCGAGGGGCTTGCCCAGGGCTCTCCCCACCCCCACGATGACGCTGGTCTTGCCCGCGCCCTTGCGCATCGAAGCGACAATCAGTCTCTTCATAGCTTCAGCCTCCTAAGCTAAGAGAACCCGTGCATCGACAGCAACACCGCCACGCCCATGCTCATAGACGATCAAGGGGTTGATCTCGATGTCAGAGATCTGCTCGCTCGCCAGCAAGAGCGAGCCCACCCGCAGCAGCACGTCAATGACAGTATCAATATCGCGCTTCTCCTCTCCACGTACTCCCAGCAATAACGGATATGATTTGAGCTCTTTGAGCATATCGATGGCGTCTTGTCGACTGATCGGCAACGCCCGGAACGAGACGTCCTTCATCACTTCGACGTAGATGCCCCCAAGGCCGACCATGAGAATTGGGCCAAATGATGGGTCTCTGCGAGCCCCGATGATGATCTGCGTTCCTGGGGAGACTTGCTGTGAGACTTCGATCCCGTCAATAACAGCGTCGGGTTTATAAGCCCGACAATTGTGCAAAATCGCGCCGTAGGCGTCTGCGACCTCTTGAGGGTTGTCGAGATCGAGCGCGACCCCGCCTACATCACTCTTATGTAAGATATCTCGAGAGACGACTTTCAAGACCACAGGGTAGCCAATCTCGTCGGCGTAGCGCACGGCTTCGTCGAGCGTGCGCGCGATAGCGCTCTTCGGTACGGGAATACGAGCGATGCGCAAGAGCTGCTGAGCTTCGTGGGCCAGCAAGAACGCCCGGTGTTCGCGCCGTGCTGCTTCTAAGACCCTCTTAAGGGCCTTAGTGTCAATCTCAAAAGACTGAGAGACTTCTTCAGGCTTGGAGCGATAGTGATAGTGTGCATACAGGGCCCCGAGGCACGAGACAGCTTCTGTGACATCAGCGAAGATGGGCACACCCCGACGCCGGAGCGTCTCAGTCAGTTGCTCGACCTTCTCGCCGCCAAGCGCCGAGAAGACTACAGGCTTGCCCGTCTCTTGAAATGCGCGGAAGTTCCCTTCGATCATGGGCTCAAAAGACGCAACGTCAAAGAGCGCAGTCTCGCAATAGAGCGCGAGCACAGAGTGAATGGCTGCACTATGCCGCGCTGCTTCTAATGCCCGGTTGTAGTGTTCAGCGGTCGCTTGGCCTGTTAAGTCTATCGGGTTTTTCGTCGAGCCGAACTCCGGCGTCACGGGGGAGAAGATCTTCTCTAAAATCTGGAGATCGTCGTACAGCTCGACGGAATACTTTTCGCACGCGTCGGTGGCGATGACCCCGATGCCTCCGCCATTGGTGATAATGACCGTCTCTGCTCCTTGAGGCAGCACGGAGGTCGCGAAGAACTTGCACCAATCGAAAGCTTCTTGAATGCTCTCGGCGCGCAGGACGCCGCATTGTCTCATAATCGCATCGAAGACTTCCGTGGCGCCAGCAAGCGAGCCCGTATGTGATGCAGCAGCGATAGCCCCTCGCTTGGAGCGCCCCGCTTTGATCACTATCACGGGCTTCTCTTTGGAAGCGCGCTTGAGAACCCGAACGAGTCGGGCACCGTTCTTCACCCCTTCGATGTATATTAAGATCACGCGCGTCTGCGGATGAGGCACGAGATACTCTAACAGATCAGCTTCGTCGATGTCGGCTTTGTTCCCCACAGAGATAATCGCGGACAGACCCATTCTCTCCGCGGCTGCCTTGCCGATCATAGCCACGCCCAGCGCGCCGCTCTGGGTGACGATAGCGACGTTGCCCTTGGGGATATCTCTCGGGCCAAAGCTCGCATTGAGCGACGGTGTGACGGAGTACAGCCCGAAGATATTCGGGCCAAGCACGCGCATCCCATGCTCACGGGCATACGTTACGATCTTGCGCTCTTCTTCTAGGTTTCCAACTTCAGAGAATCCTGAAGAGATAATGGGCAAGAATTTGACCCGGTGTGCCGCGCACTCTTGCACTGTCTGGAAGACGGCCTTGGCGGGAACGACGATTAACGCGACGTCGATCTCGTCAGGGATGTCGTGCACGCTGGGATAGACGCGCAGCCCGAGGATCTCTCCGCCCTTGGGGTTGATGGGAAAGACTTTTCCGGCATAACCGTTGGCGACAATATTCTGAACAATCTTATAGCCGATCTTGTTCGGGTCGTGCGATGCCCCGATGACGGCGACGGTCCGGGGCTCAAAGAGCCATTTTATATCTGATGTATGAGTGCTCATCGTTCGCGGAAGGTCATCTTCAGTTCGTAGACGCCTTCGGCTCTACGTTTCTCAATGTCAAACCCCATCTTCTCGAAGAGATGGAGCATAGGCCGATTCTCTTCTAAGACTTCCGCTGTGAAGCCGTGTAAGCCCTGACGCTTAGCAAGATAAGTCAGATAAGAAAGCAATTCCGTGCCGATGCCCTTGCCCTGATAGTCGTCGCGCACCACAAATGCGACTTCAGCGGTGTTGGTGCGCTCGTCGATGCCGTATTGTCCAACGCCGACAACTTCTTCGACGCCCTCGGCTTTCTGGATCGTGGCCAAGATCACCATCTCTTTCGTATAGTCAATAACGACGAACTCTTGGAGTCGCTCATGAGGCATATCCTTGCGCATCGAGATAAAGCGCCTGTAGAGACTTGTATCAGAGAGCGAATAGAAGAAGTCCTTCAGCAGAGGTTCATCGCTGATCTTCACGGGGCGCAGAAGGATCTCCAGCCCGCTCTTGGTCGTCCTATACGTTTCTAATTCTTCGGGGTATTCGCCGCGCTTGCCAGGAATGAACGCTTGATCTTTGTAGATGAGATTGAGCTTCTTCGCTTCTTGGATGAGCCACGGTCGGAACTTTGGGTGGGCAATGGCAATGAGGGCCATGGCCCGCTCGCGAATATTCTTCCCGTGCAGATACGCGATCCCGTACTCAGTAACGACGTAGTGAATATCACCGCGATTGAGCGTGACCCCGGCTCCTTCCTTGAGAAACGGCACGATACGCGAGACTTCACCGTTTTGGGCCGTCGAGGGGAGCGCGAGGATCGTCTTGCCGTTGCGGGCGAGCACCGCGCCGCGCATGAAATCCGCTTGACCGCCGATCCCACTGAAGAACACCTTGCCTAGAGATTCCGCGCTCGCCTGCCCTGTTAAATCTATCTCCAACGCGCTATTGATCGCTGTCATATTGTCCAGCCGCGCGATCACTAACGGGTTATTCGTGTAGTCTACGGTGCGAAATTCTATCGCGGGGTTGTCATCAAGAAACTCATACGTCTCACGGGAACCCATACAGAACGTCGCCACGGTCTTGCCCCGATCAATTGTCTTACGGCTGTTATCTATGACGCCCTTCTTCATCAGCTCGACGATCCCGTCTGATAAGAGCTCTGTGTGCACACCCAAGTGCTTCTTGTCCGAGAGATTTGCCAAGATCGCGTTGGGGATGCTGCCGTAGCCCACTTGGATGGTGTCGCCGTCTTGGATGAGCCGCGCCACGTATTTGCCGATCTGCTGGGCGATCACGTCATCAGCTGGAGCGTGAAACTCTAATAAGGGCTCATCATACGGCATGATAAAATCAACGTCTTCGATGTGAATGAAGCCATCGCCGTGCACCCTGGGCATGAAGGAATTCACTTGAGCGATAACCAAAGAAGCGCGCTCTGCCGCAGCTTTTGTGATATCTACGCTGACGCCTAAGCTCATGTACCCATGACGATCCGGGGGAGACGTCTGGATGAGCGCCACGTCGATGGGCACCAGCCCACGTGCAAAGATCTTTGGCACATGCGAGAGAAAGATCGGGGTGTAATCTGCTAAGCCCTGATTGACGGCTTCTCGCGTGTTGGGGCCGATGAAGAACGAATTGTGCCGAAAGTTATATTTAAATTTTTCATCGGCGTAGGGGGCGACGCCCAGGGTCCACACGTGAAAGATCTCGGCGTCGAAGATCGCCTTGGGATGGGACTGCACATAATTGACTAAAGCGCGCACGAGATACTGCGGCTCGCCGCAGCCGGTACTGATGAAAATATGGTGCCCCCGGTGAATTTTACTAAAAATCGTCTCTTCTGGGGCAAATTTTTCACGATAGCGCTCGCGCCAATGAGCGAGCCACTTGTTCTTCTCTTGTTGGAGCATAGACTCCTCTCTGTAATATTCTCCGAGATTTGTGTGGTGAGCGCAACTCCCTTGACAGCCGTAGTCCGGACTGCTACCCTTATGCAATAAATATTATGCTGGAGCAGATCTTTGTCGCGCTTGCTGGGCCAAACCCGATCTGGCAAGGGCTGTGGGGCGGGATCGTCATCACCGCGCTCAACGCCCTAGGAGCGCTCTTGATCGTGATCTGGCGCAAGCCGTCAGAGAGATTTCTCGACGGCGCCCTGGGGTTCTCTGCGGGAGTTATGCTCACTGCGAGCTTCACGAGTCTTATCTTGCCGGGAATTGAGCACGGCGGTATCTGGCCAGTACTGATTGGCATGGCCCTGGGCGTCCTATTATTAGATATATCTGATCACATCGTGCCCCATCTGCACGCGATCTCCGGCCAAGAGGGGATTCTCACAAAGCGCGTGCGGGCGGTGTGGCTCTTCATCATCGCGATCACGCTGCACAATATGCCCGAAGGGTTAGCCGTCGGCATCGGCTTTGGCTCAGGAGATCTAGCGAACGCTCTCAAGCTCATGCTCGCCATCGGGATTCAGAATATCCCCGAGGGATTAGCTGTCTCGGCCTCGGCGCTCAGCGCGGGGCTGGGAGCGTACTTCTACGCGAGCTTTGTCGGAGTGCGCGCGGGCTTAGTCGAAATTCCCCTCGCGCTCTTTGGCGCGTGGGCGGTGCACGTCGCCCAGCCCATTCTCCCCTATGCGATGGGTTTCGCTGCCGGAGCCATGCTGTATGTAATTAGCGACGAGATCGTCCCGGAGACCCACCGGAAGGGCCACGAGCGCACAGCTACACTAGGACTGATGCTCGGCGCAGCAATCATGCTCTATCTCGACGTCACGCTGAGATAGTTCTATGACCGAGATCAAGTGAGCCCCTGAGCGCCATCAGCGATTTCTCGCACGCCCCTTGCTAAGATAAGGCGAAACCGGAGCAAGGAGGTTGAGAGCCCGTGGCCCCACAGATGGACGGCGCGGATGGCAACGGGAAAGGCAGTTTTCTCCAGCTCTATCTCAATGAGATCAAGCGCCACCCTCTCCTCTCCCCAGAAGAAGAATACGCGGTGGCGCAACGTGCCGCCCAAGGAGATCCCCAAGCCCGCGAGCGCCTCATCACCGCGAATCTGAGACTGGTCGTCAGTATCGCTGCACAATACCGCGATCTTGGGGTCCCTCTGCTCGATCTCATCCAGGAGGGAAATATTGGATTGATCACAGCAGTCGAGCGCTTCGATCCCCAGCGGGGGTATAAGTTCAGTACTTATGCAACGTGGTGGATCCGGCAAGCAATCATGCGTTCGCTCGTCAAGCACCTACGAGTGATCGCCGTGCCAGACTATCTCGTCTCGCTCCTGCACAAGATCACTCAGATCGAGGAGCAGCATTGGCACGAGCGGGGCGATCTGCCAAGCGCTGGAGAGCTGGCACAGCAGCTTGGGGTCTCCCCCCAGGTCTTGCAGCGCCTCCTTCAAGTGCGCCCGTTCACCCCATCGCTCGATACCCCCATCAGCGAAGAAGAGGACGAGACGCTCTTGGAGAGCATAGCAGCTAATCATAGAACCCCAGAGCAAGAGGTGCTGCGCGCCCTCCAGCGCGAGCGCCTGGAGCAGGCCCTTGCCCAACTAGACGCGCGGGAGCGCCGCGTGTTAGTCTTGCGCTACGGCTTGGAAGACAATCATCCTCGGACGCTCGTCGAGATCGGTATGTCGCTCAATCTCAGCCGCGAGCGCGTCCGCCAGATTGAAGAGCTCGCCCTCAGCAAGCTCAAGCAGTCCGGATACTTACACGAGCTCGAGGCGTTAGCTCCCGAGGGATAGCGTTATATCTCAACAGTCTCTTTCCAATCGGCGATATGCGCTGTGCGCCCGAGCTTCGCTTCAATGGCGTGCTTCAGCGTGACCAAGCTCGAGATCTCCCCGTGGACTAAGAAGATCTGCTCAGGCTTCTGAGCATGGGAGAGCCATCGGAGAAGCCCCGGCTGATCGGCGTGCGCTGAGAAGCCATTGATCGTCCAGATCTGGGCCCGCACCGCGATCTCCTCACCGAAGATCCGTACAGTGCGTGCCCCTTCGATGAGCTTGCGCCCGAGCGTCCCTTCCGCTTGGTAGCCCACGAAGACGATGCTACATTCTGGGCGCCATAGTTGATGCTTGAGATGGTGCAAGATCCGCCCGCCGGTGCACATGCCGCTGCCGGCGATAATGACCGCATGGCTAGCGAGAGCGTTGATCGCCCTGGACTCCTCCGAAGAGCGCGCAAAGCGCAGCGCGGGGAAGTCGAACGCGTTGGGGCTGTGTGCCAGGGCTTGAGCTTCTTCGGGCTTCAAGTACTCGCTGTAGCGCCGGAAAACTTTCGTCACACTCAGCGCCAGTGGGCTGTCCAGAAAGATTTGGCATCCGGGAAGCTCTTTGCGCTTGTAGAGCTGAAAGAGCACGGCCAACAGCTCTTGAGAGCGCTCAAGAGCAAAGCTTGGGATAAGCACATTGCCGCCACGAGCAAACGTTAAGAGCAAGGCTTGTCTAAGCTCAGCTATGGAGTCGCGCATCGAGCGATTGGCGCGGTCGCCGTAAGTAGATTCCAAGATAACGACATCACTAGGCTCGGGCTCAGCCGGGTCGGGCGTGAGCACTTTATCAGTGTTGCCCAAATCCCCAGAGAAGATCAGTCTCTTTGGGCGCTTGCGCCCTTCAGCGATTCGGAGCTGGACGAACGTCGCTCCCAAGACGTGCCCAGCATCGCGCAACTGAAGCTTGATCCCTTTAGCTAAGTCAATAGTCTTATTGAGGGGGATGGGGTCGCTAAAGCGATCGAGAGAATGTAATACGTCCTCGATCTCGTAAAGAGGGCGGATGGGGCCGCCCCCGCGACGCCGCTCCTTCTTGCTGAGCACAGCCGCCTCTTCTTCGTATAGCTGAGCGCTGTCAGTCAGGACCAGCCGCGCCAGGTCACGCGTCGGCTCAGTGCAGAGAATCTCTCCAGCAAAACCTTCTCGCACCAATCTCGGGATCAGGCCGCAGTGATCGAGATGAGCGTGAGTTAAGATCACATAATCGATCTTGGCGGGAGGGAAGCCAAAGGGGAGCCAGTTGCGGCTCTCGATCTCCTCAGAGCCTTGCCATAGACCGCAATCTATCAAGATTTTCAGCTTGTCTATCTGCAGCAACGTGCACGAGCCTGTGACCGTCTTGGCCGCGCCGTGAAACGTCAGCTTCATAATAAGAGAGTTTAGCGCCCCACCCCCTGGAGAGCAAATACCGAGTGGGATGGCAGCCGTCACAACCCGAACTGATGAGGGTCATTGACGCATAAGATGGTTTCTTTTACAATTCGACCGTCGAGTCGAAATCCGACTCTCTGGTCAAAATGATCCAACTTCCTGAGCGCCGGCTGAGAGAGAAGCAGAAAGAAGAGCGCTATGCCGCGATCTTGCAGGCGGCATTGCGCATCTTCGCGACGAAGGGGCTCCAAGAGGCGACGATGGACGAGATCGCCCAGGCTGCGGGGCTGGGCAAGGGGACGATCTATTATTACTTTGCATCTAAGGAGGCCCTGATCGAGGAGCTACTCTGCTCTCTAGCAGATCAGTATTTTCAGAATCTCTTGGAGGGGACGAATGCGCTCAAGGACCCGCTGGCGATTGCCGAGCGCGTCATGACAAATCTCTTGGGGCACTATACGCGGCAGCCGGAGCTTTTTCAGGTGATGCAGATGATCTTAGCCGCGCCTGGGGGAGGGCCGCCGCGCGCGCGCAAAGTCTTTGCCGCGAAGCACCGGGAGTGGCTCGCCCGGCTCAAAGACGAGATGGCAGAGTTGCTTGCTGCCCGTGGGCTCTCTGTCGAGTCGTTTGTGGATTTTATCGGAACGTATGCGCACGGGCTGCTCTTTGCTGCCGTCGCTGGGCGGGATATAGAAAAACTTAAAGAAGAATCGGGGCGCGTGCTACGCGCCTTCTTAAAATAGGAGGACTCTATGCGCACAAGAGTGCTGGTCGGGCTCGCGCTGGCGAGCATTCTCGTCGTTGCGGTCGGTGGGGTCGGCTGGACACAGTCGAGTGCTGTGAAGCTCGATGAGATCGTCGTGCAGTATCCTGAGGGCTACACGCGCGTTTTAGGTGCAGATCTAGCGCTCTTGATGGGAGACGCGACCTTGCGCGAGGGCGTGCTGAGCCCTTTGGGAGCCGCGCGACACCCCCTCAATGGGATTCGCCAAGCCGCCGAACTCTTTCGCTTAGATCCGCAGAAGCTTCCGTGGGTAGCACACGGGGCTGGGCCAAATCTCTCAGGTTTTTCGATTATTGACGGAGCACCCTTTCCCCAAGTCTTTGGAGCGCTTCAAGGGCTGAAAGCTGCTGCAGGAGCCCCAGGCTCTCCGTATAAACATTGGGAGATGGTCGAGATCGAGGGAATTCCCGTGATCTTCACGGGTGGGATCTTTGGGCCGATCCCCATCGAGTGGGCGTATATTCCGTTAGCGAATCGGCTCTGGTTTGGCACCGAAATCGGGCTGGGCGGGCCGGCTAATACTGCTCGGCTCAAGGCTTCGGCCGAGCGTGTCGTGGGGCGCTTGACCGGGCGCGTTGGAGTCTTTGATGAATTTGTCGCAGCCTATGCGACCCGGGGCGGCGCTCTCGCCTTCGTGCGGCGCACCGATCTTACAAGAGATAAGCCCGCCGAGCTTGGCGAAGAAGTCATGAGCTATGCCGTCTTCTTCGAGGGCACAACCGCGCGGGTGCGTTTTGCGATTCGCTTTGTCTCCGAGAGCGCAGCTCAAGCGGCGCTGAGCAATCTGTTATCAGGCAAGAGCAGCTACTTAGCGCAAGACCTCTATCGCGCAGAGCTTGGCAACCGAACGATCTCCGGGCGCGTCTTGGATTTTGAGGTGCGCACGGATCTGCGCGGCATCGTCGGCTTGTTGATCTTGACGATGCCATCGTAAGCTATGAGACTTGTGCAGCAGGCACGAGGGCCGTGGATCGTTCTCGTCGTGATCAGCTTGATCACGGCCCTCTGCGCTGTGGGCTTGACAAGACTTCGAGTGGCGAACGACCCGCAAGAGTTCCTGCCCGATCATCCCACGGTACGGCTCTTTCGGGAGATCGAGCGCGACTTCGGCGTCGCGAGTTTTTCGCATGTCATCGCCGTGCGCTTCGCGCCTAAAGAGAACTTCACTATTGAGTCCCCACAGGCGATCCTCGAGATGGAAGCTGTCTTGCAAGCCCTGCGCGCCGTGCCGGGGGTTCTTTCTGCCCAAGGGATTCCCGACTTTGTCAAGTTTGTTCGAGCAGAGCTGCACGGCGGTGACCGGCGCTTTTACAGTCTCCCTACTGACGGCGACGAGCTGGGCTATTCGTTTGAAGAGATCATTCGCCTGACGTTTCAACGCATGGCCTTGCTCAAGAAATTTACGTCCCTAGCAGGCACGGCGCTCGCCACGGCGCCCATCGCCAAGGACGCCGACATTATTGCCGTCTCGCGCCACGCTTTAGAAGCTTTAAAGCCCATCCAAGAACGTGCTGTAGCTTTGGAGATCGGGCTGGTCAGCTACGGCGAGACGCTCGACGTCTTCAATCAAGTCACGCAGCGCGATATTCGCTATGTAACACCCTTGGTCTTTGCGCTGATCGCGCTGACGCTGCTGTGGGTCTTTCGATTGACGCGTCCATGGGAGCTCGGCTTAGTCTTTTTGTTGATCGCGGGTGTAGCCGCAGGGGCGTTCAGCCCCGAGCTCTTCTCTGGAGCAGCCTTGCCTATTGACCTTGTGCTCACGGGGGCACTGGCGCTCGTAGTCTTAGTGACATATAAGCCCTTGGCGAGCCTCTATCTCACGCTTGGGGTTGTGGGACTGTCAGGGGTCTGGGCGTTCGGATTATTGGGTTTCTTGGGGGTTCCCGTCAACTTCTTGATGGCTGCGGTCTTCCCCTTGCTGATGGGGATTGGCGACGACTACGCGATTCATCTGCTCCATCGTTACGAAGAGGAGCGCTGCAAGAAGCAGCCTGGCCCGCAAGCGATCCGGATTGCTCTAGCACGCACCGGGCGCGCGATCACGCTCACCACGATCACGACGGCCGTCGGGTTTACAGCGCTCTTCTTCGCGCCCAGCCCGCCGATCCGGTGGTTTGGCCTGCTCGCCGCTGTCTCCGTGATCAGTGCTCTTGTCATCACCATGACGCTCATCCCGGCGCTCAAGCAGATCTTTCCTGAAGGGCCGCGCACTGAACTCTGGCCGAGCTCCCGGAGACTCTTCGCACACCCGCAGGCAAGCTTACTGAGCATAGGGCTTGGGCGCTATGCCCAGCTCTTGAGCAAGCGCGCGGTGATGACAGCTGTCTTGTTGGTGGGCGTAGCGCTTGGGGCTTTCGGCTATTGGGAAGGCCGGGCATTCCAGACGTATACGGTCGACTATCGTCGGCTCTTGCCCCCAGACTACCCCACGGTCGTGCTCTACACCCAGATCAACCAGGAGTTTCGCACCTACGATGAGGTCCAGCTCCTGTTGACAGGCGATATTGCGCGCCTTGACGTGATGCGCGTGCTGCTCAAAGATATTCCCGAAGCGCTCGCGGCATCACCCTACGCGCACACGGTGACGAGCATCGCGCACTATCTGGAAGACGTACGCGTGGCTAATCCTCAGATCTCCCAGGGCTTCATGGATCGTTTCCTAGAAAGCCCTGATGGGGCATATCGCTGGCTGCTCAGCGAAGTCTTTGCAAAAGATTCTCTACGTCAGCGCGCAGAAGCGTACGTCCTCCCTGCCTCGGCTTCGGAGAGGGCTGTAGTCCGCGTCAACACGATGCGCTTCGCCGATCAAGAGGGCGTGCGCCGCGTCGTCCGCGATATCTCCGAGAGACTTGCTCCAGTAATGGCCAAGCTCAAAGATCTCGGGGTCGAAGCGCACCTGACGGGCATCCCGTTTGTCGAAGAGCTCGGGCTGAATGCGCTCCATCAGTCGCTGACGCAGTCGCTCGTGATCTCGTTTGTGCTCTGCTTTGTGGTGATGGCATTGGCTCTGCGTTCGATAGTATGGGGACTGATCGGGCTTTTCCCGATGATCGTCGTGACGGGGCTTCTCTTGGGCACAGTCAGTCTCTTGAAGCTTGAGCTCAACGCGGCGACGGCTATCGTCGCGGCGCTCAGCATCGGCTTGGGTGTAGACTACGCGATCCATCTTATCCATAGATTTCGTGAGGAGCGCGATCTCGCGCGTGCTACAGCGCGCACCGGCGAGGCGCTCTTTGCAGCATTCTTCACGACAGCGTCGGCATTCTTCGTGCTGACGCTCAGCACAATCACATGGAACCGCGACTTTGGGCTGTTAGTTGGGTTAGCAGTCTTCTACGCGTTCGTCGTGACTGTGCTTTTCTTTCCCGCGTTGATCTCACTCATCTCTCAGAGACCACAGCTCCAAGAAGGAGGATGATCTCAATGCGATATGGTCTTCTGGTGGTGGTGCTTGCGTGGCTTGTGATTGGCTCTGTCCCCCTGACGTCAGTGGCCCAGGACGCCGACAACGATGGCCTGACTGACGCTCAAGAGAAGATCTTGGGCACAGATCCCAACAAACCCGACACCGATGGCGACGGACTCTTAGACGGCGAAGAGTACTTCGTCTACTTCACAAACCCAACGAAATCTGACACCGACGAAGACGGTATCACCGACAAGCAAGACCCCTACCCGCGCTGGGTGCGCTATGAAGACCTTACGGGAGTGACGACCAGCACGGACCGGATCATGCAAGGGCCTGAGGGACTCCGCCTCCACCAGTTCGTCGAGGTGAAGGCAGGCAATGTGATCACCACCGATTGGTACAACTTTCTCAATCCAGACTTCACTATGCGTGAGGCGCGCTTTAAGATTAAGTTCGACTTTCTCGACCCTAACCGTCCCGATTACGAGGGCGAGGGGTACTATAAGCCCGTCGATACCAATCAGATGGAGATCGTCCTGCCCACTTATGAAGGGATCTTCAAGGCGATAGTCCCTTGGCCGGGGCGTGCCATGGCCTATAACGACTGGATCTATCATCTTTACCATAAGCCCCTGAAAGTGGGGCAGATCTCTGAGTACAACGTGTTCTTCTCGGAGGTGATCCGCTGGGGGGAGGAGCCGTTTGCGCGGGCTCGGGCTGAGGTCCTGGGGACGGAGAAATTTATCTTGGAGACCAAGCTTGGGCGCCGAGAATATACGGTCTTTGCAGTGAAGATCACTATGAAGTTCGCGACGTTTAAAGACCCATTCTTTAAAGCGTTCCTGGGGCCGGAGCCGGAATTGGTCCTGCGCGCGGTCTTCACCGCCGGGGAGAGTTCTCAGACCCAAGTGCTGCTGCGCTATACCACGCCGTTCTTTCGAATTACTCCGACAAAGTCCGTGGGTTTTTCGGATTTTATTCTTGTGCATTGACCCTCTCCCACACACTCTGGTAGGGGGCGTACGACCGTGCGCCCCCTACTTTATACTTACGTGAGCTTAATATAGTAGAACCCCTTGCCGCGGCGCACAAGCCAGAAGCGACGAGCCATCTGATAGAGCGCACAGAGAATAACTATTATAGAAATCGCCAAGCGCTTCATAGATGGTCACCACTGCTAGCATATCTTCAGGGCGTTTTAGGGAAGAGCCCCGCTGAGATCTGCTCACGAGTTTTTGGAGACACGAGCAATTGACATGCGTCTATTTTGCGCCCTGATTGTCTTGTGCGTTACAATACCTACGGGGTGCTCAGACAATGATGCGAACGATGCTCTTGAGGCTCTCCCAAAACCACGCGATGCAGGCAGCATTCTCAAAATATCGCTTTGCTCAGCGCGCGGCGCGACGGTTCATCGCGGGAGAGCACCTAGACGAAGCCATCGCCGTTGTGCGCGAGCTCAATTCTAAAAATATCTTAGCGACACTCGATCACCTCGGAGAGAATACGACCAATGAGCACGAGGCGATCGCTGCCGCGGATGAGTATCTTACGATTCTCGACACGATCGCCCAAACGAGAGTGCAATCAGAAGTCTCGCTCAAGCTTACCCAAATGGGGCTGGATATCAGCCAAGAGCTATGCTTACAGAACATGCGCCGGATCTTAGAGCGTGCGCGCGCGTATAAGAATTTCGTCTGCATTGATATGGAAAGCTCCGCCTATACCGACAGAACACTCAGTTTGTACGAGACGTTGCGGCGTGAGGGCTTCGACAACGTCGGGCCAGTGATTCAGTCATATCTGCGGCGGAGTGAGCGCGACGTCGAGAGACTGATCGAGTGGGGCGTCAGGATACGGCTGTGCAAGGGAGCGTATCAAGAGCCACCAAGCATCGCTTTCCCAAACAAGCGCGATGTAGATGCAAATTATTTGAAGCTTTTAGAGAGGCTCTTCAGCCCGCGCGCGCAAGAGAAGGGCGTTTACCCCGCCATCGCAACTCACGACGAGAAGATCATCCGTTGGGCAATAGACTATGTGCAGCAGCACAAGATCTCTAAAGATCGTTTCGAGTTTCAGATGCTCTATGGCATTCGAAGAGACTTACAACTCAAGCTGGCCCAAGAAGGCTATCGGGTGCGCGTCTATGTCTCTTACGGAACGCATTGGTACCCGTACTTTATGCGGAGGCTTGCGGAAAGACCAGCGAACGTGTTGTTTTTGGTGAAGAATCTCGTGAGAGGATAAAAGGGGCGAAGCGCGCGCTCCGCCCCCTCTCAGTCTATGCTCGTGCGCGAGTTACGCTCTCAGCTTCAGCCACGCGATGATCACGTTGCCATCGGGCATCTCTTCGACGAGCCGTAGAGCAATGTTGTAGAACACCGACGCCGCTACCCCGCTGATGGGCACCGAGTAGAGCTGATAGCTCCCCAGCGTGACCGTCAGCGTCCCAACTTTCGTCCAGCCCTCCAGCCCGCGCATATCTCCGTCAGGAGCTGGGAGCTTGGTAGGATCAGTCGGCTCGGTCTGGACAAAGACTTCGACTTGAGCGATTCTGTTCCCCGTCGCCTTCAGACAGAGCTGGAGCTCCGTGAGCGGCTGATTGCGCGCAGCGATCCTATAGACGACCCAGTCGCCGTCGTCGTTCATCCCCGTCTCGAAGGGTCTTTCGCTCTTGCCCCAGGCTTGCCATTTGGCCAAGAAGGATGCGTCTATCGCCGTCAGATCGGCCCAATGATCTGCGCCGCGCTTGTCGGGGATTAAGCTCGTCCCTCCGGTGGCAAGATAGCGCGCCCCGTCCCTCAAGAAGAACCCTTCAGCAGCTATCCCCGGATCGCAAACGATCGCTGTTGGAGCCGGAGGAGTCGGCGGCGGAGGCGGCTGCACCGCGACGACGACAAACGTGCGAGTCCCAAGAAGCTCCGGCGGCTGGTTAGCAGGATAGTGTATTACGCGCACAAGATACGTCCCCGGTGGGAGAATCCCTACCCCTATCGTGTACGGCCCCCATTGGGTTAGGACCTGGGCGCACATCTGGCCGGGGTTGGATGTGTTGATCGTAATAGTCGAACCGAAAATGCTTAGCACTGGATTCTGCGGAACGCAGGCGTTCTTGTAGACGCCCGCAATCTGAATGAAGACTGGCGTCCCAAAGGGCACGATAGAACCGGGAATGATAGTGATCGTCGTGCCGACTTGTTGCGCGACGCCTGACACAGGTAGCAACGCCACGCCGATACCCAGAACCAACACGCGCTTCCACGCGCTCCACCACCGATAACGCATACGGCGATCACCCCTTGAGTTTTAAAAGAGTAGCCCTCGAAGTGAGAGCTGTTTTATATACTCACACTTCGAGGGCCAAGTTTCACTAACCGAAGACAGCTTACCCGGCCAACGAGAGCACGAAGGGCATCGTCGGCCCGCCAACTTTGATGACTAACACAAAGAAGACAACCCCCGGCACCGGCCCACCGTTGAACGTTGTGAACGGTGCAAAGAGCGCCGGACGGTCACAGAAGACCGTCAGCCCCCCGCCCGGCGGCGGCACCGAAAAGCACGTCGCTAACGTGGGAATCCCCACGACCCACAAGACGACCGGCGTCGCCGGACGATCATACGTTACCGCAGCGCGAAGCTGTCCCGTGCCGGAGCTCACCCAATACGCGACGGCCTGCAGGCCCGGCCCTAAAGCCCCTAACACCAACGGGTCATCAGCATTGCCGATCTTGGGTTTATCTTGGCTCCCCTGGACTTCGACGGTCGCTCCGGCGGCTTGCAACGCTGTGATAAGCTGTTGCGGGCTCATCCCCGGCGTGAGTGGAGGCAGCCCAGGGGGAAGTGTCGGCTGGCCCGTAGGCGGCTGGGGCTGCTGCCCCGCCACAGTTGCTAAGATCGTGCCACACTCGTACTTGACTTCCTGCCCTACAGGAACAGCGAGATCCAATCCGGTCGCCTGCCCTTGGCTTCCTACGAACGCCCCGCGTACCTGAAGATGCGTTGGGACGGCACGCAGCTCAAATTTAAATTCGCGCTTGGTCTCGATGGGGATGAGCACTGGCGGCGTGAAGATCTGAGTAGCAAGCGGGGTCTGATTTTGCAGCCAGGTTAGCTGCACGAGCTGCACGCCGCCGCGACAACTCAGATTGCTGATCACTGCCGTAGCAGAGACCGCTTGCTGGGCCAGCGGCCCGTAGCCCAGCCCGACCAACAACGCCCCGACCAGCCCGCCCAACAGCCACAACCGACTGCGCTTCATGACAATACCTCCTGTCGTTAATGAGTTGTGTGTGGCTTTCTAGCTCTAGTGCTTGCGCAGGCGCTCCTCCGCCATACGGTCAGCGACCCTATGGGGCGCAATCCGCTCGCGTCGCGCGATCTCGAAGATCTTCAGCAAGCGCCCATAGATCTTCTCTGTCTCCTGGAGGGCTTTGGCTAAAGACCCTCCCAGTAAATCTTGGACTGCCGCGATGAGCCCTCCCGCGTTGATCACATAATCGGGCGCATAGAGAATCCCAAATTCGTGCAATCTATCGCCATGGCGGGGTTCTTTGAGTTGGTTATTGGCCGAACCCGCGACGATCTTGCAGTTGAGCAAGGGCAGCGTCGTGTCATTGATAATCCCCCCGATAGCACACGGCGCAAACGCGTCGCATTCAAGGGCATAGATCGCCTCAGGAGGCTCGACAATCTTGACGCCAAATTCACTGTGCACTTTATCAAGTGCGCGGCGGTCGATGTCGCTGACGAAGAGCTTCGCCCCTTCCGCAGCTAATAATTTAATGAGATGATACCCGACCTTGCCGGCCCCTTGCACGGCAATAGTGCGCCCATGGAGCGAGCTATTGCCAAAGACGGTCTGAAAACACGCCTTCAGGCCATAGAAGACCCCTTGAGCCGTCACCGGGGCAATATCAGGGGTAATCCCCTTGGCCCCGGCGATAAACTTCGTCTCGTCCATCATGACCTTGATATCTTCAGGACTGATCCCCATCTCCTCACCGGTAGTAAAGCGCCCATTAAATTGCTGGACGATGCGCGCATAGGCGCGCAAGAGCTGCGGGGTCTTGTCGCGCTTGGGGTCTCCTAAGATGACGCCCTTGCCGCCGCCAAAGGGCAGCTCTGCTACTGCACATTTATAGCTCATCGCTTGGGCTAACTGCAATGCGTCTTCGAGCGCAGCCTCCCAACTCTGATAGGGATAGAAGCGCGTCCCGCCTGTGGCTGGCCCCAGTGCCGTACTATGAATGACGATGAGCGCCTTCAGCCCGGTCGTCGAGTCGCTATAGTAATGTACCTCCTGAGGAGCGTACTGCGCCATCAGCTCGTGAATAGACTTTGGTGTCTTCATAGCCTGAGAATCCTTTCGAAGATGGGCAAGAGAAACGCGCTGGAGAGCATTCCCAACAAAGCACCGCTGATTACGTCCGAGGGGTAGTGTTCGGCCATATGGATGCGCGAGATCGCGATGAAGCTCGCCGCACCGTAAGCCGCTATCTGCACGGGGAGTATGGGATAGAAGTGCGCCAACACATACGCGATCCCAAACGATGTCGTGGCATGGCCAGAGGGGAATGAGTACGTATCGAGCAGTCTATACCCCAGCTCATCGGGTGGGCTCGTGTACAGCGGGCGCATGCGCTTGAAGACCAGCTTTAAGAAGCGAAAGAGCGCAATATTAATAATAGTAATCGCAAAGGCGATCATAACGTACTTACGATCCAGGGGCGTGCCCCAGATCAGAATGAATAATCCCACGAGCCCCCACAGATAGCCATCGCCAAAGTACGTAGCGATGATCATAGCTGGGGAGAGCTTCTTGAGGAGTCGATTGGCCCTGACAAAGCGCACATAGCGCTCATCCCAGCAGAGCACTACGTAGGGCAACACGTCAGCCAAGTAGTGATAGGCCGAGAGAAATCTCTTCTGAATGGCCGCTTGCGCCCGTCCCATACTTTACGAAGCCTCCTCGCCCTTTTTGGGGCGCAACGTTGGGAAGAGGATGACCTCACGGATTGAGGGAGAGTCTGTGAGGATCATAGTCAAACGATCGATCCCTATACCTAAGCCTCCCGTAGGCGGCATCCCATACTCTAAGGCCGTCAAGAAATCTTCGTCCAGGGGTTGAGTCTCCTCATCGCCGGCGCGGCGCATCGCCTCTTGAGCAAGAAATCGTTCGCGCTGATCTAGCGGGTCATTGAGCTCAGAGAACGCATTGCCAAACTCCATCGCCCCGATGAACGGCTCAAAGCGCTCGACAAGGTTAGGGTTAGTTGGCTTCCGCTTCGCCAAGGGTGAGAGCTCGAGGGGATAATCGAGCACGAACGTCGGCTGGATGAGCTTGGGCTCAACGTAAGTCTTTAACAGTTCGTCGACCTGCTTGCCCCAAGTCGGCTGCGGGTCAACGATGAGCCTGCGTCGAGCGATCTCCTCGCGCAGCTCCGACAATGTGCTAAAACGTTCGATATCGATCCCCGTATGCTCAAGGATCGCCTCGCGAAAAGTAATGCGTCGCCACGGGGGAGACAAATCGATCTCATGGCCCTGATAGCGAATGCGCGTCGAGCCCAAGACCTCCTTAGCAATCTGGGAGATCATGCGCTCTGTCAGGGCCATCATATCAGTGTAGTCTGCGTAAGCCCAGTAGCACTCCATCTGAGTGAATTCGGGGTTGTGCTTCGTGCTGATGCCTTCATTCCGGAAATCCTTACCGATCTCGTAGACCTTCTCTAGGCCCCCGATGATCAGGCGCTTCAGATAGAGCTCGTCGGAGATGCGCAGATAGAGCGTCATGTTCAGGGCGTTGTGATACGTCGTAAAGGGCTTGGCGGCCGCGCCGCCGTAGAGGGGTTGTAAGATAGGAGTCTCGACTTCTAAGAAGCCTTCGCTCTCGAGGAATCTTCTCATGGCGCTGACGATGCGGCTACGCGTGAGCGCGATCCGTCGCGCCTGATCATTGGCGATCAAGTCGAGATATCGTTGACGATAGCGGATCTCAACGTCTTGGAGGCCGTGCCATTTTTCGGGGAGTGGGCGCAGCGCTTTCGCCAAGAGCGTGAACTCTTCGACCCGTACAGAGAGCTCGCCCTTCTTGGTGCGGAAGACCAGCCCCTCTACGCCGAGAAAGTCTCCGATGTCTATCTGAGTGAGGAGTTCGTAGCGTTCCGGGCCAAGCACGTCTACTGTAGCATAGAGCTGGATACGGCCAGAGCCATCACGTAAGTCTAAAAAAGAGGCACCGCCCATGACCCTTCTCGCAGTGATCCGCCCCGCTATGCGAGCCCTGATGGTGCTTTCGCTGCCTGCGGGGAGATCGCGCAGGCTCTGCTGGAGCTCTTGAGCTACGTGAGAGCGCACGAAGCGAGTCGGATAGGGATCAATGCCTCGACGACGCCACTCCGCCAGCTTGCGCAGGCGCTCTTCACGCAGGGGATTGCTCGTGTCCATGAGAGGGGCCTACCGTTGGATGGCTAAGATCTTATACCGGATGACGCCCCGTGGGGTCTCGACCTGGATCTCGGCGCCCTTATGCTGGCCCATGAGGGCTCTCCCCACCGGAGACTCCGTAGAGATCTTGTTCTGTTCGGGATCAGCTTCGGCAGGGCTGACCAGCTCAAATGTCTCGGTCTTATTGGTCTTGAGGTCTTTCAAAGTCACACGCGTGCCGATGTTGACCGCCTTGGTGCTGATCTGGCTCTCGTCTAAGATCACGGCTTTCTCTAAGAGCTCCTCGAGGCGGCGCACCTCCGCTTCGTAGTAGTCCTGCTCGCGCTTAATATCTAAATACTCTTTGTTCTCGCGAAGCTCCGCACCATGTTCTTTGGCAACCTTCAGCTTCTTAGGAAGCTCTTCGTAGAGAATCCTTCGGTACTCCTCGAGCTTCTTCTTCTTCAGCTCGTAGCCTTCTGGTGTTAAGATGATCTCTTCTGTCGCTTCCATACTACGCCTCCCCCTCCTGATCCTCACCGGAACGTATACTGACGCTTGTTCCGGAGGGATATCTAGGGTCGGTGCGGCTTATACTATAGCAAAATTCCTTACGGTCATCAAGGGGTGGGATGAGCCAAGGTCTTCAGGGCCTCAAGAAAGCGTTGGCGGAGCTGATCATTCTTTAGGGAGGGCACGGTAGGGCGCGGCTGTACGACAATGTCAAGGCCAGCAGTTAGCTCTGGATGCAAGCGAAATGCTTCGCGTATGATTCTCTTGATGCGATTGCGCACGTGGGCCTTGCCTAGCTTCTTGCTGATGCTCAGCCCGAGTCGGCCCGGTTTCTCAGTGCGCACGTAGAAGATACGAAAGAACTCATCTTTATAGATCTGGCCGTGCTCATAGATATGCTCAAAATCGCGGCGCTTGCGAATACGTCGCGCATGAGAGAATCTGAAAGACACGGGAGTAGCTTAGCGGCTGGAGCTGGGGCTTGCAAGAGGGAGGAGCCTGACGCGCACGCGCCCTTTGAGCTGTTCCAATCTCTTCGGGCCGATGCCGCGAATCTGCAAAAGCTCCTCGACACTCCTAAAACCTCCGTGTGTCTCTCTATATTCGATGATGCGCCGCGCTAGGACCGGCCCGATCCCCGGCAGATCAATCAGCTCTTCGAGAGTCGCCGTATTGAGGTCGAGCGGCTCGGTGAGCTTCTGCACAAACTGAGCTAGTGGTGTCTCCGGGGCGAACGCCGCTCGCGTCCCTAACGCCATCCCTAGCATCACAATGATCAAGCAGACTAAGACGATCTGATCGGACTTTTTCAGCATCATGATGGCAGCAGCTCTTTGATGCGCTCGATCCCTTGGGTCTCCCACGCTAGGATCAGCTTGGGTGGCATCGCGCGATACTTATCTAAACTAAATTTCATTCTATAGAATCTGATAAAGAGTTTCTGCAGCCGTGCGCGCAGTTCGGGGTTTTTCTCTAAAAGTTCTTTTTTCTCAGCGCAGAACTGTTCGACCTCTTCCAAGTAAAATTCGACTTGGGCAGCTTGGCAGAAGAGCGCTTCAGCGTGAGAAGGGTCAGCGCCATTTAAGCTCTCGACAGCTTCTTTCCAGAGCTTTCTGCGAAGCAGTTCTTGCTGGGCGCGGAGCTTCATCCGTTCGGCTTGCTCTTGATAGTGCTCAAGCTGTGATGGGGGAAATTCCAACAGATGACACCGACAGTCGGGGTGCAGAGGGGGCTTATATTGGGGGTCTTCAGAGATCTCTCCGTGATGGCTCAGGCACGTCTCGCACGTGAGAAAGTGCACCTGGGCGTAAAACTGATAATACTTTTCTGAGCGCTCGAAGAGGGCCATAGCTGTTTTGAGTATACCGCGAACGTCAGCGATATGCCAACACTCCCAGTACAGCTCCGATCACAGCGATGATCCAAAATCTCAGGGTGATCAAGACTTCAGGCCATTCTTGGTTGGGCAGCAGATACTCATAGTCTACACCCTTGGCCTTCTCAAAGTGATGGTGTAACGGCGAGACCTTGAAGACGCGCTTCTTGAAGAGTTTGAAGCTCAGAACTTGAATGATCACGGAGAGCGTCTCGATAACGGGGATGAGCGCAATGAGGGGCAAAAAGAGCGCCGTGCCGGTCACCAAAGCTAATGCTCCTACAAGCCCTCCAAGCGCAAACGACCCTGTATCGCCTAAAATAATTCTTGCCGGGTGCGCGTTCCACCACAGAAAGCCCAACAGCGCCATCGCCGCAAGCATAGCAATCTGTAAAAGCGCAATCTCGCTTTGGAGATAGAGAATGACCCCGTAAGTGCCCAAGGCAATGAGCGTCACGCCCGCTAAGAGTCCGTCTAAGCCGTCAGTCTCGTTGAAGGCGTTGACCGTGCTAAAAAAGATAAGAAAGATCAGCCCAACACTGAAAGCTGGTGGGAGCGCGAGCGTCTCGCTGACAAAGGGTATACGAAGTGGGGGCAGAAGCTCGAGAGCGAGCGCGGCCCACGCGCCAAACCCGCAGACGATCCCTTGAAAGAGCAGCTTGTATCGTCCTGGGAGCCCTTGGGCGTGGCGCTGGGAAATCTTTAGTGCGTCATCAAGCAGGCCGATCAGTCCAAACCCCAGCGTCGCCGCACCGACAAAGAGCGCCTTCGCGCTGAGCGCTGAACGATCGAGCAGCGCGAGCACAGCCCAGCTGATAAAAAACGCAAGCACAAGCGAGATGCCTCCGGCTGTAGGAGTGCCCTTCTTGTGAGTATGAATCTCTGGGCCGTAGTCGCGGATGGGCTGGCCGAATCTCTTGCGTTGCTGAAAGCCAAGCCAGAGGCGCGTCAGGATCAGACTCACGAAAAACGTCCCCACACTCAGCCACCACATAGAAGAGCAGAGCATAGATCGACTTAGGATAGCAAATATCTTTTGAATCCCCAACTCCCCACATGTGAAGGGCTCAGGCAGTAGCATCAAGATCGCTCACAATCACACGCATTGTCTCATCGAGAGCGCGTCGCGCTGCTGTTTGCAAGATCGTTCGCGCTCGGAGCAAGTGTTCCCGGATCTCAGCCTGCTGCGCGTAAAGCTCGAGGATCTTTGGCATCAGGATGCTCTCGCTCGGCATATCCGAAACGTTCCACCACGGTATGGAATACCCGCAAACTTCCTCAACGCGACGTAAGAAGCTCTCGATCTTGGGATCGTAGCTGAGCGCGCAGAACGGCACGCCACTCATAAGCGCGAAGACCAAACTATGCAAACGCATCCCCAGCAGAATATCTATGCTCTGCATAGCTTTGAGCAGATCGTCAGGGCAATGAGCCTCGACAATGGGGATCGCGAGAGCCAGCTCGTGCCGCACAGGGAGGTCTTGGTCGGCTTGGAAGGGCAAGAAGACTATCTCAAAATCTTGGGAGAGGGTGCGCAGCACGCGGCGGAGTACCCCGATATTTTGAGGCGAGAGTCCAGGACGCAAAGAGAGCCCAAGCTTAGGCCTCTGGCCCTCACCCTGCCTGGAGGTGCCCATCTCCCCTGGATCGCTACGAGAGAGGGTGGGGGTATTAAGGCCCGTGAGCAACGCCAGATCCTCCCCTACCAAAACACGAATGCCGTGCGCCAATGCCCACCCATAGCTCACCTGGTCACGCACTGAAACACAGCGCGCTCGTTGCAGAGCCTGAGCGACCCAGCGCGCCGAACGCGCTGAACGTAACGGCCCCATCCCCTGACCGATCAGATAGGTGGGCAGCGCATATCGCTGTGCCCAGTTGAGTAGACCCAGATAATAGAGCAAGGATCGCGTGCTCGTGGCGTCTTGCAATAAGCCCCCTGGGCCGAGCATGAAGCCAGACGCACGCGCCAGCACACGGCGAATCTCAAAGAGATTCCAACGATTGATCGCGTCTGTGCCGTGAAGAGAGGCCGTCTGCGGCGGGTCGTTGGAGAGCACAACGAGCCGTGTCTGGGGCAGTGCGCCGCGCAGAGCGCGTATGAGCACAGCGAGCGCCGCTTCATCGCCCCAGTTGCCAAAGCCGTAATAGCCCGCGATCACGAGCGTCGATGCCATCTTCCGACTCCCCAAAGAACCCAGCGCAAGAAGAGACCGATGAGCAAGCCCAGCACAAGCCCGTTGAGCGTGCGCCAGAGCGAGAGGGCTACCGGCGTGTGCAGGTGCACAAAAGTATTGATGATCGAAGCCTGCCCCAACGCGCCAAGAGCGAGCAAACCAAGCTGGGGCAGAGTGCGCTCGCGCTTCCAGAGCACAAGCGCGGGGTGCCCTACTAAAAACTCTTTGAAGCGTGGGCGTGCAATCAACCAATCTTCGAGACGCTCCCGAATCAGTTCCTCCCAGCGAGCTACAGGGATCGCCGGAAGATTGCCGCTGCGTTCTACCACGAGAAAGAGCGCTCCAAGCCCCACGGCGGGGACAAGCCATGCGCCGCGCTTCAGTTGAGCTATGAGCTGATCCCATCCAACTTCTCTCCAGCGCCATAGCTCCGTGAACAGAATGAGCCCCGACGGCGCGATGAGCGCGAGCTTCACCCCGCGAAATTCGTTGAGCTTCAAAAAATACGAAAGATCGCTCAGCAGCGCCGCGATAGCCAGCCCCGCGCCGCTTGAGCCAAGTGAGACTGCGACAAGCAACTTCCAGCCCGAAAGCCTCTCTTTGCACACAACGAGCAACAGCCACGGGGCTAGCACAGCGATCATCAGAGCCAAGGCTTGGCGCGCGAGCTCCAAATTCCAGCTTCCTAAGAGCGCCAGAGCGCCTACACCGATCACCCCCATAAGCAACGCAGTTACCGAAAGCTGCGAGAGGCTCGCGAGCACAAGCACAATGAAACCGACGAAGCCCGCGCCTATCACGAGATAGACCGGATATGAGTTTTCAAACAGGGTCGGTGCCGACGGCTGCCCCAACGTCATGCCCAAGTGCGCGATTCGATGACTGAGCTGCTCAACGTAGTGGGGGAATCGCTGGTGCTCAGTGACCCAGAGCAGTCTTATAGTGCGCTCTTGGACAGCGCGCTCCCAGCGCGCCAGCACGCCTCCTAATCCCAGACGATCCAGCTCACGGGATTTAATCGCGTGGATGCGCACGAAGTTCCGCCAGCCCCAGTGATAGAGCTCTCGGAGCCCTGATGGCTCAGAAAATTCGAGTATTCCCAGCATGGCGTCGCCAAGATCGGTCACCACCCACGAGGGCACAACGGAGCTATGTTCGGAGACGAGAATCACAAGATCAGGGCGCAGGGCAACTGACGGGATCTCTTGCTGATCGGCGTCCACGACGAAAGCTATTCCTAAGCCCGCAGCTTGAGCAGTGTGAAGAACCCTGGAAACCCCATCACGGAGATCTGTTCTTTCAAGATTCCAATCCGGGAGGTCTGAGAGCTCTACACTCAGTGCGACGACGCCCTGACCGTGCAGCTTTGTCAAAGACTCCAGCAGCTCCCTGTCGCTGAGGGAGCTATCAAGCTCTCGAGCAGGGACGACCATGCCCACTGTCTGATAAGCAGCATCCCATGCCATGCGCCGCAGTCCCACCCACATAGAAATAGTTAGGGCCAACGCGAGCACACTATATAGGAGATACCGGGCAGCCATTCCTCTCACGCGCTTCACTATAGCACAAAGGGGCGACTCTGTGCCAGGGGTGACCGGTGTCTGGGCGCAAACGCCCGCGCGCCATTGTTCTTCCTTACCAGATCACGTACTGTGGGCTACAGAGGTGAGAGAGTATGACGAAAAAGCTCTTTATTTTGGGGATCATCATGGGGTTATGGGCCATTCCCATCACAGCTCAGGAGCGGCCCTCAAAAGATCTCTCGCAGGATCGCACCTTAGGGATTGGGCTGCAAGCGCCGTGTGCCTTCAGCTTTCGCTACTGGCTCACTGAGGGCTTTGGCCTGGAGCTGAATGGCTTTGTGATCTCGATAGGGAATTTTACGAGTGGGTGCGTCGCAGGCAAGGTGTTGCTGCGCCTAGCAGACACGGACGTTTTTGATTTTTACACGATCTTCGAGGCAAATATACACATTGGGGAATACTGGGGGGGGCCCAGCGTCGGCGACATCGCTCTGAAAGCGGGCATGGAGCTGAGCGTTCTGCCAAGTTTAGCGATCAATCTCGAATTTGGGGAGGCCTTGCTCTTTGGGCCAGGGGGCGTCAGCGCGACCCCAGCAGTTAGCTTGGGATTGCACTATTACTTCGTGCGCACGCCGCAGCCGCAACCGGCAGAGTAACTTCATAGATGAGGGGGGTACACGATGAAGAGCGTTATCAGAATCGGGAGCCTGGCGCTCATCATGCTCGCGCTGAGCGCGTTTTCAATAAGGGCTTTAGAGAATCTGTCGAGTCAGCACGGATTCGGCACAGGGATGCAGTTGACGTTCCCAATGAGGCCGCCGCAGGCGCTGCCGGCGTCGGGGATGAGCTTGAGGGTCTGGATCTCGGATTTTTATGGCTTTGAAGCAAATTTCTTCATTGTCGGTAGTGCGTTGAGCTTCACGCCGCGGGCGTTTTTGAAAGTGATCAATCTTGAGATCGCTGATCTCTATGTTGGTCTTGGTGTAGGGATCTTTGCGTATGCGCCACCGCAGAACCCGCTGATGCTCTACATGCCGGTGCAGGGTCTAGTGGGCCTAGAGATGCGCCTGACGCCGCGGGTCGCGCTCAACGGCGAGATCGGGGTCTTTGGATTTGGGGGCACCCAGGGCGGAGTGACGTCGGGGTTAGGGGTGCACTTCTATTTCTGAGCCCACTTGCTTAGGCCGCGCGCACGCCCTAAAATGAAGGCGTATGGGCAAGCGCGAGGTCTTAGAGAGCGTCCTCGCCCAAATTAAGAAAAAGCACGGCGAGGGTGCGATTATGTGGCTGGGGGAGCAGCCACATTTAGAAGTCGAAACGATCCCCACGGGCTCACTCTCGCTCGATATCGCTCTTGGGATCGGTGGCGTCCCCAGGGGACGGATTGTCGAGATCTTTGGTCCTGAAGCTTCCGGAAAGACAACGCTCGCCTTGCACATCATCGCTGAGGCGCAAAAATTGGGGGGCACGGTCGCGTTCGTGGATGCCGAGCACGCCCTCGATCCAAACTATGCGCGCGCTATCGGCGTCGATCTAGATAAGATTCTCTTGAGCCAGCCAAACTCCGGCGAGCAGGCGTTAGAGATCACCGATCACTTAGTGCGCAGCGGCGCGATTGACGCAATTGTGATAGATTCTGTGGCAGCGCTCGTGCCCGAAGCCGAACTCGAAGGCGCGATGGGCGACGCCCAAGTGGGGCTCCAAGCGCGCCTGATGAGCCAAGCGATGCGCAAGCTCGCGTCGTCCATCTCGCAATCAAAGACAACTGTTGTTTTCATTAATCAGATCCGTCAGATGATCTCCGGAACAACGTGGGGTCCGACGACCACCACGACTGGGGGGTTAGCTCTCAAGTTCTACACGTCGGTCCGTATGGAGATCAAGAGGATCGGCTCCATTGAAGAAGGCGATCAGAAGATCGGGAGCGAGACGCTCGTGCGCGTGGTCAAGAACAAATTAGCGCCGCCGTTTAAGGAAGCGCACTTCGATATTATTTATGGGAAGGGGATCGCGCGCTCGCGCGAGCTGGTGAAGCTTGGTGAACAGCTCGGGATTATCAAGAAGAGCGGCTCGTGGTTCTCCTGGGGCACAATGCAATTGGGGCAGGGGCTCTCCAACAGTGCGGCGTATCTAGACGAGCACAAAGAAGTCGCTGAACAATTAGAGCAGACGATTCGTCAGAAGGTGGGCTTGCCCTTCGACAAGAGCAAGGTGAGGCAGCCCACGCTGCTGCCGGAGTAAGCTGTGACTGAAGAAGAGCGCGCCCGCGCGTATCTAGTAAAACTCTTTAAGTACCGTCCGCGTAGCCGTTATGAAGTGCTCACTCGGTTACAGCAGAAGGGGTTTTCAAAAGAGATTATTCAGTCTGTGCTGGAGCAGGTAGAGCGCGCAGGGATTCTAGACGATGCGAAGTTTGCCCAGCTGTGGGTCGAAGATCGTCTGGCGCGTCGCCCAAGGAGCCGTCGGCTACTTGAGCACGAGCTGCGTGCCAAGGGCGTCGCTCCAGAGTATATTCAACGAGCCATTGCGCGCGCAGGATTTGATGAAGAAGCCATAGCGAGGCAGCTCATTGCTGAGCGCTTGCCACGACTGCGCTCGCTCGATGAAGCGACGCGCCTGCGGCGGCTTGT
>JAUQPG010000001.1:110620-116865 GCA_030550495.1 Candidatus Bipolaricaulota bacterium | reverse complement strand
CGCAGCGCGTTTGAGACGACGCTGACCGACGACAATCCCATTGCCCCAGCGGCGAGAATCGGGTTGAGCAGCCCCAGCGCCGCTACGGGGATCAGTACTGTGTTATAGATAAACGCCCAGAAGAGGTTCTGCCAGATATTTCTCACTGTAGCCCTGCTGAGGGCAATGGCCGTCACGACCCCGCGCAGATCGCCCCCCACGAGCGTAATATCCGAGGCTTCCATCGCGACGTCGGTGCCTGTCCCAATAGCGATCCCGACATCCGCTTGCGCGAGCGCCGGAGCGTCGTTGATCCCATCGCCGACCATCGCTACGACCTTGCCTTGCGCTTGGAGTTTTTTCACAATATCCGCTTTCTCGCTGGGCAGGACTTCGGCAAAGACTTCTTCAATCCCAATCTGTCGCGCAATCGCTTCAGCAGTCTTTTTGTTATCTCCGGTGATCATCACGACTTCTAAGCCCAAGGCTTTCAGGGCAGCGATGGCTTCACGCGCGCCGTCTTTCACCGTATCGGCGATGGCGAGCACTCCCAGTGCTGTGCCGTCTTGGGCGACAAAGACCGGCGTCTTGCCCTCAGCCGAGAAGCGTTCTGCATGATCGAGCAGTCCGTTGAGCGCGACGTTTTCATCGCGCATCAGTTTGAGATTGCCCACGAGCACCCGATGGCCGTTCAGACTCGCGCGAATGCCGTGTCCGGGGATAGCCGAAAACTCGTGGGCTTCCGCAAGTGTGAGTCCTTTCTCGTGCGCATATTGTACGATAGCCTCGCCCAGGGGGTGCTCGGAGACTCGTTCCACCGATGCGGCGATCTGAACGAGCTGCTCTGTAGAGATCTCAGAGATCGTGACGATATCCGTGACTTCGGGGCGGCCCTTGGTCAGCGTGCCCGTCTTGTCTAAGACTATTGTCGTGAGCTTGTGCGCCGTCTCGAGCGCCTCGCCACCCCGAATTAAGATGCCATGCTCCGCGCCTTTGCCCGTGCCGACCATGATGCTCGTCGGCGTCGCTAGCCCTAACGCGCACGGGCACGCGATAATTAAGACCGCCACGAAATTCAAGAGTGCTTTCGTGAGCGCCGGCTCTGGCCCGAAGAAGTACCAGCCCAAGAAAGTTACAATTGCTATCCCAATGACAGCCGGGACGAAGTAGCTCGCGATCACGTCGGCAAGCTTGGCGATAGGGGGCTTAGCGCTTTGGGCTTCTTCAACTAATTTAATGATCTGGGCGAGAGCCGTCTCGCTTCCGACTTTGGTCGCGCGGAACGTGAACGAGCCGGTCTTGTTGAGCGTCGCGCCGATCACTTCATCGCCGGGGCGCTTCTCCACGGGAAGCGACTCCCCGGTGATCATAGATTCGTCTACAGCCGAAGCGCCGTCGATAACTATTCCGTCCACGGGGATCTTCTCGCCAGGACGAACGACGATAAGATCGCCGACTTGGACGTCTTCGACGGGGATATCTTGCTCGTGCCCGTCGCGGATGACGCGGGCAGTCTTGGCTTGTAAGCCAATGAGTTTCTTGATCGCCTCCGAGGTGCGCCCCTTGGCGCGGGCTTCGAGCAAGCGCCCTAACAAAATGAGCGTGATAATCGCGGCTGAAGTGTCAAAATATAAATCCATGTGCCCGTGGGCGCTGAAGAGCGGCAATAGCGCGCTGTACCCATAAGCTGCTGTCGTGCCCACGGCGATCAGCGTGTTCATATCTGTTGTTTTATTGCGCGCGGCAGCCCAGGCCCCACGATAGAACGGCCAGCCCGCCCAAAACTGCACCGGCGTCGCCAACAGTAACTGTAACAAATAGTTCCACTGATCGGGGATGGGCAGCTTCAATCCCAGCATCCCCGGATACATCAAGAAGAAGATCGCGATGGTGAGCACCGCAGCAACGACGAGCTTACGGCGCAACTGCGCCTCATGCTCTTCGTGGTGATGGACGTGCGCGTCCAGCTTTTCTTCCGGGACGTCATAGCCGATCTTGCGCACGGCTTCTTTGAGTTTCTCAACTGTGACTTGGCCTGGAGCAACGCGCACGGTCGCTTTCTCAGTAGCTAAATTGACGCTGGCTTCTAGAACACCAGGGACGCTCTTGAGGGCTTTTTCGACCTTGGCGACGCAGCTAGCGCAGCTCATCCCCACGATGGGCAGAGTGACGAGTGAAGCTCCCTTTAGCCCCCTCTGCTCCCCTCTCCCTCGGAGGGGAGAGGGGCTAGGGGTGAGGGTGAAGACTGAAAGTCGTGGCTTGTCTTCGTCAGCGTCTTCGCTCAGCTCTTCGGCTTCGTAGCCCGCGTCTGTGACGGCTTGGGTTAAGCTTGTCGTCGAGACGCTCTCGCTGTGCTCGACTTCGGCGCGCCCGCGCTCCAGCGAGACGCTTACTCTCTGAACGCCCGCGACGCCCTGTAAGGCTTTGGTCACAGACCGAACGCAGTGCTGGCAGGTCATCCCTTTGATTCTCAAGATAGTCTTCATGAGCACCTCCATACACCCCACCAGGGGTGGGGTAGCTCCAGTATACTCTATGCGAAAGCAGACGTCAACTATTATAATAGCTCCCTATGAAGCTCACAGCGCAGATCAGCCGCACCGTCTTTTTATTGGGGATCGTCAGCCTATTGAACGACCTGGCAGCTGAGCTGATCATGGCCGTCCTCCCTGTCTTCTTAGTGGGCTTAGGGAGTGCCGGTTGGGTCGTGGGACTGATCGGCGGTCTTGAAGATGCAACAAAAAGCATTTTGAGCCTTGTCTTTGGCAGTCTCGCTGATCGGGTGGGGCGCAAGAAGCCCTTGGTATTCTTGGGGTATCTCATCCCATCAGTCTTTCGTATCGCGCTGCCCTTCTCGACCCATTGGGGTATGGCTTTACTGTTTAGAGTCTTAGACCGTGTGGGCAAGGGGATGCGCACCGCGCCGCGCGACGCGCTCATCGCCGACGCTGTGACAGAATCAACGCGCGGGGCCAACTTCGGCTTTCACCGCGCCATGGACACGGGCGGGGCGTTGTTAGGGTCGGCGCTCGCTTTCGTCTTCTTCTGGTGGCTGGGCCTGCCCGTGCCGGGGATTATTCTTGTGGGCGGGTTGGTCTCTTTGGCATCACTGATTCCGTTGAGCTTCGTCCCCGAATCTGGAAGCCTCGGTCAGCGCAAAAAGCTCTTTGACGGCCTGCGCGAGCTGCCGAAAAAATTCTATCTCAATCTCTCCGGGATGGCTGTCTTCGCTCTGGCGAACTTCAGCTATATGTTCTTCTTACTTAAAGTGAACGCAGCGTATACAGAGAAGCTCGCGGTGGGATTGCCCATCGCTATGTATGTTCTGTATAACTTCACGTACACGTTCTGCGCGCTCCCTGTGGGGATGCTCTCAGATAAGATCGGGCGGCGCGCGGTCTTGTTGATGGGATATCTGCTCTTTAGCGTGACGTCTTTAGGGTTTGCGTTCGCGCAAGACTTAGGACTCTTTGTGCCGCTCTTTGCGCTCTATGGGGTTGCGTATGCGTTCATCGAATCAAATCAACGAGCGTTTATTGCTGATCTTGCTCCGCCGGAGCGTCGGGGCACGGCGTTGGGGCTGTTTCACATGTGCGTCGGATTCGGCTCGCTGCTGGGGAGCGTTATTGCCGGGGTGCTCTGGGGCTTCTCCCCCGCGCTCACGTTCTTCTACGGAGCAATGCTCTCGTGTGCGAGCGTCGCGCTCTTGATGGCGACAACGCGAGCACGATAATCTGGCTCTCCCGAAAATTTTGTGTTACAATGTGATTCAATTGCAGAATCAAGGAGGAAGCGCCTATGGCGAAGATGAACCCGCGGTATCGTCCCAAGTGGCTGAGGAAATTCAAGCGCAAGATGGCCGCCAAGCGCCGTCAAGCGCGCCGCGCCAAGCTCTACCCGTAAGGAGGCCGGGTTATGCCTAGCGCTACAGTGCGTTTTGTAGATGGGATGCAGTTTGTTGCTACGAGCGCGAGCGGCCATGCCGTCGTCATGGATACGACAGAAGATGTTGGTGGGCACGACACCGGCCCGCGCCCTATGGAGATGGTCTTGATAGCTTTAGGCGGCTGCACGGGGATGGACGTCGTCTCGATCTTGCGCAAAATGCAGGTCAAATTTTCCCGATTCGAGATGCAGATTGACGGCGAACGCGCCCCAGAGCACCCCAAATACTTCACCAAGATCAAAGTGCTCTATAGAATTTGGGGCGACGTCCCTGAAGAGAAGCTGAAAAAAGCGATTGACCTGTCGCTGGAGAAATACTGTTCGGTCTCCAATTCTCTCAAGCCCAAGGCCGAAATCTCCTATGAGTATCAGATCAATCCTAGCACCTAGGAGGTCGTCATGGTGGAGGTAGTCATTGTCGACGCGGTGCGCACGCCGATGGGACGGTTTCAAGGGCGGCTCGCACAATTCAGCGCGACGGACCTGGGCGCAGCAGCGATCCGTGCGCTCAAGGAGCGCAACCATCTCCAGGGCGATGAAATCGACGAAGTCATCATGGGGCATGTTGTGCAAGCCGGCGCAGGCCAAGCCCCTGCTCGGCAAGCCGCTATTCGCGGGGGCATCTCACCCACAGTCCCTGCCGTCACAATTAATAAAGTCTGTGGATCGGGACTGAAAGCCGTCATCTTGGCGGCCCAAGCGATCAAAGCTGGCGACGCGAAGATCGTCATCGCCGGCGGGATGGAGTCGATGAGCAACACCCCTTATGTGCTCAAAGGCGCGCGCGCGGGCTTCAAGTTCGGCGATCAAAAACTTATAGACGCGATGATCTACGACGGGCTCTGGTGCGCCTTCGAGAACCAGCATATGGGAATGGCTGCCGAGTACACGGCGTCAAAGTCCAATATCACTCGCGAGGAGCAAGATCGTTTTGCCTACGAGAGTCACATGAAAGCTGTCGCTGCGATGAAAGCCGGGAAGTTCGCCAACGAGCTGATCCCATTGCACGGGAAGGACGGCCCGATCACTGAGGACGAGACCCCGCGCCCAGATACGTCATTAGAGAAACTCGCGAAGCTTAAGCCTGCGTTCAAAGAGGGCGGCACGGTCACCGCGGGCAACTCCCCTGGGCTCAATGACGGGGCTTCAGCGCTTCTTATCATGTCCAGCGATGAGGCGAAAAAGCGCGGCTATAAGCCCTTAGCTAAAATCTTAGATTACGCGGTCGCCGCGACGGAGCCCATCGATCTCTTCTACGCCCCCGTCGAATCGACAAAGAAGCTCTTAGCCAAGATGAAGCTCACGGTCAATGACTTCGATCTTATCGAAGTGAACGAGGCGTTTGCAGCGCAGACGCTCGCCGACGGCAAAGAACTCGAGTGGGACTGGGCGCGTGTCAACGTCAACGGCGGGGCTATAGCCCTGGGGCACCCCATCGGCGCGAGCGGCGCTCGTATTCTGACGACGCTCGTCTGGGCCATGAGAGATCGCAACGCGGAGTTGGGATTAGCGACGATCTGCATGGGCGGCGGCATGGGGCTCTCGTTGGCGGTGCAACAGCTATGAAAGATACATGGATTTGGGTCGTACTTGCAGCGGTCGCGGGCTTTCTCGCAGCGTACTTGCTCTTCCAGCCTAAGCGCGAGCAGCCAGCCTCTCAACCTCCGCCGGCTCCGAAAGCCCTCTTGGACGAGCCCGCCCAAGGCGCAGAAGACGCACCGGTCACGATCATCGAATTCGCCGATTTTCGCTGCGGCTTCTGCCTCAGACACTTCGTTCAGACGCTCCCCATTCTCAAAGAAGAGTATATCCAGACAGGGAAGGTACGCTATATCTTCCGAAACTTTCCGATCTTGGGGGTGCAGTCGCGCTGGGCAGCTTTAGCTGGCGAGTGCGCGCACGAGCAAGGGCGCTTCTGGGAGTATCACGACAAGCTCTTTACACTGGCTCAGCAGGGGCAAGAGTTTGTGCGATCGCGCTTAAAGAGCGTAGCGGCGGAGCTTGGGCTGGACTCGGCTCAGTTCGACAGCTGTCTGGATTCGTCGAAGTATCTTGACGAAGTCCAAGAAGATTTTGCACTGGGACAGAGCGAGGGCGTCACCGGAACCCCAGCGTTCCTCATCAACGACGAATTGATAATTGGAGCACAGCCCATCGAGGTCTTTCGCCAGAAGATCGAAGAAGCCCTAGCAAAGAAATCCCCATAATTAAAGTCGCTGAACTCTAATGTTGTGATTCTACAGGGCACTTGAGCGACGAGCAAACACTCTCTCTCTTGACATGGGGGAATTTCCGTGTTATACTTAAAGTGTCCTCGCTTC
>JAUQPG010000001.1:42716-110520 GCA_030550495.1 Candidatus Bipolaricaulota bacterium | reverse complement strand
CCCGCGCGAAGAACTCGGCTAAACGCAAATAGAGAGTCTTCTGATTCTTCGGGCGCATGATACCGTGCCCTTCATCGTCGAAGACGAGCAACTCATAGGGGATGCCAGCGCGCTCTAAGGCTGCTCTCACAGCGCGGACGTTTTCGGGAGTAACGTTGGGATCGCGTGCTCCTTGGACGATCAAGAGCTTCCCTTTGATATTCTGCACGAAGTTGATGGGCGAGCGCTCGTAGTATTTTTGCGGAACTTGCTCAGGGGAGCCGCCCATCATCTCTTCGCTGTAGGGGCGCAGATCCGGGCGCGTTGTCTGATAGTCTACGACGAGATCGGTCATGCCGCACACGGGCGCTGCTGCCGCGACGATCTCTGGAGGCCAGCGAGTGATCGCACACCATGACGAATATCCCCCATACGAAGTCCCAGTGACGCCCACTTTGCCCGGCTCAGCGATCCCCATTCTTATTAGAGCTTCGATGCCGGTGCGGATATCGTCTTGTTCACGGCCGCCCCAGCCGTCTTCCTTGATCTTCTCTTGAAATGCCAAGCCAAAGCCAGTGCTCCCGCGATAGTTGGGATCAAAGACATTAAAGCCCTGCGAGACGAAGAACTGAATCTGTACGCTGAAGCGATCCTCACTATGGGCCGTGGGGCCGCCGTGAATGTACACAATGGTGCCCTTGGGTGTGGGGCTTTTTGTACGGTAGAGCCAGCCCTGGATCTCTAAACCATCGACAGAGCGCCAGCGAAGCTCTTCAGCAGGAGCAAGATCGGATGGGCGCACGGGCGTGCGCTCCCAGATCCGAGTTAAGCTGACAAAGCGCTCTGGCTGAATCGCGTCGAGCGAGAAGCGCACGAGATCTGCGGGCTGGCGCGCACTGTAGTATTCGCCCACCCATTCTGTCTCTTTCTGATCGCACGGAGCTAAAGGGATGAGATTGCCCTCGATCTTGGGAAATACAAATTCTTCGTGAGTCTTAGGGTCAAGCAGTGATGGGCGCACCCGCGCTTGGTCGATCTCAATGAGCACGATCTTAGAGCTATTCGCCGGGACGAACGCATACTCGATGTTGCGCTGTGGATCGTCAAGCAGCCACGTGATCTGCCCCGAGCGCATCTCCCAGACTCCCAGACGGCGATGGGTCTTGGCTTCGGCCAGAAAGAGCACGCGCTGGCCGTCAGGAAACCACGACGCTTCTACTTTGACTGTGGGGCCAAAGTTCAAGATCTCTTGATCACGGCGACCATCGATGTCAACAAGCCAGATCTGAGTGCCCGCGGGATGGAGATCTTTGCGGTTGTAGAGAATATGAGTGCCCTGCAGATTGAGCTTGGGAACGATATAGCCGCCGCGCTGGGGGCGCGCCAGCACCACATGCTCTCCTGTGACGAGATCATGACGGTAAATAAATGTCGGCTCGGTCTCTTGAGACTCTTCAAAGTCATAGTTGGCACCATAGACGAGCCAGCGGCCGTTGGGATGGAGCTGGCCCCCACGAAGATAATAATTGGGGCTTGGCTCAGTGAGCGGGATCATGACACCAGGTCTTTCAATATCTATGCGGAAGAGCCGCACGCGCTCGTCGCCGCCCTTGTCTTCCTCGACGATGAGAGCTGTGCTGTCGGGAGTCCAGGAGATGATAAAAGTGTTCTCCGGCGTCTCGGTCAAGCGTAGTGGGGGACGTGAGCCATCTGTTGGAGCGAGAAAGACGTCGGCCGCTGGCCCGACGCGGAACCATGTCCACGCCACCCACTGGCCATCGGGAGAGACGTGAGGTTCTACCAGTCCTGGGATGTTGAGCAACGCATCGAGAAATTCTTCCGGGGTCATAATCGTGCCTCCAACGCTTTCAGAGCGATCTTACTGAGCACGCGCACGCCCAGCTCTAAGCTCTCTATGTCTATTCGTTCGTTATCGTTGTGAATGAGCTTCTCTCGATCTACTAAGCTCATCTTCGTCGAGAGCGGGCAGAACCCGTATGCTTTGGTGCCCAATTCTCGCACGAAGCGCGAGTCCGTCGCGCCCGTCAACATGATGGGGATCGTCTCCACGCCGAAAAGCTCTTCGCGCACTGTCTGCTCGATCAGCCTATAGAACGGGTCGTCAATGGGAGACTCAGAGACGTCGTGTTGCTGAATCGTCTCGATCTCGATATCGTTTTTATATCTGTCGGCAAGCTCCAAAACTGTTTCACGCACTTTTTGTTGGGTATAGCCAGGCACGAGCCGACAGTCGAGAACAAATTCGCAGCTATCGGGGATGACATTCTCTTTCACCCCAGCGTGGATCATCGTTGGGGAGATCGTCGTGCGCACAAGAGCATTCAGTAGTGTCGCGCTGATGGGGGAGTCCTGGGGCAGGAGCGAGAGATCTACTTCTTGGGATTCGTCCACAAGCACGAGCGCGAGCTTTTTGATCTCCGGCCCGAGGGCGTCGCCAGCTTTGAGTATAAATTCACGCACCGCTGGGGCAATTCTTTTCGGGAATGTATAGTTCGAGACGCGATCGATAATATACGCGGCTTTCGCTAACGCGTTGTCAGGGTGCGGGAGCGAGCCGTGCCCTGACGCCCCCTTCACGCGCACCTTGAACCACCAGAGGCCCTTCTCGACGCTCTCGATGGTATAAAAAGTTTTGGGGCCAATCTGGAGGGGCATCCCGCCGCCTTCGGTGAGACACCAATCGGCGCGAAGTTTTTCGGGGTGAGTCTTGGCCAGCCATTCCGCTCCGTAATTAGACCCTTTCTCTTCGTCGGCGGTCGCGGCGAAGATCAGCTCGCCAGCAAAGTCTATATTCATGCGCTTGAAGAGCGAGAAGACCGTATAATGCACAGCCGTGATGTTCTTCATGTCGAGCGCGCCGCGGCCCCAGACGTATCCCTCAGCGATAGCCCCGCTGAACGGGGGATACGTCCATTTCTTGGGATCAGGCACGGGCACAACGTCCACGTGCGAGAGCAATAATAATCTTTTGCCGGGACGTTTGCCCTGCAGTCGCGCGATGAGATTGGCGCGCCCACGCTCTTTTTCGAAAACTTCGCTGGCGATCCCCTCGCGAGCAAGCTTTTCTTGCAGATACTCAATAGCTTTGTCTTCGTTCCCCGGCGGGTTGGTCGTATCAATCTGAATCAGTTCAGAGAGCATCTGTGTCGTCTCTTTGCCAAGAGCTGCCCAATCTATCTTGTGCATCATAGGACCTCCACGGTATTGAGAGTCTAGTCATCGTACTTGAGCATTGGGGAATCTGTCAACTCTTTACGGAAACTTGACGCAAGGATAGAGAGCGTTTACCCTAGGGGCATGGATCCACGTGATCTCATAGTGCAGGAGGAGTTTGATCGGCAAGCCGAGCGCTGGTTCCGTCGAGAGATCTCTCCTCAAGAGCGCGCTCTATTAGAGCAGATTGTTCAGCTCGCCCAGGCCAGCCCCGACGATCGCGTGCTCGACGTCGCCTGCGGCACAGGATTAGTGAGCTTCGTCTTAGCACCCTATGTTCGCGAGGTCGTAGGAATAGATATCTCTCCGGGGATGCTCGCCAAAGCCCGAGAGATCCGGCATCGCTCTAAGGTGCGCAACGTGCACTTCGTCTTAGGAGAAGCGGAGCATATGCCTTTCAAAGACGAAGAATTCGATGTCGTCGTCTGTCGATTGGCGATCCATCACTTTCCCCAACCAGAACGGGAGCTTCACGAGATGGTGCGCGTGCTCAAAGCCGAAGGACGCTTGGTGATCTCCGACACGGTCTCTTCAGAAGATGCACGTGAAGCCAGATTGCACAATGCGCTGGAGCGCCTGCGCGATCCCTCGCACGCCCGGATGCTTGCACCCACAGAGCTTGTCCAGCTCATCGAGCGTGCCGGGGTACGAGTCCACAAGAGCTTGCTTTGGCATCGTGACCGCACCTACGACGAATGGATGAACGTGATCACTGACCCAATTCGCACAGAAAATTTAAAGATAGTTATGGAGGAGCTGGCGCGTGCCGGGGTGAGCGCTGGCTTGAATCTTCGCATAGAGAACGAACAGCTCTGGCTCACTCATACGATCGCGTTCATCAAAGCCATCAAGTGATCACTCGTAGCGCAAGGCTTCGATGGGATTGACCCGCGCGGCTTGCCAAGCCGGATAGAGCCCGCTCAAGACCCCAACAGCTATTCCCGTGAGCACAGCAATGAGGTACCATGTGGGCACAAACACGAAGGGGATCTCGCGCAGCCCTTGCGCCAAAGCAACGGTCAATTTGATGAACCATATAGAGAGAAACATCCCGAAGAGCACGCCCAACACCGCTCCTACAACACAGATAATCGTCGACTCGGTAAGAAAGAGCTTGAGCACTGCTGTACGCGTCGCCCCAGTCGCCTTCATCACGCCGATCTCGCGCGTGCGCTCCTTCACCGTGATCAGCATAATGTTCATCACGCCGATCATCCCGACTAAGAGTGCGACTAGCGCAATCGCCCCCAAGAACGCCGTGAACTGTAAAAAACTCTTCTTGATCTCGCTAATGATCTCTTCGAGGGTGTTGATCTCGATTTTCTTCTCCTCACCAAGGAGCTTGCGCGCATCCGAAGAGTTCGGGTTAGTAAAATACTCCTCGATGGCTTTTTTGACAGTGCCTAGCTGTCCCAAATCCGAGACGCTCACGATGACTCCGGAATAGACAGGGACCTCGACTCCATCGATCGTCTCAGTGAATCCCTGATAGTCCGGGCCGACGTAGCACGCCGTGCCGATGATAAATTGCGAATCTTTCACGATCCCCACGATCTGAGGTTCGTCTTCACTCAATTGACCGTCAGCTCCCAGAAAACGCAATTTCAGCGATTGCCCTAAGATGCGCTGCGCCAGTGCGGGCTTTGTCCCAGGGCTTTTACACTCTTCTTTGAGGGCTTCGTCGTTTTCTGGGATCTGGCGCTCTTCCGCGATCATCCGCCGACAGATGATCTCCGCGATGCGCGCCCCGATGACGATCTCGCCCTTCGTTTGGACACCGCGTCCAGCGTCCAGGGGGATGAGTTCTTTGCTCGTTGTAATACGAGTTGTCGCATCGAGCAGCCGACGATTATTGAAATACAGGGCATCCCCGCGCACACGCCCGATGACGTCAGCAGCCTTCACGCCCGGGATCTTTCGTAAATACTCGACATCACGACTAGAGAAGACCTGGGCTGTTCCAAAGAGCCCCGTGCTCCCCTCGACGTTCACCGTGATCATATTCGCTCGCAAGAGATCTTTCGTGAGAGTATCGAGCAACGCATCTTGGAGCCCTGTAGTCATTGTGACAATCGCGATTACTGACGCGATCCCGATAGTGACACTGACAATAGCCAGTGCATTGCGCAGCTTATGCGCGCGGATATTCGTCCAGCTCAGCTTTAAAGCTTCACGAATACTCATCGGCGCTCATCTCCTACGATCTTGCCATCTAACAGATACAGGACGCGGCGTGCGTAGGAAGCGACTGCGGCGTCGTGCGTGACCACGACCACGGTCCGTCCGGCTCTATTGAGCTCGACGAAGAGATCCAGGATCGCCTTTCCCGTCTTGGTATCGAGATTGCCTGTGGGCTCGTCTGCCAAGATAATTTTGGGATCGTTGGCTAAAGCCCGAGCGATGGCGACGCGCTGGCGCTCACCTCCAGACAGTTCACTGGGTAAGTGATGGAGTCTACGGCCCAGGCCTACGCTCTCTAACAGAGCTTGGGCACGTGGACGTCGCTCCTTAGGGGGGATCTTATCCGCGAACGTCATGGGGAGCATAACGTTCGCGAGTGCATCGATTCTCGGGATAAGATTGAACGTCTGAAAGACAAAGCCAATCTGTGAGCCACGCAGGCGCGCCAACTGTCGATCGTTGAGCCGTGAGACGTCTGTGCCATCGATCGAGATGGTCCCCGACGTGGGCTTATCCAAACACCCTATGAGATTCATGAGAGTGCTCTTGCCTGAGCCCGACGGCCCCATGATCGCGACAAATTCCCCATCTTCAATAGAGAAGCTGACGTCGTCGAGCGCGACGACATGCACGCTGTCCATCTGATAGATCTTACTCACGCTCTGTGCGGAGACGATAGCCCCCATAGCTATTTGAGCACCTCAAAGCCTTCAGGGAAGAGGTCCTGACGATAGCCGACGAGTTTGGTCGTCGCAGACTCCCCCGCAAATCCCCAGAGGGTCCCATCGCTTGCAGAGAAGATTTCTAAAGCGAATTCCCCATCAGCGCGCTTGAGGCTAGCACGTTGAGCATCAAGGGTTTTGGCACCGCTCTTGATCTTCACGGGGCTGAGGCGCTCGACCGTCAATTCAATCAGAGGCTTTTCGATATTTGTCGGGTCCAGCGCGAGAAAAGTTCTCTTCTGCTCCTTCATCTTGAGCGTGATGATCTTCTGAATGACGATCAGTTGTCCTGCTGCGATGCCCGTGGTCACGAACTCGTCTTCTAGGATAACCTCGCGGGCTTGGTTCTGTTCCTTGCCGTCGGTGCCCTTGAATTGAAACGTGATCTTAGCGATCTGGCCCTCGACTTTCACGGACACGTTCAGTTTCCCCCGCGCCGTCTCCGATTGCAGAGAATATTCTAGGAGTTTCCAGTCTTTGTCGACGATGATCGTCTCGTTGAAGAGCTTATCGGTCTCAAACTGCGAGATCAAGTCTTGGGACTTAGCAACAAAGTTCGATGTGATCTTGAGTCTATTCTGATCAAGCTCTTCGATCTTGAAGGATTCTTCCCCAGCGACTTCGGTCTTAGCGCTCGTCTTGCTGATAGTCTGATAGAGAAACTTCCCGGAGTCCATAACTTTCTGAGCAGTTCCCGTCAGGGCCCATATCAGCGTCAACGCAAATGCAACGATCAAGATCTTTCTCATAGTCTCCTCCTTGGTACTCTCGGTACCGTTGTATTATATCCCAGAAGAGGGCATTGGGGACAGAAATGGGATTATCAGCTTCGGAAGGCTCTATCAAAACAAAAAGAAGCGATTCCTCCGATCCTATGAGGAAAAAGATCAAGCAAACGCGATTTATCATCATCAGAAGCGATGTTTTGTTTTTATCCCCCGTGCTTGTGTCAGAAGTCAGGAAGCCCTTGGTATGATAGAAGCAGTTAGCGGTGCACTCATCACCTCCTTGAGCAAAGAGGGCTTGGCCCGCGCATGGTGCATCCGAGAGCGGGCCCGCAAGGGTCCGCCGGCGGTCCAGGGTTTTGCCCGCACCCCCGCGGGATTTTTCCCCAGACCGCTAAGGAGGCGGTTCGAATCCGTATGGGTCAGGCCCTCTCCTCCTTCCTCAATCTCTATTGACAAGACAACCAAGGGATGCTACAATCATGCACAGAAAAGCCCAAAGATACTAAAAAATGCGAGGAGGCTTCATGCAGGAGGCATTTGAGTATCTTGAGGCAGGGCAGGGGCCAACAGTTTTGCTCCTTCATGGGCTCTTCGGCGGACCAGATAATTGGGCTTCCTGCATCCCAACGTTAGCTCAAGACTTCCACGTCTTAGCACCAAAGTTTCCCCTTGATGGCTCTGTGCCCATCTCGTCGCTGCAGCCGCTGACGGAGTTTGTCAAAGAGTTTTTAGATTATAAAGGGGTCGAGCAAGCAGCCCTCTGCGGCAACTCCTTAGGGGGCCAAGTGGCTCTCGATTTCTGCCTCAAATATCCCCATCGCGTGACAAAGCTCATCCTAGCAGGCAGCGCTGGGCTCTACGAACGCCATCTCTCCGATGGCGCCCTGCCCAAACCTAACAAAGAATTCATCCGCGAGCAAGCGCAAAAAATCTTCTTTGATAAGCGCCATATCAGCGAAGATCTCATCGAGCAGGTCTATCAGCAGCTTCAGGACCGCCAGTACGTGCGCTTTCTCATCCGCGTTGCCAAAGTCACTCGAGATTACAGAATGGACGATGAGCTTGCGAAAGTGAAGGTGCCAACGTTGCTTATCTGGGGCGCACAAGACGAGGTCACCCCGCCCAGTGTCGCGTATCAGTTTCAGCAGCACCTGCCTAATGCGCAGCTGGTCTTCTTTGACCGGTGCGGGCACGCTCCCCCCATCGAACACCCAGAGAGATTCAGCCAAACTGTACGTGAGTTCTTAATGGCTGCCGTCGCTTAGATTGTTCTTGCTCCCAGCCCCCAGATACGCTAGCATAGGTCATGCGCATCATTGGCGGGCGGTTGAGCGGACGTCCTCTCATCGAACCAACGCCAAGGATAAAGAGGTTCTTGCGGCCGATGCGCGAGGCGGTGCGCGCCGCGCTCTTTGATATTCTCGGCGACTCCGTCGTAGATGCACGCTTTCTCGATCTCTTTGCCGGCACGGGGAGTATTGGGCTGGAAGCCCTCAGCCGCGGCGCGCGTTCGTGCGTCTTTGTCGATGTCTCTGATGAAGCGTGTCAGATCATCCGAAAGAATATAGAGAATCTCGGGCTCTCTGCACAGACAAGGCTCTATCGGTTGGATGCGCTTAGAGCGATTGAGTTCCTTCACCGTCATGGGGAGCAGTTTGATATAGTCTTCATTGGCCCGCCCTATGGGAAGGAGCTTGCTCATAAGACTTTGATTCAGCTTGCAGCCCACCCCATACTCGCCTCAGGAGCGCTCGTCGTGACCGAGATCTTTAAGAAAGAGCAAATCCAGAGAGAATACGGTCTTTTAAGGTCTTGCGATGTGCGCACCTATGGGGATAATCGTCTCTGGTTTTACCGCTGGGGGGCTTTCAAGTAAAATACTTGCGAAAGGGGGAGATAGAGAATGAAGCGCGAGCTGATGTTCGTCGTGGGTTCGGTGGCGTTTTTGTTGGCATTGGTGATCGGGGTACAGTTTTTGTGGCAGACGGCGCAGAGCCAACCGCAGATTCCCAATGAACTAGTGGTGCGCCCATTTGTAGAGATCAGATTCGAGTCTCCTTCAGACTGGAAGAGCGAGATGCGCGGCAGCTGTGTGGCATACATCCCCAAGGGAGGGCGCGTGGCCAAGGTTACCGTCACCCGTTCTGATGGCACTCGCATCGATCATCAAGTCGCCTCAACGGGTTCTGTAGTGGTCTGTGAGAACATAGTCCACGTTGATACCGTAGGGCGAGGATTCTAAAAGAGTTCCGAGTTTTGCGTTCAACGTTCAATAATATGGAAAGGATGCGCATGAACCGGATCTTCGTCATCGTAGGGATCATCTTGTTGGCGCTCGCCGGGGCACTGCTCTTTTATACATACTTGCCTGGGACGCACGAGGGCGCTGTCAGCGCCGTGAAAATTTCGGAAGAGATCCCCGTCTACGGCTATAAAGTGCTGAAGACTTTTCCCCATGATCCTGGTGCGTTTACTCAAGGGTTGGTCTATTACAAGGACAATATTCTGTACGAAGGGACGGGGATGTGGGGGGAATCTTCCCTGCGCAAGGTCGAGCTAGAGACCGGGAAGGTCTTGCAGATCCATCGGCTCCCCGATGAGATCTTCGGCGAAGGGATCACTATCTGGGGCGACAAGATCATTCAGCTGACGTGGCAGCATCGCAAGGGGTTCGTCTACGATCGCGAGACGTTCACATTGCTGAAAGAGTTCTCTTATCCCACGGAGGGCTGGGGGATCACTCACGACGGCACCCGTCTCATTATGAGCGACGGCTCGGCGACGCTCTTTGTGTGGGACCCAGAGACGCTGCAAGAGATCGGGCGCATAGAAGTCCGTGACGACAAGGGGCCAGTCGTGCGCCTCAACGAATTAGAATATATTAACGGGCTGATCTACGCCAATGTCTGGCAGACGGATCGCATCGCGATCATTCAGCCGGAGACGGGGCGCGTCGTGGGTTGGATCGACCTAACAGGACTTTTGAAACCTGAAGATCGTCATGCCCGCGTCGACGTGCTCAACGGCATTGCCTACGATGCCCAAGGTGACCGGCTCTTCGTCACGGGCAAATATTGGCCCAAGCTCTTTCAAATCCAGATAACAAAGAACTAGAAAAATGATCTGAGTCAGCTCGTGTCATGACGCGGATCATTGCACCCTCTGTGTTGTGGGATATAATTCAGATATCAAGGTCCGAATATCTGAATTATGACGATGCTCTACTCCAATGCGGCAGGATATGCGATCCGGGCGCTGACCCAGCTGGCGCTCAGCCAATCAGAATCAGGACAGCCTAGCCCGGTGAAGGAGCTTGCTGAACGCGAGAAGATTCCCCAGCACTTTCTCGGAAAAGTCTTTCAGACGCTGACGCGCGCAGGGATTCTCGCTTCGACGCGCGGGCCGCACGGGGGTTTTGCCCTGGCTCGCCCGGCTTCGCAGATCACGCTCTATGAGATCGTTCAAGCGATTGACGGCACAGCCGCCTTGGAAAGCTGCGTGATCGGGCTGGCCGGCTGCAGCGATCAGCATCCCTGCCCGCATCACTCTCGCTGGAAGCCGGTGCGCGACCAGATCAGAAACTATCTCCAGGGGACGACCCTGGAGGATCTCGCTCGCGCGCTGCGTGAAACAACTCAGCAGAAAACTCGAAGGAGGAGATAGCTATGAAAAATTCTCTGACGATTGTCGTCCTTGTCGTTCTCAGTCTCTTTGTCGTCGGCTGTGGCGGGCAAGCACCCAAGACAGCTCAGACACCCCAAGCAGGCCTGCCCACAGAAGTCTTGCAGATCGCCCAAGCGCGCGGCCTGACCCACGATGACATCACAGCAGCCCTCAAGACGTATGTCCCCTCAGGCAAATATGACGAATATATTCTCTTTGCGTCAGGGGGGCATTCTGGGCAAGTGCTGGTCATCGGGATTCCGTCTATGCGCTTGCTGAAAGTCATCGGCGTCTTCACGCCCGAACCGTGGCAGGGCTACGGCTACGGCGAAAAAGAGACGATGGAAGTCTTAGCCGGCGGCGCAGCTAACGGCAAGCCTATTCTTTGGGGCGATACGCACCACCCGGCGCTCTCCGAGACCAACGGCGAGTACGACGGGCAATTTCTCTTTATTAATGACAAGGCCAACGCCCGACTTGCTGTGATTGACCTGAGAGATTTCGAGACCAAGCAGATTCTCAAGAATCCAAACGCTATTAGCGATCACGGCGGCGGGTTTGTCACCCCTAACACTGAGTACGTCGTCGAAGGCCCGCAATACGCCGTGCCTCTGGGCTGGCAGTACGCTTCACTTGACGAGTACAGAGAGAAATACCGGGGAGTGATCACGTTCTGGGCATTTGATCGGGCTCAGGGGCGCGTCGATCCCGCGCGATCGTTCCAGATCGAGCTGCCCCCCTATTGGCAAGACCTGTGTGATGCGGGAAAGAAAGTCTCTGAGGGCTGGGTCTTCTGCAACTCGTTCAATTCCGAGATGGCCACCGGCGGCATTGAAGAAGGCAAGCCCCCCTTCGAAGCCGGCACAGCCAAGAACGAGATGGACTTTCTGCACATCATCAATTGGAAGAAAGCTGAAGAGCTTCTCCAGAACGGGCAATACGAAACAATCAGCGGGATGCGCGTCATTCGCTTAGAGACAGCGGCCCAGTCTGGAGTGCTCTTCTTCGCTCCGGAGCCCAAAAGCCCGCACGGCGTGGACGTCACCCCTGGAGGGGAGTATATCGTGGTTGGGGGCAAGCTCGATCCCCACGTGACGGTCTATTCGTTTGAGAAGATTCAGAAAGCAATTGCTGCAGGGCCAACTGAGCGCGATGCCTACGGCGTGCCCATCTTAAGACTTGAAGACGTCGTCGAAGCGCAAGTCGAGCTCGGCTTGGGGCCGTTGCACACGGTCTACGACGACAAGGGCTTCGCGTATACGTCGATGTTCTTGGACAGCGCGGTGGCAAAATGGACGTTAGGCGGGCCGTATCGTACAGACGGGAAAGAGCCGTGGAAGCTCGTCGAGAAGCTCCCGGTGCACTATAATATTGGGCACATCGCTGCGGCGGAAGGGGACACGGTCTCTCCTGACGGCAAGTATGTTGTCGCCCTCAACAAATGGTCCGTCGATCGCTTCGTGCCTGTGGGGCCGCTCCACCCGCAGAACTTCCAGCTCATAGACATCAGTGGCGAGAAGATGCAACTGCTCTATGATATGCCCATCGGTATTGGCGAGCCCCACTACGCCCAGATGATCAAGGTTGACAAGCTCAAGCCTTTTGAAGTGTATCCCGAGGTCGGCTGGAACGCAGTGAAGATGGCTAAGGACCCCAATGCGACTGAGCCTGGGCGCGAGCGCGTCGAGGTGCGCTATGAGAACGGGCGTCGCGTTGTAGAGATTTGGATGACCGCGGTGCGCAGCCACTTCTATCCCGAGCGCATCACTGTCAAGAAGGGCGATCACGTGATCTGGCACATCACGAACATCGAGCGGGCGCGCGATGCTTCTCACGCGTTTGCTCTGGGCGGATACAATATTCATATGAGCTTAGAGCCGGGCGAGACAGGAACAGTCGAGTTCGACGCAGACCAGAGCGGCACGTTCGTCTTCTACTGCACTGAGTTCTGCTCAGCGCTACACTTAGAGATGGTCGGGTACTTCTTAGTGGAGCCCTAGCGCTATGAGCGAGCGATTGAGAGCATGGCTTGCGGAGGATCCCTTTCGGTTTCCCCGCGCCCTTTTCACCATCGCGTCGTGGCTTGTGTTGCTTTCGGTGCTCTTCCCGTATTGGAGCCTGACGCTCATGGCGCCGCAATATCCAGGAGGGCTGCGCGTCGCCGTCTACGTGACACATCTATCAGGGGACGTCACCGAAGTAGACAATCTCAATCATTACGTCGGGATGAAGAAGCTCAACCAGGCCGCGCAGGTCGAGAAGTTCTTGGCACCGTTGGCGATTGGGGCGGCAGCGTTGCTCGCCAGTACGCTCGCGTACACGCGGCGGCGCTGGGCGGCGGTGCTCGCTCTCCCCGCTATGCTCTTCCCTGCTATATTTTTGGGAGATATGTACTTCTGGCTCTATCGGTATGGGCATGAGCTTGATCCCAACGCGCCGCTGCGCATCCCGCCGTTTACTCCCCCAGTCTTTGGCGTAGGCACGGTGGGGCAGTTCAAGACGGTCGCCGAGCTGCAAGCCGGCTTCTGGCTTGCTGTCGCAGCGGCGCTCTTAGTGGCTCTCGGCCTGCACTACCGTCGCGTGATCCGTCAAGCCATAGAACAAAAGATTCCCATTCGTATCGGTCCGATCGTAATCTCGCTGGAGGCACAGCGTGACGCTGATTAGAGCGTTAGGCATACTGCTTGTGAGCATAGCTCTCTTAGCTCCCCTCTCCCGTGGCTCCCCCACGGGAGAGGGGCCAGGGATGAGGGCCCTCCAAGCCTTGATCGCTTCTGCGCCGTCAGGAGCGACCCTGCGCGTGCCTCAAGGGGTCTACACCGGCCCAATCGTCATTGATAAACCCCTGACTCTAATCAGTGAGGGAGCTGTGCTCGACGGCCAGGGGCAGGGCACTATCGTGCGCGTCACTGCCCCAGATGTCATGCTCAAGGGCTTTGTGCTCAAAAATTCTGGGCGCAGCCTGGCCCACGAAGACTCAGCGATCTTAGTTGAAGCTCCGCGTGCGATCATCGAAGAGAATACGCTCTCTGATGTGCTCTTTGGGATCTATCTCAAGGACGCGCCGGGGAGCGTCATCCGTCGTAACAAGATCGTTGGGTTGGACGTCTCTGAGGCCGAGCGCGGCGACGCAATTCGCGTATGGTACAGCTCCGACGTGCTCATTCAAGAGAACGAAACGTATAACGCCCGCGATGCTATCATCTGGTACTCGCAGAATGTGTCGGTGTGGGGGAATCGCTTTGTAGGCGGGCGCTACGGCATCCATCTCATGTATGCTCAAGAGATACGGATAGAAGAGAACGCGCTGCTCAAAAACTTTGTGGGTATCTACGCTATGTACAGCCGGGGCGTGACGATAGCAAAGAATCTCTCTCTAGGGCATCGCGGTCCCAGCGGCTACGGCATCGGCCTCAAAGACTCTGATAGCGTTTCTGTCGCCGAGAACGTGATCGCCGACAACAGCGTCGGGGTCTTTGTCGACAACTCGCCGTCAGCTCCAGAGACGCCGGTCGTCTTTCGCAAGAATCTCTTCGCCTATAACGAGACGGCCGTGATGATGCTGCCGTCGGTGCGCGGGGATCTCTTCACTGAAAATAGCTTCATCGAGAACTTTGAGCACGTGGGGATCGCTGGCGGGGGCCAGCTGGTGGGCAACCTCTGGGAGAGAAACTTTTGGGGGGATTATCTCGGCTATGACGCCGACGGCGACGGCTTAGGCGATCTGCCCTACAAGTCTGAACGGCTTGTCGAGGACTTACTAGACCGACACCCCCAGATGAAGCTCTTTCTCTACAGCCCGGCGATCCAAGCGTTGGAGTTTGCGGCGCGGGCCTTGCCTATCTTCCAGCCGCAGCCAAAGCTTATAGACCCGCAGCCGCTGATGACGCCGGTACTGCCGACCTTGGAATTCGCGCGCGCAGCATCGCTACGGAGTGGGATGCCACAAGCAGCGACAGGATGGTTGTTGTTTGTGGGGATCAGTCTAATCATCGGCTTCGGATGGGGCGTTGTGCGCTGGCTTATCCCTCACCCCTTGCTCCCCTCTCCCTCAAAGGGGAGAGGGGCTGGGGGTGAGGGGGAGATCGTCGTGCGCGGCCTCACCAAGCGCTTCGGCCATGTTATAGCCGTTGAGAATCTCTCGTTCACGGTGAGGGCAGGCGAAGCCCTCGCGCTGTGGGGGCCCAACGGCGCAGGCAAATCTACGGTCTTGCACTGTCTGTTGGGATTGCTGCGCTATGACGGAGCCATCGCGCTTGACGGGCTCGATCCACACCGGCAAGGGAAAGAAGTGCGACGCTTGCTGGGCTTCGTGCCCCAACAGATTCAGATTCCTGACGACTTCACCGTCGGCGAAGCTCTTCTCTTCTTTGCTCGGCTGAAGGGCGTCTTGCGAGAAGCTGTTCCCCCGGTGATACAGCGTTTAGGGCTTGACAAATTCTTGCATAAAAGAATTGGCACGCTCTCTGGGGGGATGAAGCAGCGCGTAGCGCTCGCTATAGCGCTCTTAGGCGATCCGCCGATCTTGCTCCTGGACGAGCCAACGGCGAGCCTCGACACCCAGACCCGCAAAGAGTTTTTGCAGCTGCTGAACGAACTCAAAAGCTCCGGAAAGACGCTGATCTTCTCGTCGCATCACCATAATGAGATCCTCGCTGTTGCTGACCGGGTGTTGGTGCTCGAACAAGGGCGGTTGGTGCAGATCGAGCACATTGACGGGAGAGGGGTCTCTGAGCTCTTATGAACACGCTGCTTTTTGCTCACAGAGAGGTTCGAGAGGCGCGGCGCAATAGATGGCTGTGGCTCTATGCGCTCGTCTTTGTCGCGTTAGCGTCGGCATTGATGTGGTTGGGACTGAGCGCTCTGGGAAGTTATGGGGTCGCTGGCTTTGGGCGCACCGGAGCCAGTCTTATCAATCTGATCCTCTTGATCGTCCCGCTGATGGGGCTGACCCTGGGGGCATTGAGCATCGCTGGGGAGCGCGAGCGCGGCACGCTGCTCTTTCTCTTGGCGCAACCCGTCAGCGCCGCCGAAGTGCTCATCGGGAAGTATCTCGGTTTGGCTTTCGCTTTGATAGCAGCGCTGAGCGCAGGCTTTGGCATAAGCGGGCTTCTGATCGCGTGGCACGGGGGGGTCGTTCAGAGCGATCTCTATCTTGCGCTGTGGGGCCTGACGGTATTGCTGGTCTTGCTGAGTTTGGCTGTGGGGTTTTTGATCTCGGCGCTGGCGCGGAAGGGAGCCACCGCGATGGGCACAGCGCTCTTCGTCTGGCTTCTCTTAGTGTTCTTGAGCGATCTTGGCGTCATGGGCACAGCGCTCGTGCTCCGGCTCAGCGTGGGACAGCTCTTCAGTCTGGCGCTGCTCAACCCGTTACAGAGCTTTAAGCTCTTGGCAGTCTTGATCGTTCAGGGAGATTTAGAGATCTTAGGCCCGGCAGGGCTGTATGCGCTGCGCGCGTTTGGCGATGCGCTGGTGCCCTTCTTGCTCGCGCTGCTTGTGGGATGGACAGTGTCAGCTCTTGCGCTGAGTGTCGTGATCTTTCGTCATCGGGGGGCGCTGGAATGACCCGCAGGGCGTTTTTGGTCGCGCTCGTTGCTGTGAGCCTCTCAGGATGTCAAGCGTCGCGGGAGCGCCCTCCACAGATTCGCTACGGGCGCGACAGGTGTGCTCAGTGCGGGATGATCATCAGCGAGGCGCGTTTTGCCGCCGCGTATCTCACTCGTGAGGGCACGTGGCGCTCCTTCGACGACATTGGGGATATGCTCGCCTTCTCTAAAGCCCATCGAGAAGATGTTGCCGTCTTCTGGGTACACGATTACGAAGGCGAAGCGTGGCTCAAGGCTGACAGCGCGTTCTTCGTCAAGAGTTCGGAGCTACACACGCCGATGGGCCACGGGATTGTCGCTTTGGGCGATCGCGAGCGTGCGGAACAGCTCGCACGACAGGTCCACGGCTCCGTTTTCACGTTCACAGAATTGCTTGGCCAACGCTGAAGGATTTTCGGCTGCGATCAGCACTCAGCCACCGCCTCCCACACCCGCAATGAAGCCCCCTTGAGTCATCTTGCGCACGTCTAGGACTTCGTCGAGCTTTTCTGGGGGCAAGAGCTTCATCTCGAGGACGACCTCGCGGATCGTCTTCCCTTCAGCCATCGCCCTCTTGACGACTTCGGCAGCTTTATCGTAGCCGATATACGGGTTGAGCGCCGTCGCGAGGATCGCGTTCTGATTCGCGAGACGCTCCATGTGCTCGCGATTGGCGACGATGCCCATAATACACTTGTCGGCAAAGACGCGGCACGCGTTGCTCAAGATCGCCAGCGATTGCAATAGATTATGGGCGATCACGGGTAGAGCAACATTGAGCTCGAAGTTCCCCGACGCCGCGGCTTGTGTAATGACGATGTCGTTGCCCATGACTTGCATGGCGACCATCATCACGGCTTCGGGGATGACGGGATTGACTTTGCCGGGCATGATCGAAGAGCCGGGCTGGAGCGCCGGGAGCCGAATCTCCGCGAGGCCCGCTTGCGGGCCGGAGTTCATCCATCGCAAATCATTAGCAATCTTGTAAAGTGCAATAGCCAATGCTTTCAGCGCACCGCTCAGCTCCACGGCAGTCTCCATCGCGGCTTGCGCCGCGAAGTGATTGCGCGTCTCTTTAAAAGCAATTTTTGTCTCTTGCGCGAGGGCTTGGGCAATTCTCTTCCCGAATTCGGGGTGCGTGTTGATCCCCGTGCCAACAGCTGTGCCCCCCAGAGCCAACTCATAGAGTCTAGGGAGCACGGCTTCGATGCGCTCTCTCGCGAGCGCGATTTGCGCAGCGTACCCGGAAAACTCCTGCCCCAACGTGACGGGCATAGCGTCCATCAAGTGTGTGCGCCCGGTCTTGACGATATCTGAAAATTCGCGGGCTTTGGCTTCAAGAGCTTTCTGTAAGTGTTCTAAAGCGGGCAGGAGTTGCTCATGCACGGCGAGCGCCGCGGAGATGTGCACGCACGCGGGGATCACGTCATTGGACGACTGCCCCAGATTGACATGATCGTTGGGGTGCACGGCGGTCTTGTCGCCGCGCTTGACTCCTAAAATTTCGCACGCGCGGTTAGCAATCACTTCGTTGGCGTTCATATTTGTCGAGGTGCCTGAACCCGTTTGAAAGATATCGATGGGGAAGTGCTCATCTAATTTGCCGTCGACGACTTCGCGGGCGGCTTGCTCGATAGCCTGAGCATGACGCTCGTCAAGTAATTTCAGCTGCGCATTGACTTTGGCAGCGCACAGCTTCACCAACCCTAACGCACGGATAAACGTGCGGGGGAAGCGCACCCCGCTGATGGGGAAATTCTCGACGGCGCGTTGGGTCTGCGCGCCCCAGTAGGCGTCCTGCGGGACTTTGACTTCGCCAAGGGAGTCCTTCTCGATGCGATAGCTCATACAAATCTCCTCTCTTGTTTTTTGGTCGCATTAGGAGTATAAGTGAAGTGGCGTCCCTTGACAATGATGGGAGGCACAGGAGGACGTGATGGAGCGCATTCGGCCTGCAGCCGTCGCAGGAAGCTTCTATCCTGCAAGCTCGGAGCGCTTGCGCAAGACCGTCGAGACTTTGCTTGCTCAAGCACAGCCCAAGACACTTGGAGGCAGACTGCGCGGGCTGATCGTGCCCCACGCTGGGTATGTCTACTCTGGGCCGGTGGCGGCAACGGGCTACAAAACAGTTTACAGTTCCAAGTTTGACAGTTCTCAGTTAAGAGTGCTTCTTCTTGGCCCGGCACACTACGTCTACTTCGTCGGCGCGGCAATTGTAGACTGTGACGCCTGGCAGACCCCGCTCGGCTTGGTACAGTGCGCCAAAGGCTTGATCGCTCGCGCCCTCGAGCGCGGCGATCTCCAGAATAATCCCAACGCTCATGCTCCAGAGCATTCTTTAGAAGTGCAGCTCCCCTTCGTGCAGACTGTGCTTCCCAACTGTGAGATCTTCCCCATCTTGACGGGCGAATGCGACTATCGCAATCTAGCACGAACACTCGCGCCATATCTAGAAGACATAGATCTCATTATTGTCAGCTCGGATCTGAGCCACTATTATCCCTACGAGGAAGCCGTAGGGCGCGACGCTCTAGCCCACCGAGCCATTGAAAATTTCGATTTTGCGTTGATGGAGGAGCGCGTCGAAGCCTGCGGGAAGACCGCGATCCTGACACTGATGCAGATTGCTCGTGATCACGGATGGAAAGCGAAGCTCTTGGACTATCGCAATTCCGGGGATACAGCGGGGGATAGATTCCGAGTTGTGGGCTATGGGTGCTACGCGTTCTATGAGGGGTAACTCGATGATCGCGACGCTTGCAGAGCTGCTCGATGCGCGTACGCGCGAGGGCGAGCTCTACGAGAAGCTCGACGATAAGAGAGTGCGCTGCTATGCGTGCGCTCATCGCTGCGTGATCTTCGAGGGGAAACGGGGTATCTGCCAGGTGCGCTTCAATAGAGACGGAAAACTCTACGTGCCCTGGGGGTATGTCAGCTCGTTGGGGTTGGACCCCATCGAGAAAAAGCCGTTCTATCACGTGTTGCCTGGCGCACGCACACTCACATTTGGGATGCTCGGATGCGATCTGCATTGCCCATACTGCTTCTCCCCAGAAACGCCTGTGACGACCGAGCGAGGAGTCCTCTCTATTGAAGAGATTTTCTGTTTGGGAGAAGAGAGACTAATGCTCCCCGACGGAGAAGCTTCACGTCCCCAGCTCCAGGTGGTCACGGAGGCTGGCGAGCTTCGCCCTGTGCAGGCCGCCTTCAAGCATTACTATGAAGGCGAGCTGATCACTATTAAGCCTTATTACCTCCCAGCGCTTCGCTGCACTCCCGACCATCGTCTCTACGCCACCACGAACCCTGAAGGGGGCCCTATCGAGATCGTAAGAGCTGAAGAACTCACACCCCACCATTTCTTAGTCATCCCAAAGCGCTTTACCTGCTCCACATCAGTAACGTTGGACGTGTCCGCTCTCTTAGAAGAGTTGCACCCCTCCTATAAGATCCCTCACAAATTGGCGCCGCATCAAGTCGAATGGCTCATGGTCGCTACCCAGGAAGGAGTAAGCTCACGAGAACTGGGACAAGCTTTAGGTAAGGACCCATCCTACATACGGCACGTGCGCAGTAAAGTCTATCGCGGGCTGTGGCAAGAAGAGCGCAGGCAGCGCCTCGTAATAGAAGGCGGCCGAGTTCGCTTCTTGAAAGAGCATAGACCTGGAGTCCCTCTCTATCTCCCCGTGGAGGAACGCCTCGCTCGACTCCTCGGGTATTATTGCGCCGAAGGCTGCGTAGTCCTCGAGAAGGGGCGCCCTAACAGCCGCACACTCATCTTCGCCCTTGGGCCGCAAGAACACAGACTAGCTAACGAGATCTGTACCCTGCTCCAAGAACTCTTCGACGTGACAGCTCGACGCGTTCGCCGTCGCACCACCCTCGCCGTGGAGGTCACCAAAGCATCAGTAGCTTGGCTCTTTGAGCGGCTCTGCGGCGCGAAGTCGCAGGAAAAGCGAGTTCCAGAGGTCATCTTTAAGGCTCCGCCGTCAATTATCCAAGCCTTTCTGGAAGCTTATACCCACGGAGATGGGCATTGCTACGAAAACGGCAAGATAACGGTCACGACGAAATCCCGTGCTCTGGCTTATGGAGTCGCATGGCTTGTCCTCCAACTAGGGAATCTTCCCTCACTCTATATCAATGTACAGCCACAGACAAAGCAAATTGAGGATCGGCACGTGTACCAGGCCGCGGAGCAATATACTATCGTCTGGTACAAGGACAAGACCGTCCCGCGGCGCTATCGCGAGACGTCTGATTATTATCTGGTTCCAATCCGCTCTATATGCCGTGAACCATATCAGGGGCCGGTTTATAACCTAGAGATAGACGACACAACTCACAGCTATCTAGCGGGTTTCTGCCTTGTGAAAAACTGCCAAAACTGGGAGATCTCGCAGACCTTGCGCGACACAAGCGCCGGCGCACTTCCTCACGACGTCACGCCAGAAGAGCTTGTCAGTCTAGCTCAGCGCTACGGCGCGCGCGCCGTCATCAGCTCATATAACGAGCCCTTGATCACCTCAGAGTGGGCCGTAGCAGTCTTCAAAGAAGCCAAAAAGCTCGGGTTGCTCACGGGCTATGTCTCCAACGGCAACGCGACCCGTGAAGTTTTACAGTATCTGCGCCCGCATCTCGATTGCTACAAGATAGACCTAAAGTCTTTTCAAGATAAAAATTATCGTGTGCTGGGAGCGGTCTTATCGAAAGTCCTCGACGGCATTGCGATGGTGCACGAGCTGGGCTTTTGGCTGGAGATCGTGACGCTTGTCGTTCCGGGCTTCAACGATTCCGACGACGAGCTAAGACAGATCGCGAAGTTTTTAGTCTCGATCTCCCCGGATATCCCATGGCACGTCACAGCGTTTCATAAAGACTACAAGATGACCGATTCGGACAATACTCCGGCAGAGACGCTCATCCGTGCGGCGCAGATCGGCTACGACGCGGGGCTGCACTTCGTCTACACGGGCAATCTCCCTGGCATGACCGGGCGCTATGAGAACACATACTGTCCAGGGTGTGGGGCGCTGCTCATCGAGCGTTATGGGTTTGCGATTCTACAAAACAGACTTCGCGATGGGCACTGCCCCAATTGCGGGCGGACGATCCCAGGAGTGTGGATCTAACCCAGCGCCTCCGCGACCAATTCTGCAATATCTTTGTTCTCAAACTCGGCGTTCTTTGACTTAATCCCATCTTCGAGCATGATCATGCAGAAGGGACAGGCGCTCGCCACCAGGCTTCGCCTAGACCGTACGGCTTCGCCGGCCGCTGGCCGGCGAAGATGAACGTCAAGCGCAGCTTGCGCTTGCTGGACTCTGAGTTCGTTGACGCGCTTGCCGGGTTCTTCTTCAAGCCACATCAGCCCGCCACCCGCGCCGCAGCACATCCCGCGCTCGCGATGCCGCTCCATCTCCACGAGCTTCACACCTGGAATCTTCTGTAAGATAGCCCTCGGTGCGTCGAAGATACGATTGTAGCGCCCCAGATAGCACGAATCGTGATACGTAATCGTCGCCGGGATCTCTTGGGTGAGCTGGAGCCGTCCGTCTCTCAGTAATTGCTCGATGAGCTGCGTATGATGGACGACTTCGTACTGCCCGCCCAGCGCAGGATATTCGTTCTTGAGAGTATTGAAGCAGTGCGGGCAGATCGTCAAGATCTTCTTGACGTTATAATTGTTAAAAATCTCGATGTTCTGCTTCGCGAGGATCTGAAAGATATATTCATGGCCGATGCGGCGGGCAGGATCGCCGGTGCAGCCCTCTTCCTCGCCGAGCACGGCAAATTTAATCTGAGCGTGCTGTAGGATCTTCACGACGCTGCGGGCGATCTTCTGCGTCCGGGGATCGAACGACGCGGCACAACCAACGAAGAAGAGATACTCAAAATCTGGACTGGGGTTGGACGCAGCTAATGCCGAAACGATAGGTACGTCGAGGCCCTTTATCCACGCTAAGCGTTCAGACGCGGGCATGTCCCAAGGGTTGCCGCGCCCATCCATTCCCTTGAAAACGTCGGTGAACCCCTTAGGGTACTTGTCTTGGATCATCACTTCGTTGCGACGCAGCTCTATAATTTTATTCAAGGGATCGATGAAGACCGGACAGACTTCGACACAGGCCATGCATGTTGTGCACGCCCAGATCTCCTCAGGCTTGATCGAGTACCCAATGATCTGTTTATGCTCTTTGGGCCTGCCAAATGCAGGAAACTCTTCATTTGCGTGGGTGCGTAACTCTAAAATAATCTCGCGCGGTGAGAGGATCTTCCCCGATAGATGCGCGGGACAGTTCGCTTCGCAGCGCCCGCACTCGGTGCAGCTCGCTAAATCTAAAAAGTCTTTGCGCGTTAAGTCCTTCAGGGTCTGAAAGCCCAAGACTTCATTGCGCTCGAATGCGCCCTCGACATCTAACAGTTCTAAACGTCCGCGCGGACGCATATCTTGGAAGAAGAGATTGACCCCAGCTGAAAGAATGTGCATTACTTTCGGTGCATAGGGCAGATACGCGATCCAGCCCAACGCTAAAAGCCCATGCATCCACCACAGAGCCAAATGCCATGCGCGCAATGTCCCAACGGAAGCAGTCTGCACCCACTGTGAGACGAGAAAGCCCGCCCACGACCAGCGCGGATCGTACCCTAATTCTGCCGCCGTCGCCGCCAGGCGCAAGCCCTCGACGAGAAAGCCCGTGATCCCGATGAACAACAGCCACAGGGGCAGTGCCAAATCTAACGGCTTCCACGTCAGCTGCGGCGGCCTGAGCCCATAACGCCGTATCAGCGCCCAGATCAACCCGATGAGAAAGAGCACGCCCAGCGTGTCCAAGATCACTTCGTACCCCAAGAAGAACGAGCCGACCCAAAAGCCGTGCTCCATTCCCAAAATCTTTTGAAACAGATCGTACTCAATCGTGACGATGACCGTGCCGATGAAGAGCACAATGAAGCCCCACATGATTAAAAAGTGCATCATGCCGGCAGGGGCGTCATGGCGCAGAATAGTTCTATTGGCCGCGATGCTCGCTATCGCTGCGCTCAGTTTGGCTAATAACGGGCGTACAGTGAAAGAAACCCTCTTGCCCTGGAGGATGCGGCGCACGTGACTATAGATACCATAGGCAAAGATCACGACAGCGATCAGAGCGATGAGATAGAAGATCAGTTCACCAAGGGGCGAGATGTTCCAGAAGACTTCGCGGGTAACCACGGTGTCACTCCTTTGTGCTCTGTGCTCGTTGGCGAAAGTTTACCGTAGTCTTGTCGAGAGCGTCAAATAATTTAGCGATGATCTTCTGATTTGCCGATGGGAACGCGTACTTGGGCAACTCTTCGGGGCTGACCCACGCCCAGGCCGTGCAGCCACGACAGCGGGGCCGGCCCCCTGCATAGAGCCCCTCAAAGACATGGAGCGTCACGCGAAAGTGCGAATACCCGTGACGCACCGTCATGAAGTGTTTCAGATCGCGCACGCGGATATTCACTTCTTCGAAGATTTCGCGGCGCACGCAGTCTTCGAGGGATTCAAGGGGCCGGCGCTTGCCCCCAGGGAACTCCCACAGCCCCCCTAAAAGCCCATCGTCAGGTCTTTTGGTGATGAGAATCTTATCACCCTTCCAGATGATCCCCACGGCGACGTCGTAGTGGGGCTTAGAATGAGCTTGCGCGCGCACGGGCAGCTCGTTCTGTATCCCAAGCCGCCGCGCTCGGCAGAGCTTGCTAAGCGGGCAGATGAGACACCGTGGCTCTCGCGAGACACAAATCATCGCGCCAAGGTCCATCAGCGCTTGATTGAAGAGCCCAGCTCTCTTGGGGGGTAAGAGCGTTCGTGCCAGCTCCTCGAGCTGCCCGTAGGTCTGGGCGTGACGTAAGGCGAACAGCCGCGCCAGGACCCGACGGACATTCGCCTCGACAACAGGCTCATCCTGCCCAAACGCGATGCTCAAGATCGCGCCAGCCGTGTAGCGCCCGATTCCAGGGAGCTTCAGCAACTCTGCGCGCGTGCTGGGAATCTTTCCGTTGTAGTCCCGCAGGATAATCTGCGCGGCTTTGTGTAAGCTGCGCGCGCGGGCGTAGTAGCCCAGCCCCTCCCACGCTTTTAAGACGTCATCGAGGGGGGCACGCGCAAGCTGCTCCAGCGTGGGAAACTGCTTGATAAATCTCTCGTAGTACTGGCGCACGCGCTCGACTTGCGTCTGCTGCAGCATGATCTCGGAGACCAAGATATAGTACGGATCTGTCGTCTGGCGCCAGGGGAGATCGCGCCGGTGACGGCTGTACCAAGCCAGGAGCGCATCTTGCAGGGGTTCTTTAGACCGTCGGGACATTCAGAATATCGCGTGGGGGAAGGCCCTCTTGCTCACGACAGAGCAGCTCCCAAAAGACCTTCATCCGATAGCGTGGGGTGTCTTTGAGCATCGCGGCGATTCTCTTGCGCAGCTTCGTCGTCAGATAATAGACAGACTGCAGCGGGTTGTACAGAGAGGGCCAATGGAGGTAGACGTACTCTTTGCGCATGAGGTCCTCAAGGCCCTCAAGAAGCTCCGCGGCAGGACGCCCCAAGCGCTGCTCCAGCCGTAGGACGCTCGCCGCGCCGTCGCGCCAGAGCGATTGCAGGAGTTCCGCTTCTAGCTCGAGCAGCTCTTCCCTGGAGAGCTTGGGAATCGTCGCCACAGCTTGGTCACCCGCAGCACTATAGCGTCAACCAAGACATTTGTCAAGAGGGGAGCTTGGCCCGCTAGCGCACACTCCCGGTATAATCAAAGCACTATGCTCGTGATCAACATTGGACAGCTTGTCACTCCTCATGGGCGCCATGCCCTAGGCCACCAAGCTATGCGCCGGCTCACCGTCGTACATAATGCCTATGTGAAGATTGAAGACGGTGTCATCGTGCAGCTCGGCTCCATGTCCGACTTGCGCCATTCTCAAATCTCAGAAGCGCTTGACGCTCAGGGCGGCGTCGTGATCCCTGGCTTAGTCGATCCCCATACCCACGCGGTTTTCTATGGAACCCGCGAAGATGAGTTCTTAGCCCGCTGCCAAGGCGAAAAGTACGGCAAGGGCATTCTGACTACTGTCGAGAAGGTTCGTCAAGCTTCAGAAGATCAAATTTATGAGTTCTCTAGAAGTTTTCTTCAAGCGATGGTACGCCTCGGCACGACGATGGTTGAGATTAAGAGCGGCTACGGATTAGACACCCCAAACGAGCTGAAGCTCCTGCGAGTTATCCAAAGACTCAAAGAGACGATGCCCATCGAGATCGTGCCGACGTTCTGCGGGGCACACGCTGTGCCCGCGGGGGTCGAAAAATCTCAATATATCCAAGAGATCATCACGGAGATGCTGCCGCGCGTGCGCGCTGAAAAGCTCGCAGAATTCGGCGATGTCTTCTGCGAACGGGGCTTCTTCAGTATCGAAGAGAGCCGCGAGATTCTGCGTGCGTGTCACCGAGCGGGCTTAGGGCTAAAAATTCATGCCGATGAGCTGAGCCCTCTAGGGGGAGCTGAGCTCGCCGCCGAGCTTGGCGCTATTTCCGCAGATCATCTTCTGCACGTCTCTGAGCGAGGGATAGAAGCGCTCAAGCGTGCGGGCGTCGTCGCGGTACTCCTGCCAGGGACGGCGTTCTCCCTCAACGCAGAGTATGCTCCTGCTCGTAGGATGATCGACGCGGGGCTTGCCGTCGCACTAGGGACGGATTTCAACCCCGGAACGTGTCTCATCTATTCGATGTTCTTCATGATCGCTTTGGCTGTGCTGAAGATGGGGATGACTGTCGAAGAGGCGCTCACAGCCGCGACGCTCAACGCAGCAGCGGCCCTGCGCCGCGCTCATATTACAGGGAGCCTAGAGCCAGGCAAGCGCGCGGATCTCGTCGTGCTCAACCTGGAGAACTATAAACAGATTCCGTACTTTATTGGGCATGAAGGACGCTTTGTGCGCGCCGTAATCGCGCGAGGGCACATCGTCTATGAGCAAGGCCAAGCTCGTCATTAACGCTTGTGCCAAGATCAACCTGGGCCTACGGGTCTTGGGGAAGCGCTCCGATGGATATCACGAGATCGAGACCCTCTTTCAGAGCATAGACCTGCACGATACCCTCACGCTAGAGCTCACCGAGAGCGCCGAAATCTCTCTAGAAATTTCAAGTCCCTGGGCGCTCCCCAAGGGGCAGGAGAACCTTGTCTATCGCGCAGCGGAGCTCATACGAGCTCGCTTTGGGATAGCTGATGGCGTTCACGTGCGCTTGGAAAAGCGCATCCCCGTGGGAGCGGGCTTGGGCGGCGGCTCCAGCGACGCGGCCGCCACGCTCGTCGGGCTCAATGAGCTCTTCCGGTTGGCACTTAACTCTGCTAAGCTCCAGGAGCTCGCGCTCCAGCTCGGCAGCGATGTCCCATATTTTTTCGTAGGGGGGCTTTGTCGCGGGCGCGGCCGCGGCGAACTCTTAGAAAAGCTCCCTGAGCGCTTGGCTGACCACAGCTTTGTGCTCACTATGCCACCAAGTAGTGCGCTGTCGACAGCAGAGGTCTATCGCCACTACGATGAGCTGTGCCGTCAGGGCTGGCAGCCTCCACCAGCACGACTTTACGAAGATATAGATTGCGCTAATGATCTCGAAGACGCAGCGCTTGCGCTCTGCCCGGCGCTGCACGCGCTGCGCAAGCTGCTCAAAGAGCTTGAGCCGGAGCTCTGGGGCATGAGCGGCAGCGGACCAACATATTACGCGGCGTGGGCCTCGTCGGCCAAAACGCAACACGCTGCTCAACTCCTCGCCCACGAGCACTACGCCGTCTACCTGGCACGCCCAACCCCCAGGGCTATCAGCTTTGCTCCCAGCCAGGACGTCGATTAAGATAGCTGTATGAATGTCCGAATCGGCCTTGCTCAGATCAACACGACCGTTGGTGATCTTAAGGGCAACGCCAAGAAAATATTAGAGTATCTGGGGCACGCCCGTGCTGAGCACGTTGATATCATGGCGTTCCCTGAGCTGGCGCTCACCGGTTATCCCCCAGAAGACCTGGTCTTCCGCAATGACTTTCTTCAAGCGACGCAAGCAGCGCTCACGGAGATCATCCCTCATGTGCGTGATCTCGTCGCAATTGTCGGGTTCGTCGAGCTCGATCAGAATCACAGATATAACTCAGCAGCCGTCATATGCGATGGACAGCTTATTGGGATCTATCGCAAGCACTGCCTGCCCAACTATGGGGTCTTCGACGAACTGCGCTACTTCCACCCCGGCGAGCGCTTTTCGATCTTTACTGACGGAGCGCTCTCGTTTGGGGTTACGATCTGCGAAGACTTGTGGTGTTCTAACAGCCCGGTGATTGCCCAGGCGCGTGCGGGAGCGCAGCTCATTATCAATATCTCGGCTTCGCCCTATGAGATCTATAAGCCCTCTCAGCGCGAGCGTTTACTCGCCAAGCACAGCACTCAAGAGCACGTCGCCGTCGCGCTCTGCAATCTTGTAGGCGGCCAAGACGAGCTCGTCTTCGATGGCCAGAGCTTGATCTATGATCACCAGGGGAAGCTGATAGCACGAGCAAAAGCTTTTGAAGAAGATCTATTAATCGCTGATCTCTCGCTAGCACCGCCAAGCCGAGCTACACTATTGAACGGGGCGGTCAAGCTCCCACGAGCTGTGGGCCGTTACCCTGCCCAGCGAAGAGTCCCGCGCATCGAGCCATCTCTGCCTGAAGCCGAGGAGATCTATCGTGCGTTGGTGCTCGCGACGAGAGACTACGCGCGCAAGAACGGCTTCCAAAGAGTCATCGTTGGGCTTTCCGGGGGAATCGATTCGGCGCTCGTCGCGTGCATCGCTGCCGATGCCCTCGGCCCGGAGAACGTGCTTGGGGTCTTTCTGCCCTCACGATTCACATCGCAGCTCAGTCGCGACAGCGCAACCCAGATTGCCCGCAATCTGAAGATTCAGCTTCTGGAAATCGATATAGACTCGCTCTACGAGAGCGCGTTGCAGACGCTTGCTCCCGTGTTTGGTGAGGCCCAACCCGATGTGACTGAAGAGAACATCCAAGCGCGCGTGCGCGCTGTTCTGTGGATGGCGTTGGCAAACAAATTTCGGGCCCTCGTGCTGACCGCGGGCAACAAGAGCGAGCTCGCTGTGGGGTACGCGACGCTCTACGGAGACATGGCCGGGGGATTTTCAGTTCTGAAAGATCTCACAAAAACGAGAGTCTATCAGGTGGCTCGTTGGCGCAACACACAAGCTGCAGTCATCCCTCAAAGTATCCTCGAGCGCGCTCCTACAGCTGAGCTGCGCCCAGATCAAACAGACGAAGCAGATCTTCCTGCGCCCTATCGCGACTTAGATCGCGTGCTCGAAGCATACGTGGAGCGCAACCAGAGCCCTAAGGAGATCGCGCAAGCGCTGCAACTTCCTGAGGGTGTCGTGCGCCAGATCGTCATGCTCATTCAAAAGAGCGAATATAAACGGCGCCAAGCCCCCATCGGCCCGAAGATCACCCCTCGGGCTTTCGGGCGCGACTGGCGCCAGCCCATCGTCAATCGTTTTGAGCCTCACTAATCTATATACGATTTCAGCCACTTTGGCAGCTCCCCTTCTCGAGCGGTAGGTGGGTCCTGAGTGAAATCGAGCAGTGCGTAGCTTTGCGGGCTCATCGGCTCGTTGGTGAGCACGATGAGATCGGCGTGCTCGCCGAATCTGTCTAAGACGTCCTCGCGGCGCACCAGATCAAGCTTGACTCCAACAAGCGGGCGCCCGCTCGCCTCGTAGAACATTTGGTACGATTGGCTGGCGGGCATGTGGACCTCGATAGTTCCGGCACTGCTGACACAGGCCCTGGGAGCTGCTTGCGTCGCGCGCACAATAACCCCATAAGGACCGGGCAAGCAGCGCTCAAGAGCGCGGCGCAGTCGTGGCAAGACAGGCACGACGTAGAGCCGAAACTCCGTAATACTACTGATATAGAGAGCCAAGGGGCCTTGAGGATCTTGTCGTAAAGCGCGCACGCGATTGACTAAGTTTTGGTTGAACGCATTCCCTCCGACGACGTATGAGATCTCGGTGGGAAAGACGACTAAATGGCCCTCGCTCACCGCAGGGGCGATCTGGTCAAAGGCCTCCTTGGGAAGGCCTCTGCCTGTTTGGAATTCGATGATCTGCGCTCTCATATGATGCCTCTCACCGGGAGAGAAGGCAAGGGTGCTCAACCCTCCCAGAAGATTATTTTGCTTGCTCTAAAAGCGTTTGTCAAGCCTTCTGCAGAGCGCGGAGTTTGGCACTGCGGGCGCGCGGGTTCTGGGCAGATTCTTGAGGTGAGGGACGGAGTGGTCCCCAGATCTGCTCGGCTTGGCCTGCTTTGAGCTGCGCACGAAAGAATCTCTTCACAATGCGATCTTCCAGCGAGTGAAACGAGATCACGGCGAAACGACCCCCAGGAGCGAGACGCTCAAATCCTACTGTCAAGGCTTTCTGCAGATTTTCAAGCTCATTGTTGACAGCGATGCGCAGGGCCTGGAAGATGCGGGTTGCCGGATGAATGTGGCTCTTATAGCGCACAGCTGGGGGAATGCTCCGCTCAATGATCTTCACTAATTCTGTCGTCGTCTTAATAGGCGCGGTGCGGCGCGCGCGTACAATATTTTTCGCGATGCGTGCGGCCCAGCGCTCTTCCCCATACTCCCGAAAGATCTGCACAAGCTCGCGCTCGTCGAGGGAATTGACTAAATCAGCCGCGGTCAGCTCTTGAGTTGGGTCGAGGCGCATATCGAGAGGACCTTCGAGGCGGAAGCTCAGCCCGCGCTCGGCTGTATCAAGCTGCGTGAGCGAGACCCCTAAATCTAAAAGAATTCCGTCTACATGCTGAATTCCTAGGTTGTCCAGGACTTTGTCGAGCTGGGCGAAGTTCGCGTGAACGAGCTTCACACGATGTGAAAATTCCTGGAGATGCGCACGAGCGATCTCTAATGCCCTTGGGTCGCAATCCAGCCCAATCAAAAGCCCGTTCTGTAAGCGCGACGCGATCTCGCGCGCGTGGCCGCCACCGCCGACAGTGCCGTCGAGATAGATACCGTTGGGCTTGATCGCCAAAGCTTCTAAAACTTCAGCGACCATCACCGGCTGATGCGGACGTGGGGTCATAGTATTTTGTATTCACTCAGCTACCCCTGGCCGGCAGGGCTCAGAGCACACACGCCCAGATGAACTCTCGCCACCGACCCCATTGAGCCGCCAGTTTCTGCGATCGTATACGAATCTCAGCGTATCCAGGTTCCGTGAGGTTGACGGCGATCTCGCGCCACGATGGGACCGGACGCATGCGCTGGGTTTTGATCGTGGCCTCTTTGAGTGCCCAAAAGACAAGGAGCCCTTCGAGCTCTTGCCCAACGAAAGAGCGAGCAAGTTGCATGCGCTCCTGTTCGCTGAGCACACGCTCGTGTAAATCGAGACGCACCGCACGGATATGTTGTAAATCCACGCCAATGGGAGTGCCCAGCGCTAGCCCCGCCAATCCATACCCCGCGCTGTGAGCGATCGAGATATGTATGTCACTGCAGAGCGGTCGCTGGAGCACCGGTGCCCCTGTAGGAGTGTTCCCGATCTCAATCTGGACAAGATCAAGTGCGAGATTGGCTGTCTCCAGGAGATATTGTCGTATAAGCCCTTTAGCGGCCCAGCGACCGGCCAGCCAGTCTTGACGGCGTCGCCACGTCTTGAACCTCTCCAACGCGCGGATTTCTTCAGGGGTCAACCACACAGAGGGTTCGGGGAAGCAGGGCGGTGTCGTAAGGTGCAGACGCGCAATAAACTCTCTCATCGCAGATCCCTCTTCAAGATCTTCCCCACGATGCTCTTGGGCAGCGAGTCGCGAAACTCAACGATCGTGGGCACCTTGTATTTTGCCAGATGCTCCGCGCAAAACGCTTTGATCTCATCGGCTGTGGGGCTTGTCCCAGGCTTGGGCACGATAAGAGCCTTCACGGTCTCCCCGCGATAGGGATCGGGCACCCCGATGACCGCGGCTTCGAGCACTTTAGGGTGTTTATAGAGCACCTCTTCAACCTCGCGCGGGTAGACCTTCAACCCCGAACAGATGATCATCTCTTTGAGACGATCAACAATATAAAAATACCCATCTTCGTCCATGCGGGCGAGATCTCCCGTGTGGAGCCAGCCGCCACGCAGAGCCATGGCTGTCTCGTCAGGGCGGTTCCAATAGCCTGCCATCACTTGTGGGCCTTGGACGATCAATTCACCGATTTCTCCTGGGAGCAGCTCTTGCCCTGACGTTGGGTCAACGATCTTGGCATCGGTGTCGGGGAAGGGGATGCCAATGCTCCCTGGAACTTGCTTGCCATAGAGCGGATTGCAGTGGGTCACGGGAGAGGCTTCTGAGAGCCCGTAACCTTCGACGAGCACCGCACCGGTCAGCTCCTCAAAGCGCCGTTTGACTTCCAAGGGAAGCGGTGCGGAGCCGCTGATACATGCCTTGATTGAGCTGACATGATAGTCCTTCACGCGGGGATGGTTGGCAATAGCTGCATAGAGCGTCGGCGCGCCGGGGAAGAGCGAGGGGCGCTCACGATCTATAATCTTTAAGAGTTCGTCTATCTGGAAGCGCGGGACTAAGATGAGTGCTGCCGCGAGCGCCATCGAGAGATTGAGCGCTACTGTCATGGCATAGACATGGAAGAGCGGGAGCACGCACAAGCACGTCTCTTGGGCAGGTCGGGCGCGCGGGAACCACGAGCGCGCTTGCAGTGTGTTCGCCACAAGATTCTTATGGGTGAGCATGGCGCCCTTGGGGATGCCCGTCGTTCCCCCGGTATACTGAAAGAGCGCGATATCGCTTGAGCGCACGGGGATCTGTGGGGGATGTGTTGGGGCACTGCGAATCAAGTCTGAGAAGAGATAGACGTTCGGCGGGCTTGGGCGTATGCGTTTGGGGCGCTCTTTGAGCAAATACCCTAAGCGCAGCAGCCCTGGGAAGAACTCCTGTACTCCCGTGACGATAATGCGTTTCAAATTCGTCTTCCCTTGGACGTGCAAGACTTTTTCGTAGAAGCGATCAAGCGTGATGAGCGTCTCGGCTTGCGAATCCCCTAAGATCACATGGAGTTCGTCCTCGGTGTAGAGGGGGTTAGTCTGAACGACAGTCACGCCCGCCTTGAGCGCTCCGTAGAACGCTATGACAAACTGCGGGATATTGGGGAGCATCAGCGAGATCTTTTCCCCGGGCTGGGCCCCGATCTGGATCAGCGCTGCGGCGAAGCGATCGACAAGTTCGCGTAGTTGCCCGTACGTGATCCGTTGCCCGAAGAAGACGAGTGCTGGTGCCTTCTCGTACTGCTCTGCGGAACGATCGAGAAAATCATAGAGCGGCTTCTCCGGATATGTCAGGGTATGGGGGATGTCGTCGGGGTAGTGGCGGAGCCAGGGCTTCGCAGTCATGGGGCTTCACCTTAGAGATAATAGCATAAATGGCGCTCTGTGTGCAAGAGGGCTTTGACCTTCAATCTCTCTCGTGCTATACTGAACCCAATGAAGGCACTCGTGGCTATTGCAGGGATAGTGGCGCTCGATCAAGCAAGTAAGGCGCTAGCTCTTAAGATTTTGGAGCCCGGCCGGCCGGTTGAGCTCATCGATGGGGTCTTGCGCTTAACGCTCACGTGGAACGACGGCGGGGCATTTGGGCTCTTTCAGGGATTTGGGGGTGTAATCGCGGTTCTTGCAGCTCTTGTCAGTTTCGCAATTATAGGGCTGTTGCTGTGGGGCCCGCCGCAGCGTCGGTCTATGACCATTGGACTAGTGTGCATTGCTGGGGGAGCCTTGGGCAATCTGACGGATCGATTCATGCGGGGAGCAGTCATTGATTTTCTCGAGCTCCGCTGGCACGATCTGAGTTGGCCTATCTTCAATCTCGCTGACACGGCAATTGTTATGGGGACGGGCTTTGTGCTGTTCGCTCTCGTGATCTTGGAGCGCCGAAGCGCTCGTGAGCCCCAATGAAGGGAGTCTTTATCGTCTTTGAGGGGATTGACGGGTGCGGAAAGTCCACGCAGCTCCGCGCGCTCTCCAAGCGCTTGCAGGCATACGGGATAGAGCCTTTAGTAATACGGGAGCCCGGCGGCACTCCTGTGGGGGAGCAGATCAGGGAGATCTTGCTAGAACGCCCCTTAGAGATGGAGCCTCTGACGGAGCTCTTGCTCTATGAAGCGTCGCGCAGCGAGCTGACGCGCACGGTGCTGCGCCCGGCGCTCCAGGCAGGCCAAGTAGTGCTTGCGGATCGCTTTGCTATGGCGAGCTTGGCGTATCAGGGCTATGGCCGGGGCCTCGACTTAACTTTGGTGCGCCATTTCAATACCATAGCGACTGAGGGGATAGAGCCGTCTATGACGATTATTCTCGATGTCCCGGTAGAGGTGGCTCTTGCGCGCAAGCGCAGCGCGTTTGATCGGCTGGAGCGCGCGGGGCTGGAGTTTCACGAGCGGGTACGCCGGGGCTATCGCGAGCTGGCGCAACAGACCCCCGGAAGTTTATTATTAGACGGGACACGCCCAGCCTCTGAGCTCGCTGAGCAGATCTGGAAGGCCGTGGAGTCGCTCTTGTGAGTTGCTGGCAAGGAAGGAGGATAGAGTATGGAATTTTCGTGCGGACGGAACGAATTTCTCGCAGGGGTGAAGACCGTCAGTCGCGCCATCGGGAGAGCCACCAGTATGCCGATCTTGGCTGGGGTGAAGCTCGAGGTCAAGAAGAATCAACTCACGCTGTATGCGACGGATCTCGAGCGCGCTATCTGGTGCTCCGTCCCGATAGAGAACCGCGACGGCGATGAAGCATTAGTGCTCAACGGCGAACTCCTCGTGAGGATCGCGAACACTCTTCCCGCTGATACTGTTGAGCTCAAGACGATTCCCGGCACGGGCAAAGTCGAGATCGTCTCTGGTGGGGTGACGTTTGATCTCTTCCGGCTCTCGTTAGAGGACTATCCTGAGGTACCGTCCCTACCAGACAAACCCATCTGTGTGCTAGAGAAGTCTCAGCTTGAGAGGAGCTTAGAGCTTGTCGCGTATGCGGCGCTTCCTGCTCGCGAGACGTCTCGGCTGAGCCTGACTGGCGTCAACTTGGTCTTAGAGAAAGAGACCCTGAAGGTTGTGGCGACGAACGGGTATCGCCTGGCGCTCAAGTCCGAACGCTTAGCGCAGAGAGCTTCTCAAGAAGGGGAGTTTCTCGTCGCCGCAGACTCCCTGCGCGACTTGGCGGGGATCTTGGCTCAACTAGAATCAGAAACCGTCGAGCTCTATCAGTCTGAGAATTATCTCTTTTTCAAGGCTGGGTCGGTCGTCTTTGTCGGGCGGCTCATTGAAGAAGCATACCCTGATTTTGAGAAGGTCATTCCCAGGGAGAACCCCATCGGCATCTCTTTAGAGAGGAAGCGCTTCTTGGAGGCGCTGCAGCGCGCCCAGATCACAGCTGCTGAAGAGTCCGACGCTGTGATCTTGAGCGTAGAAAATACTCTCTTACGGGTGAGCTCACAAGCAGCAGAGAAGGGGGAGACTCACGAAGAGCTCCCCCTGAAGAAGAAAGCTAAGCCCATCAAGATCAGCTTTCGCGCGGAGTATCTCATAGATGCGCTCAAGCGCCTCGAGAGCGAGGAAGTCACGTTATGGCTGGCGGATGCGGAAAGCGCGGGGTTGCTCGAGCCAGGAGATAGCGAGGCCGATCAGGGCTTCTTGTACGTCTGTATGCCCATCAGAATGGACTTCTAGTCGCTCTTGCGCTTGCGGAGGAACGTCGGGATATCCCAATCATCGGAGCGAGCTCGGTCCTTGCGGATGCTGCGCTCGACCTTCTCGATCAACTCTTCTTCGTCGTCTTCGAGTATCTCGAGGCCGCGCTCAAGCTTCTCTTCTTTGGAGAGCTCCTCACGCTCCTTGAACCCCGTCGCGATCACGGTGATGCGCACGCGTTCGAATCCCTCGCGTACTACGGCGCCAAAGAAGATATCCGCCTGATCCGAGAGGGTCTCTTTGATCAGGGAGGCCGCCTCGGTGACCTCCTCGAGGGAGAGATCCGGACCCCCGGTGATATTGAGAATGAGCTTTTGAGCCCCCTCGATGGAGCCTTCTAAGAGCGGGCTGGTGATCGCATTGCGCGCGGCATCGCGGGTGCGGTTCTCCCCCTCCCCCTCCCCAATCCCCATCAGCGCCGTCCCAGCGTTGCGCATCGTCGCTTCAATATCGGCAAAATCGAGATTGATCATCCCCGGCGTGGTGATGAGATCGGTAATACCCTGAATGCCTTGGCGCAAGATATCGTCAGCGAGCTCGAACGCCTTGACGAGGGGCATCTCTGGAGGGGCGACCTTCAGCAATCGGTCGTTGGGGATGGCGATGAGCGTATCGACATACTGTTTGAGCTCCTCGATGCCCTTCTTGGCGCGCTCTGCGCGCAGTCGCCCCTCAAACGAGAAGGGCTTGGTCACCACGGCCACAGTGAGGACGCCCGCTTCGCGAGCTAAGCGCGCAATCACCGGCGAAGCCCCCGTGCCGGTGCCCCCACCCATCCCTGCCGTCAAGAAGATCATATCGGTGTCTTCTAAGAGGGCTGCAAGCTCAGCTTCGGACTCTTCGGCGGCCTTGCGCCCGATCTCCGGGTTGCCCCCAGCCCCCAATCCCGCGGTGAGCTTCGCCCCAATCTGAACGGTCCGATCGGCTTCGATGATCGAGAGCACCTGGGCATCGGTGTTGACCGCAATCAGCTCAACGTCTTTGATCTTGGCTTTCTTCATGCGGTCAACGGCATTGCCCCCGCCACCCCCAACGCCGATCACTTTAATCCGTGCCAATCCGCCTCGGCTCATAGAACCCCCTAACCCCGGAAGAACCGGTTGAGCCAGCGCAGCAGCCGCCCCAAGAGCCCGCTAAACCCCCTGCTCTGAGAACGCGTGACGCTCCAGTAGCGACGCGATGGCTCTCGGTAGCGATACTCCTTCGACTCCACAGCGTATTTGACTAAGCCAATGACCGTCGAATAGATTGGGCTTTCGACAATATCGCGCAACCCGTGAATCCCCTGAGGAGGAAGACTACGCCGCACCGAGATGTCATAACGCTCAGAGACGAACTCCGGTAGCCCTTTCAAGAGCGATGTGCCTCCTGTCAAGACGATCCCCGCAGGGATGAGATCGCGATAGCCGACGTCTTCGATCTCACCCATCGCTAAATCGAAGAGCTCCTCTAATCTGGGCTCGATGATCTTCGCGAGCTTTCTCTTTGAGATGAGCTTCTTCTCTTCGCTGATGGTCGTGATCTCAATGCGTTCTTCTTCGGCAGCCTCGTCGGTGATGCGCGGCAGCCCCTCTTGGATCTTGATGCGCTCGGCTTCTTCGTAGCTGACTCGCAACCCTACTGTGATGTCGTTAGTGATATGCTCGCCCGCGATAGGGATGATCTTGCTGAACCAAATATCGCCATCGCGGAAGATCGCAATATCTGTGGTGCCGCCCCCGATGTCCATCAAAGCGACCCCAAGCTCCTTCTCGGCTTCTGTCAGCACGGCATAGGACGAAGCCAATGGTTGCAGCACGATCTGTTCCACTTCGATCCCCAGGTTCTCTACGCATCGCCGGATATTGTGTACGGCTGTGATCGAGCCGGTCACGATATGCACATCGACCTCAAGGCGTGTCCCAATCATGCCTACGGGGTCCGTGATCCCCTCTTGGCCGTCTACAATATACTGACGTGGGATAACATGGATCAGCTGACTATCTGGGGCAATCTGCACGGCTTGCGCCGTATCGATCACCCGTTGGACATCCTCTACAGTGATGATCCGACTCTCCCGGGAGATCGAGACTGTCCCAGAATTGTTAATGCTCTGAATGTGCTTTCCCGCAATTCCCGCGTAGACGCGCTCGATCTTGACATCGGCCATATTTTCGGCCTCTTCAATAGCGCGTTTAATAGAAGCCGTCGTCTCGCCGATGTCGACTACAACCCCTTTCTCTAGGCCATGAGAGGGGGCCTTCCCCATCCCGATGATCTCGATCTGGCCGTCCTCGACATTACAGACGAGGGCGACCACCTTTGTAGTGCCTATGTCTAGGCCGACAATGATCTCCCCCATTCCCTCATCACCATCCCTCACGGACGAGCTTGCTCTTGAAGAATTACAGCGCGCTCAAATCGCAGATCGATCCGATGCGGGTGGCGCCCTGCTAGGGCGCTGAGGACCCGCCGAAGTTTTGCCAATTCCCACCGGACATCATAGATGGATAAGAAGACATCCGGGCCATCTCGCAACGACAGAATCATGGTGCTCCCTTCGAATCGGATTGTTGTAATAGAGTTGAGCAGATGTCCAGGGCTGGTCATCAGAGCTCTCAACGGGACGAGATAAAAGAGCTCGGCGAGGCGACGGCCGCGCTCGGTCTCGACGGTCTGAGGTTCGACGAGGATCGGGCCGAAGCCCCCCTGAGCCTCGGCATAGAGGACCCCCTCGGTGTCGACCCAGAAGAGCTTGTGACCTAAGCGAGCTAGGGCCAACGGCTCTCGCTCTTGTAAGAGAATCTCTATCTGCCCCCATAATCTCTTGGTAACTCGAGCATCACGGACGTCAGGGAGGCGCAAGAGGGCTTCTCTGGCGGCCTGGGTATCGGCCGTCAGCCAACTCATCCCCACGGTAATGGGCAGGCTCTGGAAGACCGTCTCGGCTTGAATCCTCTCACCACCCTTGACGGTGATCTCTCGTATGGCTAGGTACTTGTGCCACGGCAGTACGGGCACAAGCCCGATGATCGCTATTATAAATATTAATACTGCACGCCGCACGTTCCGACGACGGCGAGCTCCAGCTTCAACTCCACCCCCCAGTATTTAAGCACAACTGACCGGGTGATGTCAATTAGCTGGAGGACGTCGCGGCTGGTCGCCCCCCCTTCATTGACGATAAAGTTCGCATGCTTTGGGGATATTCGCGCTCCTCCCACCCGGTAGCCCTTCAGTCCCGCTTGGTCGATGAGCTGGCCTGCCGTAGCTCCTACCCCTACCGGGTTACGAAAGACGCAGCCTGGGCTGGGCATCCCCAGGGGCTGGCGCTCCTTGCGCCGCCTGAGTAACTCTTCACCATCCCACGATTTCCCTCTTCCCAAGGCAAATTCTCCCTCTATCACAATGAGTCGTTCCTGCTGGAACCGGCTCGACCGGTAGCCGAACCGACATTCGTCACTCTTAAGCGTAATGAATTTTCCGGCAAAAGTCAATGCCCCTACCTGGGTGACCACGTCGGAGATAGTCCCTTCGGGGATGCCCGCGTTCATCACAAGAGCTCCTCCGACGCTTCCGGGGATTCCCACGAGAAAGTCGAGGTCGCGTAACCCTAGGGAACGGACATGGGAGATGAGAGCCGCTAAGCTGGCTCCTGCTTGGGCGCGCACGGTGTTCTGAAGGGTCTCTATATGCCCAAGTCTTGGCCCAAGCTTGATAATCACCCCTCGGTAGCCCTCATCGAGGAAGAGCACATTCGTGCCGTTCCCTAAAGCTATCCATGGTAAGCCGTGCTCACGGGTGAACTCTAGCGTTTCTAAGATATCTTCTATGCAAGCGGGGATGACAAAATAATCTGCTGGACCGCCAATGCGCAGCGACGTGTGTCGCGCTAAGGGCTCTTGGGTTTTGACAACGCCACGCAGTCGGCTTTGGAGTGCTCTAGCGAGCTTTCCCATGGTCTTCCCCTTTCTGTTCGTTCCAGACTTGGGCCAGACGAGAGAGCTCTTCCCCAAGATCACCCGCGCCAAAGCCGATGACAAAGTCCCCAGGACGTAAGAGCTTCTGCACCCGAAGGGCGAAATCTTCCCCACGAGGCACATACGTAACGTCTTTGTGACGGCGCCGCAGCGCCTCGACAATCATTCCCACATCTACCCCAGGAATGGGAGGCTCAAATGCCGGGTAGATGTCGGTGAGAACTACGGTATCAGCGAGATCGAACGCGGTGCTGAATTCTTGCCCCAGATAATACGTGCGTGTGAAGCGATGGGGCTGGAAGAGCGCGACGATCCGGGGCGGATGCCAGCTGTGCCGGATCGCTTGGAGGTTACGTTGGATCTGTTCGGGCAAGTGGGCGTAATCGTCAACAATCGTGATGCCGTTATTGACCAGGACTTGGAAGCGTCTTTCCGGAAGCCGGAAATCTCTCAGGTGTGCCGCCATGTCGGCGAACGGAAGCCCTAGGGTATGGCCGACTAACAGGGCGGCGAGGGCATTATAGACGTTATGGATACCAGGGGCATAAAGAAGTTCAACTCTCCCTACGCGGCGTCCGCGCCAGGAGATCTCAAATGTCGTATGGAATTGAGAGAACGCTATATCGTGGGCGACTAAGTCTGCGGGGCGCTCGATGCTATAGGTGAGCGCTGTAGGAATACGCTCAATGACGGCACGGCATGCCCCAGGGTCATCGGCACATGCAATGCACAGCTCGCTCTGACGGGCAAAGCGCGTGAAGCTCTCTAAGAGTGCTGCTTCGCTCCCGTAGAAATTGAGATGATCCCGCCCGATATTGGTGATCACAGCGATGTTAGGGCGAATCTGCACGAAGCGTCCATCGCTCTCGCAGACTTCGGCGACAAGATATCGTCCTAACCCCAGACGAGCATGGGTGCCCAAGGTAGGGGAGGCTGCACCAATCACAAACGTCGGGTCGAGCCAGGCACGCTCGAGGAGTGTCGTGATCATTGCTGTAGTCGTGGTCTTGCCGTGGGTGCCGGCTACCCCGATGGTGTACCGACTTTTTGTAAGCTCATTGAGCAGATCGAGCCGATGGAGAATGGGCAACCCAAGACGCTGGGCTTCGAGCAGCTCAATATTATCTGAAGGGATGGCTGAGGAGACGATGAGATGGGTAGCACTTTGGAGATGGGCGCGATCGTGCCCGATTGTGATAGGGATACCCAAAGTGCGGAGCTGCTGGGTGCGTCGGTTCTCTTCGATATTGCAGCCGGTGACGCGCCATCCCAGCTCAGAATAGACTTTGGCCAACCCACTCATACCGTCGCCGCCGATCCCAAGAAAGTGGAGCTGTATCGTGCTCTTTGGTCGCATCGGAAAGCACCTCGCATAAGATAGAGTTTAGCGCTCCCTCACCCTGGCCTCTGATATGGGGGGCACGGCTTTGGGTGAGGGCTTTTTGGATCTCCTCCACGAGCCGTTGGGGGGTGAGCTCAGACTCTGGGACTATAGAAAAAGCTCCAAGATGGGCGTAAGCCTTAGCATTCATTGTCTGATGATCGTTCGCAGCGCCTGGCCAAGGGATAACTATAGCGGGCTTACCCACAGCAACGAGTTCTGCTAACGTCGCAGCGCCAGCGCGACAGATGACGACGTCGGCTGTTGCTAAAGCTGTGCCCATCTCGTGAATATATGGGACGAGAACTACCCTCTCGCTCTTCCTCGTCAAGGGGAAAGAGGGTGAGACAATCAAAAACTGAACGTCACTTAGATACTGGTGTGCTGCGAGCGCAACGTCTGTAAGAATCTGTGATCCTCTGCTGCCTCCAAAGACCAGCACGGTCTTTCTCTCAGGGTACAATCCGAACTGGCTATGATCAGGGCGAGCTGAAAGGATCTCTGGGCGGACGGGCAGTCCGGTCACGATGACGTGCCGTGCCCGGAGATAGCAGGCCGTTTGGGGGTAGGTGAGAAAGACTTTTCTTGCCCAGGGGGCAAAGAGTCGTGTCACCATCCCGGGAATGAGATTCTGCTCATGGAGAAAGATCGGGATTCTGAAGAGAACTCCCCACACGAGCGGAGCAAAGGCCCCGTAGCCTCCAAAACCGATGATTGCCGTAGGACGCACTGTTGCGATAATGAAGAGGGCTTGAGCGAGCGCGGCCGGGAGCTGTGCTATCGCGAGGAGCGCCCAGAGGGCCCACAAGGGGCGCTGGCCCGGCCGAGCAATCCCACGAATAGGGAGCTTATAAAATTCAATCCACGGGTATCGCGGCAGGACTCGCGTCTCGAGTCCGTAGCGGCTGCCTACATAAACGAGGCGAGCGCGTGGCTCAGTGCGCCGTAACCCTTCTATCGTGGCGAGAGCGGGATAGAGATGCCCTCCTGTCCCGCCCCCACAGACGAGAAACGTCTTCATGGGAGCCCCTTTGCGCAATGTTCAGCAGAGTTCCGGTCATCGCCGACGAAACGATGAGCGACGAGCCGCCATAGCTAATGAACGGCAGCGTCAAGCCCGTCACAGGCAATATCCCGGTAGCGACTCCTACGTTGATCGCGGCTTGAGCCGCGATCGTGAACGTTATCCCCGCAGCGAGTAGCATCCCAAACCGATCTGGTGCTCGGCATGCAATGCTATAGCCGACGTATAGGAGATACGCGAAGAGCCCGACGACGAGGAGCCCACCGAGCAAACCCAGTTCTTCCCCAATGATCGCAAAGATGAAATCGTTATACGGTTCTGGGAGAAAAAATAGCTTGGCTCGACTCTCGCCTAGGCCGCGCCCGAAGATCCCTCCAGACCCAAGGGCGGTGAGCGACTGAATGAGCTGATAGCCCTCAGTCGTGCTGTATTTAAACGGGTCTAAGAATGCTAAGAGTCGGCCGAAGCGATAGGGCGCAGTGATCAGCAACAGAGCCAAAGTGGGCATAGCAGCTAAGACGACCCCGCCGAGATGGGTCAGCCGTGCCCCCCCAATAAACAGCATACACAAGGCTATGAGCAGAAAGATCAGCGCCATAGCGAAGTCGGATTGTTTGAGCGCTATGAGGGCTGCACATGTCGTCGAAATGAGTACGGGCAAGACCCCGTCGGAGAATTCTTGAATGTGCTCCCCTTTACGCACGGAGAACGCCGCGAACGAGATAATCAGAGCGAATTTTAAGAACTCTGTAGGCTGGAGCTGGAAGGGCCCAGGGAGGCGCAGCCAGCTCCCGCGCACGCTCAAGCCGGGAATGAGCGTCAGGGCAGCCAACCCCAAGGCCGTCAGCAAGAGTATATGATCTATTCTGAAGAAGACGTGATAATCTATTCTGGAGCAGACCCAGAGAGCGATGAGCCCAAGAGCAAGGGCGATGAGATGCTTGACCAAAAGATACGAGGGCTGCTCGTAGCGAAGAGCCGCGATGGGCAGGCTCGCACTGGCGACCATAACCACGCCCAGCAGAGAGAGGGCGAGAACTACTATGACCAGCCGTGACGTGCCCACGTGCGCACCTCCCCTGAGCGCCCCCTGTTATACGCGATGGGAAGAGGCTTCTGAAGGACTGCTGTCGAGGCCTCTGCGGGGATTTGTCTTGGTGGGATGGGACGAGTGTCCTCGCCATGCCGGCCAAAGCCCTGCTATCGCCCTTAACACAAGCCAAGAGCGTCAGCTCGCGCAGCATTTATATTGTGAACACCGTCACGAAGAGCAGCTCACGCGCTCGTCTATAAAAGAGAAAGGGCCTTAACCACAGGCTGATGCATCCTCAGGGCCTGGGCGGGGTCTCCCAAAGCAGCCTCTGGGGACGCGGTTCGATCACCGGGTTAAGGCCCATTCTCATCTTACTCTATTGTGTTGCGCTTGTCCATTCAGTTCACTGTGAGGAAGATCACCAGACGATTGTTGGTCTCATCAGGTTCAGATATGCGATTCTCCGGGTCTACCGTCACCGCGATCTCGTATGTTCCTGGGCTAAGCGAGACCGTATTGAGCTGCGCCACGATGGTTGTCCGGGCACCGCCCTCTAGGTTTGTCACGGTCTGGCGACTGAAGACCGGATCGGTTCCTGAGGAGCCGAGCAGATTGCGATAGCTAAATTCTACGGAGAACGGCCCCGAAGCTGCAGCACCCCAGTTAGCGATCACGGCGGAGAACCGCACAATCTGCCCGCGCGATACCACCGGCTGATTGGGAGTAAGGGTCAAGCTGAGCACCGCCAGGTCGACCAGCCCGACAGCTCCGCCGATAGCTATTCGCGCCGTCTGCACGTTATTGGTCTCATTCAGCTCCGGGATCACGTTCTCGGGATCGATCATGACGCGGATCTCGTAGAGCCCTGGCACGAGATTGCTTGTATCCAGCTCGGCTTTGACCTGCTTGGCCTTCTCCCGCCCGACCTCAAGGTCTGTGATGATCGCCGTGCCGAAGACCGTAAACTCGGGGTTGGGGTGAGCGGGGTCGTCGACTCGGCGGAAGGCGAATTCAGCTTTGAAGTCGCGGGTTGTCCGACCCGCCCCAATGTTCTGAATATCGGCGAAGACCCCTAAGAGCGTGCCGATGGGCACAGGCCCGCTGGGCTGGAAGACCAACGGTTCACGGAAGGTCAGATCTGGCTTCCCTACGATTACTAGTTGGAAGCCGCGGGCAGCGCGAGGCCCTCCAATGTAATTGTTCTGTTCACTGACTTCTTCGACGCGTCCGAAGGGTTGCTCGGGCGTCGGCGGATCGACAATAACCCCGATCTCGTAGACTCCCGGTGCGAAGGACTCTGTGCTCACTTGCGTCTTCGCGATAAATTCGTCAGTCAGCCCTAAACCCGTCGTTCGAGATCGTGTCCCGATCTCTGCGCACGGCTGCTGGGAGAAGTACTCTCGGATACAGAAAGCTACGTCGAAGCCTCCGGCCGCGACTTGCCCAGTGTTTCTGACGGTCACTTCAAGGGCGAGCACTTCCCCTTGAGTGACCTCAAGGCTGGGCACTAGGGCCTCAGGGACACCAGGGCGCTTGACCTTCAGCGTAGCGCGATCCGGCACGAGATCCGGCCCGACGATGAGCAACGCTTGCCCTTGCGGGCTCGGTTGGCCTGGGATGCCTGTGCCGCTTGTGGCAATATTGTTGCCCTCGTTCTGTTCGTCCACAGCGTTGGTGGGATCGAGAATCACGGTCAGCTCATAGAAACCGGGCCGGACTATCTCAGCGCGGCATTCGGCGCTGAAGCGTTCCCCAGGCCCGAGAGCTGGTACGGAGACCTGAGCAAAGAGTGTTGGCTGAGCTGCAAAGTCTTCCAGCCGACGATAGGTGCAGTGGGCAAGGGAGGCAGGAGCCTGGGCATCCCCAAGGTTCTCCACGATAAAGAGCGCTCGCACAGGTTGCCCTGGGTACGCGGTGAGCGACGCTGGATCAAATGCTAACTGAACGATGGCTAAGTCAGGGCGACGCGGCCGGATCACGCGAAAACTGATGATCATCTCGTTGTTGGTCTCGTCCAATTCTGCGACGCGCCCTTGAGGATCGACCAGGACGCGGACTTCGTAGGTTCCTGGGGCAAGCGCAGGCAATTGGGCTTGCGCCGTTAACTCGGCGTTGGGGTTGAGTTTATTAGTAATGCAGTTGGCCGTACACGGGATGGGATTCCAGCGCAGGCGTCCAGTTTCACGCACGGAGAATTCGACATCGAACCCCTCGGCGATCTTTGTCCCGTTGTTGAGGATCTCTGCTGTAACTGTGCCTTTCCCCTGCTCGATAGGCGATGCTGGAGTCACAAACAAGCTCTTGGGGGTCAGCTCTGGCAAACTGGGCAAAGGAGGCTGGATAGTGAGTGCCGTGGCCAAGATATTATTAGTCTCATCGAGCTCACTAACGCGATTATCGGGGTCGACGACGACTTGCAGCTCATGGACTCCCGGCTGCAAAGAAAGTTCTCCGGTCTTGAGGCCTACTTGCGCAACCTGACGTCCCGGCTCCCCTGTAACAGCCCTAGCGGCGATCTCTGATACCGTCGTGGTGGCGAAGCGCCGCCCGTCTATCACAAACGCAGCCATGACATTGCTTGCCGGGGCGTCGCCTACGTTCGCAATCTGCACTGTGATGAGAACTTCGTCGCCGGCGCGGACCGGTGTGGGCATGAGCACGAGGCCTTCCGGATAGAGCTCTGGCCCTTTGACCATGAGATAGGCCGTCAACGCATTGTTCGCCTCATCCTGCTCTTCGACAGCCCCGTTAGGCTGCTCTTTGCGTGGAGGGTCAACTCGCACTTGGATGAGATAGGTCCCGGGCTCAAGCTGGGCCAGGGTTGGATTCTGGGGATTAGGGAACTCGGCTTTTTCAGAGCGTTCCTCGCCAGCTTTCAATCCTTCAAGAAGAGCCACGCGGGCAAATTCAGCCATCTGATCTGGTGGACATGTGCTGCGCGGTGCAAGGAGCTTACAGAAGAGATATTGTACTTCAAACGCGCTGGCATCCACAGGGCCGCCGTTGCGAATCGTCACCGTCACTGTTGTCCTGCCGTTAATATCCAAGGGTGATGCCGGGTCGAACGTGAGCGCGATGGGAAGGAGATCAGGCTTGTTCAACCGTGACGGGCGGATCTGTAAGCCCACTATCAATTCGTTATTGGTCTCATCTTCTTCAGAGATCTGATTGGTGGAATCGACTAAGACCTTGATCTCATAGTTTCCCGGCTCGATTTCGGCCTTCGAGGTGTCTAGTATTCCTTCGACCGTAATGGCCTGGTCACGGGGGCTGAGCCCTTGGGATACTATGACAAGCCCCTTGCCGTCGGGGAAGCTCACCCAAGGGCGAGTGGGATCGCTCTTGAGTCGATAGAAAAATTCAACAGTGAAGCGCGGGGCGGGGCTTCCTCCTGTGTTGACGATCTTGGCGCGCGCAAGGACAGAGGCGCCCTTATCGACAGGGGAAGCGGGGCTCAGCACCAAGCTAATGGGATGCAGCTCTGGCAACGCAGGGCCACCCGCTTGGCTCCACACCATCAGTCGACCCGATCCCCATATCAACACAGCAAAGGCAACGATCAAAACAATCCCTAAACTCCGCCGCATCGAGCTTGCTCGCGTGCACCTGATCCAGCGGCCCATGCGTGCCACCTCCTTATGTGCTGAGCTTTTTTTGCCCAAACTATTGTAGCAGTTCAGACTTCCATAATCTAATCCCCTACCGGCGCGCGACGTAAAGCCCACCATCGTCTGCACCGAGATAGATCTCTATAGACGAACTTGGGCCGCTAACGTAGAGTGCCGGAGTAGTACGGATTGCTGCGCGGGGATCGGTGCCAGCGCCCGGCACGGCAAGAATAAATTGAGCGCGCCCGCTGTCTGGATTAATCCCATAGAGTCTGCCGTCCACAGACCCAACAATGATGGTCCCTGTTCCAGTGGCTCCTAAGCGGCGATCAACAACCGGCGACGAGCGCGGCAGGTCGCCATCGAAGGGGTTGGGATTGTTATCGGTCACAATGGTGATAGCGAACTTCTGTTTGCCGCGCTCTCGGCCCTTGATGGGCTGGCCCTTACTATCTTTCTCGTCGCTGCGGAAGAGCGCGTAGAGCCTCCCGTCATCGGAGACGAAGTAGACTGCATTCTTGATGGGATCGACAGCAGCTTTGGTGCGGACCGGCCCAAAGGTCTCAAACTTATAGATATCGCTTCCAGCGCGATCGATCGCGTAGAAGACCCCGTTGTCTGCGCCAAAGTAGATAGCTGCACCTTCGGTGCCAAGGATATCCAAGAGCGGCGAGCCACGGATTGGACTGCCGATCGCTATGGGTTTAAATATATCTTGCTGCTCACTGAAGTCTTCGCGAGAGATCGCATAGAATCTACCGTCATCGGCACCAAAATAGACAGCAGTCTTGACGAAATCGACTATCGGCGCAGCACGGATAGCCCCTTTGGCCCTATTAAACGTCTGTGCTAATTCGTTCGTGACAAGATTGATATCTTGCACTTGTTGGTCATCAGCCCCCACATAGAGCCTCCCTCGAGGTTGATCCAGGGCTGGGACGACTCGGATAGGAGCTGGACGCTTGCCCTCGTCCGTAGCAGGCCTAAATCCCTCAACGAGCTGCCCTGTGTCTCGGTCCACAGCGTAGAGTTTGCCGTCGTCGGCCCCGATATAGATTCTGTTGCGCGCCTCGTCAATGACCGGAGCTACGCGCATAGGGCGACGCTGAGTTGGGTCTGGGTTGGGCGAGAAGACCCACTTGGGCCGCCGAGGTTGCTCAGAACTGATTAAGGGAATCGCATAGAGATTCCCATCGTCGGCACCAAAATAGATGGCGTTCTTCGCAAGATCTATCACGGGCGAAGAGCGAATTGGGCTACCATCAGGGACGCGAAAGACTATCTGTAAGACCCCGCTCTGTTGAGCTACCCCTGCTGACACCGTACTAAGCGCGCCTAAGACAAGAGTAATAATCAGCACCCGCGTACGAGAGCACATCGTTGCCTCCTTGGGCTTTTCCCCATTAAAAATTACCGAGCTTCTGTACCCGGCTGAGCTCCACAATATAGATGTTACCCGCGCTATCAACTGCGATATCTTGAGGAAACCTAAATTCCCCTTCTTCACTGCCAAATCGCCCCCACTGGCGCTCAAAGCTTCCATCAGTCTTGAACTCTTGCACGCGATGGTTCTCTTGATCTACTACGAGTAAGATCCCCCCTCGCGTGAACGCCAGCCCGCGAGGAGTCTCAAACTGCCCTGGCGCAAGCCCGCGACTCCCCCACTTGAGCAAGAACTTCCCGCTAGCGTCAAATTTTTGAATTCGATGGTTTCCCGCATCGGAGACATACACATTCCCTGCGCCATCGACGACTATCGCCTGCGGCTCAAAGAACTGCCCATCGCCTGTCTGCAGCGGCCCCGCTCCGTCAGGATCGATGCAGCGCCCCGTGGGAGGCGTCACGGTCAGATTGCATTCGCTACCCCACTTGGTCGAAAATCGCACAGTTCTTACGTCAACGACGTCAAATCTCTGGACGCGATGATTCCCCTTTTCTACGACGTAGACGACCTTCCCTGAACTGTCGAGCGCGATGCTCACGGGGGTCTCAAACTGCCCGTCACCACTCCCTTTGGTGCCCCACTTGCTCACAAACCTTCCCGTAGAGTCAAACTTCTGGATGCGATGGTTGCCGCTGTCGACGACGTAGATATAGCCCGTTGGGTCAATAGCGATATCCGTAGGGCCGTTGAACTGCCCGTCGCCGGGGACGAGTGGCCCACCTCCGTCGGGATCGCGACACCCCTCACCGGTGCGCAAAAGACACTGGCTGCCCCAGACGGCAATCGGTTGTTTTTCGGTGAGCTTGAAGGTACTGGGATCGAAGACTTGAATGCGATGGTTCTCTGTATCGGCGACGTAGATACGCCCTTGGCTGTCTACGGCGATCCCCTGTGGCTTTAGGAATTGTCCCGGAGCATTGCCACTCTGCCCAAATTGATCGAGGAAGAAGAGCCCTTCAGCCACCTTACGCCCGGCAATGAATTCGAAGTCACTGGGCTGCTCCAGAGCCCCCCGCTTGTCACTGCGATTCCCCTGGCGATCGACAAGGGCGAGCTTGAGTTTGATGCGCTGGGCACTGTTGCACTTGATGCGAAATTCTAACTGCCCCTCCTTCTCCCCAAGGACCTGCTCGCTCACGTCGATGCCGTTGGGGTCGAGGGGAAGCGAGCAGTCCCCTATGCGCTTGGGATCGAAGTTTATGAGCTGAAAATAGACGCGGCTCAGCTGGCCTTCGCGGTCTATAAAACCTACTAAGACTTTTTGCTCTGTTCCCAAAGGGACCTCACTGGGAAATACAATCCCGCTGATGATCGGATCTGGGCCAACAGCTTTAAACGAGAAGACCTTCGGTTGGCTCACGTTTCTCTTCGCGTCTTCGAGGGTCACTTCCAGCGTGACGTCCTGGGGCACAGTAGTAAAGATGCGAAACCCAAAGGCCCCCTTGTCGCTGGTTTGCGCTGGGGGCTCAAAGCTGAAGATCTGCCCAGCTCTAAATGCTCCTGGTGGGGCATCTTTCACTTCTGTAGCTTTCAAAACGCGGAACGTCACTTTGATGATATCTTTGTTAATATCTTCGTAGCCGATAGCCCCTTCAAAGTCACTCCCATCCGCAGCGATCCAATTAATTGCCGTAATGAAATCTGGGGGAGGCAAGGTGCCAGGAGGACATCGATCTGCAGGCAGGGCAGGAGGCGCGACAACACACCGGGTCTTCGGCAAGAGCACGTACGTCACACGCGGAGCTTCCAGACTCTCAATCTGGGACTGCGAGAGCAACCCTGGGGTGTTCAGACCAATGATGACCATCAGCAGTGTGAGTACTAACGCTCGACCTAGACCGTTTCCCCTGGGTCTCATCGTGCAACCTCCTTGCGTTTTTGTGCTATCCAAAATGCGGCGGCAGCACGTACGAGCCGGTCGCATACTCATCGGGATAGAGCACGACTCGCCGGCCGTCCGCAGCTAGCTGCGTATAGAAAGGACGTACCCCATCAAACCCTGGCCCCGGACTGAGTTTGTTGAGCCCGTAGACCTGATCGTGGGCGACTGCGATCTTTAAGGGATCTCGCTGCTGCTCCTCAACGGTGTAGAACCGAATCAACCCTACGACACCTGGAAGCCTTGTCCCTTCCAGAGCCTTGACGAGGGCCTCAGCCTCGGTAGTCCGAGCGCGCCCGAGCGCATCAGCAAGGGCGTAGACAGCGTCATATGTCGTTGCAGCAGTGAAAACCGCTCGCGCTTTGAACTGCTCTTGGTATTTCTTATAGAACCCGAGCGTCCTGGGACCTACTTTTTCGGTCTCTGCCGCAAAATCTGTGACGACGTATCCCCTAGCCGCGCCCTTCAAGTCGTCATAGAGCAGCGCTTCGTTCCAACCAAAGAGCGCGATTTTCACCTTGTTGGCGGACCAGCCCTGCGCGAACTCCGCCCCCACTTTCGTGTCGAAGAATGCCGTGATCGCTGCTGATACATTGATCTTCTGTAGGCGCTCTAACAGAGCCCCAGCTTGGGTATCGGCGAGATTGCCCACGACGTCCAAACCTGCTCGTGTCAGCCGGGGGAGCAACGCTGCGCGGAAGTCCGCGCTCTGCTTGGACGGATCACCTACGATAGCAACGGCGTTTGACCGAAGCACTCTTTCTTTGAGGAGACGCCCAACCAAGAACTCCCGGCCGAACTCGCCACCGTCGAACGCCTGCGCAGTAGCGCTGACGATGCCCGCGCGGAAGATATATTTGAAGTTCTCGAAGTTCCCCGCGACCTGATCGGTTCCCAGCAGCGGTGTCCCCGTGATGATCAAGGGCTTTTTTACTCTAGGGATATCGAGCAAGAGCGCGGGAATCGTGTCTGGGCGCGAGAGCCCCACGACAGCATCAGCTCCCTTACTGATGAGATCGTTCAATACGGCGCGAGCGCGGGCGGGATCAGTCTCGCTCCCAAGGTCTCCGGGGATAAGTTTGAAGTTGAGCTCGCTCGCGGCAAGCTGGGCCCCGTTGAGAATCCCCTGGCCCAAGGGGGAGGCTGTGCTGCCAAGAACCCCGATAGTCATTGTCTGCTGGCTGAAGCCCCGGTACTGCCCTAAGACGAACGCCCCGGCTGCTAATCCAAGGGCGTGGAGGAACGTGCGACGGCTTATAGCTGCGCGCATAGCTGGCCTCCTTCGGTCCGCTCCATTATAGCACGGAACTGTCTGCCGCGCCTAGAGCGCGACATGTATAAATACCATCCAATGGGAAAAAAGTTTCAATGTGATCCCCGCTACAGACGGCTTAAGAGGGTGAAGATATAATAAAATCCCTCTACCATCCTCTCACCACCACTCCACAAGCGGGTGGGATGGAGCCCCTCCCCAAGGGGCTCCTTATTTTTGGAGAATCTCTCGAATGGCTTGAGCCGCGTACCGCACGTCTTCTCGCGACACATCCAGATGGGTCACCAAGCGTACCCGGCGCGGCCCAATCGCTAAAGCCAAGATAGCTCTTTGCTTGAGCTCAGCGATCAGTTTTTCGGCGGGTGTCTTGGAGAGCTCGAAGATCACGATATTGGTCTCGACGGGCTCAAGGCGTACCTCAGGGATCTCCTTTAGGGTGTCCGCAAGCACTCGCGCGTTCTCGTGGTCTTCGGCAAGACGATCAATGTGATGCTCCAAGGCATAGAGCCCAGCGGCAGCGAGAATCCCGACTTGGCGCATCCCGCCGCCGAGCATCTTGCGCACTCTGCGGGCCTTCTCTATAAACTCTGCGGAACCGACAAGCATCGAGCCCACTGGCGCTCCCAACCCCTTCGACAAGCAGAACATCACCGAGTCAAAGCCTTCTGTAAGCTCTTGCACGGAACGCCCCGTCGCTACAGCAGCGTTGAAGATCCGTGCACCATCTAAGTGCACGGCCAAGCCGCGCTCGTGTGCTTGTTCGATGATCTCTCTGGCCCACTCTACAGGATAGACACCTCCGCCCTTGAAGTTATGAGTGTTTTCCAAGCAGATCAGACGCGTCTGTGCATAGTAATAGACTTTTGGTCGGATAGCGCGCTCGATCTGTTCCCAACGCAGAAAGCCGCGCTCACTGGGAATCGGCCGAGGGATGACCCCTGAAAACGCCCCCATCATCGCCATCTCTGAGTTAAAGATATGAGACGCTTCTTCGACGATCACTTCGTCCCCCGGTTGGGTGTGAACTTTGATAGCAATCTGATTGCCCATCGTTCCGGAGGGAACGAAGAGCGCCGCTTCGCGCCCGAAGAGCTGAGCCGCGTATTCTTGGAGCTTATTGACCGTGGGATCTTCCCCGAAGACGTCATCGCCGACCTCAGCCTCGGCCATGGCGCGGCGCATCGGGGGTGTGGGCTTAGTGACCGTATCGCTGCGGAGGTCTATAATCTTTCGCATAGTATTAAGGCCCTCACCCCACCCTGTAGGCATGCTACGCGTGCCAGACCTCGTCTGGACTGTTTGCCTTCGCCCGCTCAGGCGGGCGAAGATGAAACCCACGCGCAGCGTGCAGGCGAAGGTGAGGGCCTTCTCTCGTTATGGCTGCACGATAATCTTCCCTTTCATCCCCATGGGCTCGTAGGACAAGCAGAAGTATTCGTACTCTCCAGGGATAGTGAACGTATACTCAAACGACTGCCCCCGCTCTGTGAGGAGTCCTGAATTGAAGGCTTCAGCGCCTGCGGGGATCTTATCGGGATACGCTTGGACTGAATATACACAGGTTATGCCCTCGGCACACTCACTCACCCAGCGAACTGTCTCGCCGACCTTGATCGTCAACTCTGCTGGGTCGAAGAAATGTCGACCATCAGCAGTGCTCACCATCTTGATGATATAAGGGTTGCGCGATGCTTGCTGGGGGGCTGTAACAGTGATCGTCTTCTCCGCAGAAGCTGTGCTGCCGTCAGGAGCCGTCACGACGAGCCTCACAATGTATGTTCCCTCAGCTGTGAACGTATGCGTTGGGTTGGCTTCGGAGCTTGTGGAGCCATCGCCGAAGTCCCAGGTGTAGCTCGCTGCTGTGCCTTGGACTTCCGCGGTGAACGACACCTCCAAGGGAGCCGGCCCTTCCGTGACGCTGGCGGAGATCGCTACTGAGAGAGCGGTCACTACTGTGATTTCGATCTGGGCCGTTTGCTTAGGTTCAAGCTTGGGGCTGGTTTCGTTGGCTTGAGCGAGGGTCTTCACCGTCAGCTTGACCGTGTACGTCCCACTCGCACCATACGCATGGGAGACCTTCTGGCCCTTCTCTGTTGTGCCGTCGCCAAAGTCCCACTCAAAGACGACGTCTTTTGTGACTTCCTTACCAGCATCGTCCCTCGCCACCCCCGAGAACTCGATAGCTTGGTTTACCGTAAACTGGGCGCCACTTTGTGGACTTGTGATCACAGCTGCGGGTGGCTTGACTCCTCCCGCACAGCTAGTCAGCACCCCCACGAGAAGGACCATCCCTATAACAAATAGATAAGATCGAACTGTGTTCATCACAGCACCTCCTTGTTGTGTCGTAATAGTTTTGATACGACCATGAGACGCGCTACGCTATAGAGAATTGCTCTAGCTCATCCCTCCTTCCCCGTTCATAACAAGTGCTGGAGCCAGGTCTCTTGATCTGGCCAACCCTCTCTGCCAATGAGCGGCAAGAAGCTGCACGCGCAGAGCTCCTCGCGATGCAGCTTGTCGTGCTCTTTCGTGAGCGCCAGGAGTGTTTGCAGCTGGCGTCCCCCCACAGGGATAACCATCTTGCCACCCTCGGCTAATTGCTCTAGCAGCGATGGGGGCACATCTGGTGCTGCGGCCGTGACGATGATCTTGTCAAAAGGCGCCTCCTCCGGCCATCCGAGCGTTCCATCCCCTACCCGGAAGCTAATATTCGTATATCCTGCGTCGGTCAAGAGCTTGCGCGCCTTCTCCGAGAGCTCGGCAAAGCGCTCGATCGTGTAGACGTGCTGGGCCAACTCGGCCAGGATCGCCGTCTGATACCCCGACCCCGTGCCGATCTCCAGCACCCGGTCGCCTTTCTCAAGCTGTAAGGCTTGGGTCATCAACGCGACGATATAGGGCTGGGAGATCGTTTGGCCGCAGTCGATGGGCACAGGATGATCAGCATAGGCGTGATCCCACAAGGCATTAGAGATAAAGAGATGGCGTGGAATACGTCCCATCACCTCGAGCACTCTCTTGTCAGTGATCCCTTGGGCCTCGAGGCGCCGGATCATCTCCAGCCGATCCTTTTGAGGTGATCCGCTTGATTCTATATCCCTCAAAAGACCATCTCCCCTGTGCATTGTATTCTACCCCTTAAGGCCAAGTGGGACAAATCTTCATTTTATTTTATCTTAGCGAGAAACCCGACGCAGGTGCAAATCGCACATCGAGCTCGTTGTGCACGATCACAATACAGTGATCGGCGTGGAGCGACAGCGGCCCCACGCTCAACTGGGGAAATATCTTAAGAAGCGCCACGTCCTGGGGGGAAAACTCGAGATGATCGCTCAGCACAAACGCCGCGTTTTCATCGAGCTTCTCGTGGCGTATAGGGGTACCATGCTCATGGAGCCAATAGACCGTCAGGCCCAAACCTTGGGCGCTCTGGAGCGCTTCGGAGAGCCCCCCCGACGCGATGAAGATCCCTGGCGTGCTCTCGATCTCCCGATCTTTATAGGTGTTTTCAGCAAATGCTCTGAGGGCCTTCTGAATGAGAGCAGCTGTCGAGCGTTCGTCGGGGTTTAAGTGCTTGAGCCGACTGCCCTCCAAGCGCACGACGATTTGATCCTGTAAGACCAAGTAGACGAGGACGTCGCGCCGAATCCCATGAGACAGACAGAACGCTGCGGTCACGCAACGACAGAGAATATCGAGGCGCCCAGCACTGCCAGGAAGATCATTGAGCGAAAAATCGGGCGTCAACGGTACGCGATGCCCTAAGACGATGAACGCGCGCATGGTACTATCCCTTCCAATAGCTGCGCACAAAGAGCACCAACACGGGAAAGAGCTCCAAGCGCCCCGCCCACATCAGAAAGACCAAGAAGATTTTAGACGTCCCTGGAAGCTCGGCATAGGTGCTCAGGGGCCCAACCAGACCAAAGCCTGGGCCGACGTTTCCCAACGTGGCCGCCACAGCGCTGGCGGCCTCAACTATGTTCATATTCAACCCTACGCGAGCTGCGTCCCAGAGCAAGAGCACACTACTTACGGCAAAGATCGTCACGTACAAGATAGCGAAGATCGCTACCGCGCGCACGATCGACTCGCTCACGACGCGCCCGCTCACCCGGATGGGCAAGACCGCGTGGGGATGGATGACATTCCGCGTCTCGCGCGCGATAAACCGAAAGACCAGCCACGTCCGGATCACTTTGATCGAGCCAGCTGTGCTGCCTGCGCATCCTCCTAGGAACATCAAGGCGAGCAAGATCATCTTCGCTGCTGGAGACCATTGCTCAAAGTCCGCGCTCGCGTATCCCGTCGTGGTCATGATGCTCACAGCTTGAAAGGCGCTATGGCGCAGACCCTCAATCCCCCCGTCTACATTGATCCACAAGGCCAGCGTCGCCCCGCCCAAGAGTGCCCCATAGAAGCGTGCTTCTGTGTCTGTAAGAAGAGAGCGCCACTGGCGTCGTACCACTACTCGATAGATCAGAGCAAAATTGAGCCCTCCTATGGCCATAAACAGCACAGTGATCCATTGAGCTGCCCCGGAAAACACCGTGAACCCAGGATCTTTCGTGGAGAACCCGCCTGTAGAGAGAGTGGTGAACGCATGAGCGACTGCATCGAACCACGAGAGCTTCCCAACTAAGACGAGCAAGAGCACATCGAAAGCCGTCAAGCCGACGTAGATCCCCCACAGCAGCCGGGCTGTCTCACGAATTCGTGGGGTCAGTCTCTCTAGGGTTGGCCCTGGGGCCTCAGCGTCCATAAGTTGTGAGCCACCGACGCCCAGCTTGGGCAAGAGCGCGACAGCTAGGACGATAATCCCCATCCCGCCGAGCCATTGCGTAAATGCCCGCCATAAGAGCAACGCCTTGGGCAGCCCCTCAACGTGGGCGATCACAGTTGCGCCTGTGGTCGTGAAGCCGCTCATCGCCTCAAAGTAGGCATCTAGAGGGCGTAAGGCCCCCAGAAGCACAAAGGGCATCGCGCCAAGAAGAGCGACAACGGCCCATGCCAAGGCGACCACGAAAAAGCCCTCGCGCGGTCGGATATCTCTCTCGGTGAACGCCGCGCGCTCGAGGGCCCACCCTCCCAGGAGGGCCAGAGCCCCCGTTAGGGCATAGGGCCACCAGATCTCACGAGCAAAGATCGCGTAGATCAAGGGCAGCACAAACGCGACGCTGAACCATTTGATCAACACCCCTACTACATGGAGCGCTGCCCGCACGTCTACGGAGAGATCCCAGCGGCGCATCATAGGAGCTTCTCGATCTGTTGTGCGGCTTCTTTTGTGCTGAAGACGATGGCGTGATCTCCCGGCTGAAGCACATCCGTCCCGCGCGGGATGATGACGCTCTCACCGCGCACAATCGCGCCGATCAGTACCCCTGCTGGTATCTGCGCTTGCGCCAAGGGAATCCCAACCACTGGGCTCTCCGGGGAGACTTTGATCTCAAGCACTTCAGCGCGATCGTGCTCTAATGAGAGCGATTTCTCGATACGCCCGCGCGTGAACGAGATAATCTCTTCTGCAATCAGCCGCCGGGGATTGATGGCAATATCGATCCCGACGCGCTCAAAGATTGTGATGAAGGTAGGGTCTTCGACGCGCACGATGACCTGAGGGACACCCATACGCTTGAGCAAGAGCCCACAGAGTAAGTTCCGTTCATCTGAGCCGATGACACTGACGGCGACGTCGCAGCGATAGAGCCCTTCGCGCTCTAAGAGTTCTATATCGGTGCCGTCGCCGTGGAACACCAACGTATTGGGGAGATTCTCAGCGAGCCAGCGACTGCGTTCTTCGTCGGGCTCGATAAGCTTGGGTTTGAGCCCGCGAGCTTGCAAGATCTGGGCCAGACGAAAGCCGATCCGACCTCCCCCGACGATCAAGATCTCCTTGACAGTGGGATAGAGACTGAGTCGTCGGTTAAATTCGTGAACGGCTTCTGGGGTCCCGATGAGCACGAGGCGGTCATGAGCGAGGATTTGGTCATCACCGCGGGGGATGATCACGGCGTTCTCGCGGATGATACTGGCGACGTTACAGTCTGGAGGGACGACTGCCTCGCGCAGGCGCAGCCCCAGCACTGGGGAATTCTCTTCGACGATGGTCTCAGTCATCAAGATCTTGCCGTCAGCAAACTCATCTGATGCGCGCACGCCGCGCAGCCCGATCACACCGGCGATCGCCTGAGAAGTGATTAACTCGCTGCAAACCATCTCGTCTACCCCAAGATAGCCGCGCTTCCATGTCTGGAGGTATTCGGCATCTTGTACGCGAGCAACAGTGATCCGTGCGCCCAGTTGCTTAGCTGCTGCGCAAGCGACGATATTCACCTCGTCGATATTGGTGCTGGCGATGGCTAAGTCAGCTCTCTCGGCTCCCGCGTCTTTGAGGGTTTTTAAGCTCGCGCCGTTGCCAAGAACCCCAAGCACATCGAGCTCTTGGAGGAGCTGAAGCCGATCCGGGTCTTTTTCGATGACGACGACGTCGTGATCAGTTTGAAGAGCGGCAGCAATGCTCCGTCCTACCTCTCCCGCCCCAACAATCACTACGCGCATACAAGACAGTTTAAAGTGAAAAGTTCCCAGTTACAAGTTATACTAGCGCCTGATGAGCTTTCTTGAAAAGCTTCGCGCTGTTGCGCGACGAAATAACAGCTGGCTCTGCATTGGGCTCGACTCAGAGTTCCCAAGGCTGCCGTCGTTCTTGCGCGAGCGCCACGGCCCTTCTGCTGTCTTAGAATTTAATAGAGCGATCATCGAAGCGACGGCCGATCTCGTCTGTGCGTATAAACCCAATCTCGCGTTCTACGAAATGCTCGGCCCGTTGGGATTAGAGATTCTGTATAAGACGCGCGAGCTCATCCCCCAGGAGATCCCCATCATTGCCGACGCCAAGCGCGGAGATATAGAGAATACAGCTCGGGCTTATGCTAAAGCTCTTTTTGAGTATTATCGCTTCGACGCCGTGACGGTCAATCCCTTGATGGGCTTCGATTCTGTCGCGCCGTTTTTAGAGTATTCAGAGAAGTGCACGTTTCTGCTCGTGCGCACGTCCAACCCTGGAGCGCGAGATTTTCAAGAATTGAACTGTGATGGCAAGCCGCTCTATCAGCACGTAGCTGAAAAAGCTCGCCAGTGGAACACGCGCAAGAACATTGGGGTCGTAGTCGGGGCCACGGCTCCCAATGAATTAGCTATCGTTCGTCGGATCGTTGGCGACGAGATGCCCATCTTGGTCCCCGGCATAGGTGCCCAAGCAGGCGACCTAGAAAGAGCCGTTAAGAATAGCGTGAATGCTCACAAGGAACTCGCGATTATAAACGTCTCGCGCAGCGTGATTTTCGCTTCCTCAAGTGAAGACTTTGCCCACGCCGCGCGCCACGCTGCTCTGAGCCTGCGCGATGAGATCAATCGTGCCAGGGCTTGAGCGTCCTGCTCATTTGTGCTATACTCGCACTCCTTATGAGCAAGCTGGACTCATCATCTGGGGGTGCGTGTGCGGAGGCGCAGCCCCTTGCAGCTAATCTCGCTGTAGCTGAGCCGATCCCGTTGACGCCCTCCCGGCGGGCGACCGTCACGCTCGGCGTCATGCTTGGGCTCTTCCTTGGCGCTTTAGAAGCAACTGTCGTCGGGACAGCTATGCCCACAGTGATCGCCAGCTTAGGAGGCTTGCATATCTATAGTTGGGTCTTCTCAGCATATATTCTGACTTCGACAGTAACTGTGCCGTTGTGGGGGCGGCTCTCGGATCTGTACGGGCGCAGGCGCTTTATATTACTGGGCATCGCGATCTTTCTCATTGGATCGGCGCTCTCTGGGGCAGCGACGTCTATGAGTCAGCTTGTGTTCTTTCGCGCCATTCAGGGCTTGGGAGCCGGGGCGCTCCTGCCTCTGGGCATGACGATCATCGGGGAGATCTACTCACTCGAAAAGCGCGCACGGATGCAAGGGCTCTTTAGTGGGGTTTGGGGGCTGGCGAGCATCATCGGCCCGCTCATTGGGGGCTTCATCACGGACCACCTCTCGTGGCGCTGGGTCTTTTATATCAATATCCCGTTCGGGATCGCGGCAGCAGTCTTGATCGGACTGGCGCTCGTCGAGCCGCGCGACCATCGCAAAAAAGTCACAATAGACTATGCTGGAGCGATCACGCTCACAGCTTTGGCAACGTTGCTGCTACTCGCCCTAGGACAGCAGAGTTTGGACTCCCTCGTGAAGCTGGGACTCTTCGGTATCTGTGTTGTGTTGCTCGTGCTTTTTATAGCTTTGGAGCGTCGTGCGCAAGAACCCATTGTGCCGCTTGCGCTCTTCCGACACAGAATTTTTAGCGTCTCTTCGGCGAACGGCTTCTTTGTTGGCATGGCGATGTTCGGCTCGCTCTCGTTCATCCCGCTCTTTGTGCAGGGAGTCATTGGGACGACGGCGACCGAAGCGGGTACGGCGCTCACGCCGTTCATGCTCTGCTGGGTCAGCTTCTCTATTATCGGGAGCCGGATGATCCTAAAAGTTGGCTACCGCCCTATAGCGTTGCTTGGGGTTGGGCTGCTGGTCGCGGGCTTTCTTGGGCTAGCAACCCTGAATGCCGAGGCAAGCCGACTCATAGTGATGGGCTATTTAGCGCTCGCGGGGGCGGGGATGGGCTTCTCGATGATCACGCTCCTAATTGCTGTACAGACTTCAGTGCCGCGCGATCGATTGGGGATAGCGACGTCGGGGATAGTCTTCTTCCGCTCTATTGGGGGAGCGGTCGGTGTTGCGGTTATGGGAGCAGTGCTGAGCGCTCAGATGCAGGTGCAAGTGAATAATCTCCCAGAGCTAGGCAGCTCGCTGTCTGCAGAGAAGTTAGCTGATCTTTTGCGCCACCCCGACGCGCTGATCAATCCAGTGACGCGGGCGCAGCTGCCGGCTCCCGTTTTAGACGCGCTCCAACAGATCTTAGCGACAGCGCTCCATTGGGTCTTTATTGTTGGGTTGATCGTTGCCGTGTTAGCCCTGATTGTGACGCTCTTTTTGCCGGCAGGCACGGCGCAGGAGCATATGTATAGTGGGCGCACGAGGACTTGAACCTCGGACCTCCTGCGTGTGTTATGTTTCTCCTGCCTCATGCAAGGCTTGTCGTACTAAATCATCAGCAATCCAAAAGCCCAAGGCCTTAAGTCGTCCGATCTCGGCTTGCAAAGATTGGAGCATCCCGCGCTTTTTGGCTGCTAAGAGCAGTCCAACTGTGCCAATGGGCTCCAGGCCAAGGCGGCGCGCCAAGCGCCGTGCGGCCATATCATCAGTAGCTATGCTGATCGCTTGCTCTTGTAACGCTTGAGCTATGGCTGCCCGCTCTCCTTCGTCCAAGTCGATCAATAGTTGCGCAGCTTCTCGTTGAACAAGTTGACATTCCCTGAGCCACGTGTTCAGGTGCTTCTCCAAGTGTTGAGTGACATCATCTTGCTTGGCACGAAGTTCCGCGAGAACTTCTGTGGGGATCAAGACTTCATCCACGCCAAGGCGCAACAGTTCCAGCCGGTCGAGCTTGGCTAAAAAGATGGCGGGGGAAGCATTGGAGACGCGGCGCTTCATGGCGTGGCAAGCCCTCGAGCTGCTTCTATTTCACGCATTACTTCGTCGCCTGTGAGGTTGATTGCTGGGGCGTGGTAGCGAGCGAGCAGGGTCAAGAATGTGACTCTGTCCACACCGGCGAGGCGAGCAGCCATGCCCGCGGTAAGCTTGCCTAGTTCATAAAGCTTAGTAGCAAGTAAAAGTTGGGCTTCCCTACGAAATTCTTCGTCGGACATCTTCAGCAAATCAGGCAGGTCTTCAGGGACGGGGATATTGAGCGTCTTCATGAGATACCCCTTCGGGTGGGCGCACGAGGACTTGAACCTCGGACCTCCTGCGTGTGAAGCAGGCGCTCTCCCGCTGAGCTATGCGCCCACGAGATAGGTCTCAGTTGCAAGTTGCCAGTTCACAGTCTATAGCAAGACATATTAGCGTGTTTCCCGGACACTTTCAAGTCTCCTCTTCCTCCTCCAGCATGCCCAGCAAACTCTCCCCCTCGCGCTTGCGCGTGATCTCCACCAGCCCTAACTTCGTAATGTCCACAAAATCCGCGGGCACGCGGTCCTTCTTCAGCTCCTCTTGAAGCTTGTGAATCACTTTTTCGAGGTGGTCGCGCCGCTTCATATCCACAAAGTCCGCGATGATAATCCCGCTCAGCTTGCGCAGCCGCAACTGCCGCGGGATCTCCTCAGCAGCCTCCAGGTTCGTGTTGAGGATCGCCTGCTCCTGATCCTGATGCCTCACATCGCTGCCGGTGTTTACGTCAATGGCCGTGAGCGCCTCGGTCTCCGCAATCACGAGGAAGCCCCCACTAGGCAGGCGCACCCGCGGCTGCAAGCTCTCTCGTAATTGTTTCTCCACCCCGCGGACTTCAAAGAGCGGCCGCTTCCCACGATAGAGCTCTATACGATCTAAGAACTCTTCCATGTGCATGTACGAGAGAAAATCCTTGATCTGCTGATAGACGCGCTCACTGTCAACTACCACGCGTTTGACGTCTTCTATCAAGCGATCACGTAAGAAAGCGCGCACGAGATCCGGCCCGCGATAGAGCAGCGCCGGAGCCTTCACACGCTGCGCTTGCTCTTCGATCCCTTTCCATGTCCCCAAGAGATAATTGAAGTCTCGCTCAAGGTCTTCTTCAGAAGCACCAGCAGCCGCGGTGCGCGCAATCAGCCCCTCTCCTTTGCGTTTAAGCTTCTTGGCGATCTTTTTGAGGCGTCGGCTCTCCTGCTCATCGGTGATCCGTCGTGAGACCCCCAAGCGCTCATCCGTGGGCAAGAAGACCCAATAGCGCCCGGGAAGGCTGATCTTCATCGTCCCTTGGGGGTTCTTCGTCCCGATCCCCTCCCGCTTCACCTGCAAAATGATCTGTTGGCCGCTCTTGAAGAGCTTCTGGATCTGAGATTTCTTGCCGGCGCGATGCTCGCGCAGCAGGCTGTCACTGACTTCTTTAATCGAGAGAAAGAGCTTCTCCTCAAGCCCTACGTCGACAAAGGCTGAGTTGATCCCCGGCAGAATATCGCGCACGATCCCCTTGTAGATGTTGCCCAGGATGCGCTCTGGGTTGTCATAGTGAATCTCCATGAGGCGTCCGTCTTCGAGGAGCGCGATACGTGTCACCGGAGCAACTGTCTCGATGAGAATCTCGGTGACCGTAGGGCCTCACCTCCTTGGGGTCTGTCAGGTCTCGGAGCAGTTCTCTTATAGTTTTGCGCAAGATGGGATGAACATGTTCTGGGGCGAGCTCTGCAAGGGGCACTAGCACAAAGCGTCGCTGCGGGAGCTGAGCGTGAGGGATCTGCAGCTCAGGCTCGTTCACGACAATATCGTCATAGAGCAAAATATCTAAGTCGATCTCACGCGGGCCGTAGCGCCCATGCTCCTGCCGCCCAAGGGCACGCTCAATCTGCTTGCAAACTGTTAACAACTCGCGCGGGGTTAAGTCGGTCTCGATCTCGATGACGGTATTGAGAAACCAAGGCTGATCTTCTCTGCCCACGGGCTCGGTCTCATAGAGTCGAGCTTGTCGACAGATCTTTATATGAGCATTGTGAGCCAAAGCGCTCACAGCTCTTTGAATTTGTTCTTCTCGATGGCCCACGTTCGAGCCCAAACTAATATAGGCGCGAGCGATCGTGGATCACCTCTGCGGCTATGGCCCCCACGGTGATATCCGAGGGCAAGGGCGGATGGAGCTTCCTCACGCGCACCCGCACCCGCTGCACTCTAGAGAAATTTCGTAAGATCTCCTCGGCGATAGCCTGGGCAAATGTCTCCATTAAAGAGAACGAGCTCGATTCGTTCACGGCGCGAATCCGCTCGATCACACAGACGTAATCTACAGTTTCTGAAAGCTCGTCTTTTGAAGGAAGATCGAATTCAAGCTCCGCGTCAACAGCAAAGAATTGACCGCGTGCGCGTTCGTGCTCGTGCACGCCGTGATGGCCGAAGAGCTGTAAGTTCTCAATGAGAATCTTTACAAGAATGCTCCTGTCCTTTCCACCAGGCCCGAACCTCGCCCACGAGAAAGAGCGATCCGGTCACACAGATAAGATCGCGTTGGTGTGCTTGAGCTAGGGCCAATTCTATGGCTCTCTCTGGTTTTGATGTAACGGTACAGGGCACACCATAGGGCCGAATCAAAGACGCTAAATATTCTGGGTCGACCCCCCGAAAGGCCGCGCGCGTGACGATCACGCTGTCAGCTTTGGGCACGATCTCTCGGATCATGGCTGCTGCGTCCTTGCGATCAGATATCCCTAAGACTACTATGCAACGCTTGTATTCCAACGGGGAGAGCGCCGTGCACAGCGCCCGCATCCCCGCAGGGTTCTTCGCCCCGTCTAGCATAACATAGGGGTTTTTACAGAGCAACTCCATCCGACCAGGCCAGCGAGTCTTGCGCAGCCCTGCTCGGATCGCGCTCTCCGTGATCGCGGGCTCGCCTAAAGTACTCGCAGCGGCAACAGCCAAAGCGGCATTCTGAAGCTGATACCCCCCCAACAGCGAGATTTCCAAGCCTTTCCAAGCCTGCCAGTCGAAGCACTGGCCATCCCAACTGTTCGATTTTGCCCGAAGCCCTGAGAGATCGAGCTGAATCAGCCGCGCATTCTTGAGCCGACACTCGCGTTCGATCTCCGCGAGCGCCTCGGGCTTGGTCTCAGCGGTGATTAAAGTTCCCCCGTCGGAGACGACGGCAGCCTTCTGATAGGCGATTTGCGTTATCGTCTGCCCAAGAGAATCTTTGTGGTCCAGCTCGACGTTGGTCAAGACGGAGACCTCAGCAGAGATAACACGTGTGGCGTCTGTCCGTGCGCCCACCCCACACTCGATCACCGCCCAGTCGACTTGCTCTTTGTGAAAGTAATCGAGCGCCATCAGCGTCAGCACTTCGAAGAACCGCGCATACTTTTCGCTTTCAGCCCCATAGATCTCTTCGATCACAGCCCAGATGCGCGCAAACTGGGCGTGAAATTCTTCACATGAGATCTCGCGATCATTGACGCGAATGCGCTCTTCAGGATGGACCAGATGGGGAGAGGTAAACAGCCCGATGCGCAAGCCCGCTTCTTGTAAGATCTGCGCTAGGAACGCGCAAACCGAGCCCTTGCCGTTAGTGCCCGCGACGCGAATGGTGCGAAAGCTTTTGTGTGGGTTTCCCAACAGACCTAAAATGCGCTCCAAATCGAGCCCGGTGCCCTTGAGATTATAGAGTTTCTGGAGCATCGCTTCGTAGGTCATCTTCCCCTCACCTGTATCCCTCTCCCTCAAAGGGGAGAGGGAGAGAGTAAGCGGCGCAGTGGGCCGAATTCATAGATCTGTCCGTCGTCGGAGACGGGATAGACTGAAAACTCTTCGAGATCGCTTTGCTGCACGAATGGCGAGAGGGGCTGCTCTTTCAAGAGATCACTGCCGCGCACTAGCTGATTGAACGACGGCAAGACCAAGAGATTGTGCCCTTTGAAAGTTCCCACGAGAAAGCACTTATAGATTTCTATGCGCCCAGTGACGGGATCGCGCAAGCCCACGGCAGGGTGCTCGTGGCCGATGATGAGCCACGCTTTGGCCCTCACCCCGGCCTTGCGGCCACCCCTCTCCCGTGGCTGACCCACGGGAGAGGGGCTGGGAGTGAGGGCCTCATCCCCATGCACGAACCAGCAGTAGCCCTCGCTATGGCTCTTTGTTACTGTAATGCGCTCATTGGCAAAGTGCTGGAGCGAGCCGTCGTGATTGCCCTCGATGAGAACAATTTGTTCTGTCCATGGAGCAAGCCAGCGCAGAAATTCTTTGGACTCTTTATGCTCGATTCGCGAGAGCGGGCCGAACTGATGGCGCAGATCGCCGTTGACAATAATTTTCTCTAATGGTTCTGCAGGTGTGATCGCGAGCTCTTTAAAGATACGCTCTAATCTCTCTTGGACTTGAGCAAGATGCTGTCTTGGCACGAGGATGCCTTCGTCTTTGAGAGCGTCTTCAATTCCCAAGTGAACGTCAGCGAGAGCAAGCGCTCTGCGTTCAGGCAAGAAGAGCGCCAGGTCTATCAATTCTAATCCCGGGGCAAGCGATACCGAGCGCATCGAGAGTATTGTACTCCCCAGGGAAGCACCGAGCTAGCCCTGCTGCCTTACCTTCTCCCACTCGCCCTTGAGCGTCACCGTGCGGTTAAAGACTAATCGTTCTGGGGTCGAGTCCGGATCAACGCAGAAGTACCCTTTGCGCTCAAATTGAAAGCGATCCCCGACTTTGGCGTCGGCTAGGCTGGGCTCGAGCTTGCAGTGCGTTAAAACTATGAGCGAGTTCGGGTTGATGTTCTCCTTCCAATCGTGTCCCTCGGGGACATCCAACGGATCGGGCTTGGTGAAGAGCTTATCGTATAAGCGCACTTCGGCCTCAATAGCATGCTGCGCCGAGACCCAGTGAATTGTCGCTTTCACCTTGCGCCCGTCGGGAGCGTCTCCGCCGCGCGTGGCTGGGTCATACGTGCAGTGCAACTCGATCACCTTACCGTGGGCGTCTTTGATGACGTCCGCACACTTGATAAAGTACGCATAGCGCAATCGCACTTCGCGCCCAGGAGCTAAGCGATAGAAATCTTTCGGCGGGTTCTCCATAAAATCGTCGCGCTCAATGTAAATGACTTTGGAGAACGGGATCTGACGCGTACCGGCACTTGGGTCTTCGGGGTTGTTGATCGCTTCAAGCCACTCAACTTTATCGTCAGGGTAGTTCGTGATGACGACTTTCAACGGGTCGAGCACGGCTAAGCGTCGGAGTGCGCGTTTGTTTAAGTCTTGTCTGACACAATGCTCCAGAAGCTCTAGTTCCGTGATGCTCTCGCGCTTGGAGACCCCCACGCGGCGGACAAATTCGTGGATGGCTTCTGGGGTGTAGCCACGTCGGCGCATCCCTGCCAGCGTGGGCATCCTAGGGTCATCCCAACCGCGCACGTAGCCCTCTTGCACCAGCTGCAAGAGATAACGCTTGCTCATCACCGTATATGTGAGATTTAACCGAGCAAACTCGATCTGCCGCGGATGGTGGACCCCCAACTGATCTAAAAACCAATCGTAGAGCGGCCGATGGTCTTCAAACTCCAGGGTGCAGATCGAGTGCGTGATTCCCTCGATAGAATCAGATTGTCCATGGGCCCAGTCATAGGTGGGGTAGATGCACCACTTCGTGCCCGTGCGATAGTGTGGAACGCGCATGATGCGATACATGACGGGGTCGCGCATATTTAAATTGGGGTGAGCCATGTCGATCTTAGCGCGCAGGGTCTTTGAGCCATCGGGGAACTCTCCCGCGCGCATTCTCCTGAAGAGATCGAGATTCTCTTCGACGGAGCGATTGCGATAGGGGCTCTCTCTCCCCGGCGGGGTGATGACCTTCCCGTCTTGAATGATGGCTTTGCCCCGATATTCGCTGACCTCCTCAGGCGAGAGATCACAGACGTATGCCTTGCCCTTCTTGATCAATTCTTCGGCCCATTGATAGAGCTGCTCGTAGTAATCGGACGCATAAAATTCGCGGTCCTCCCAATCGATGCCAAGCCAGCGCAAGTCGCGCTTGATAGCGTCCACATACTCTTGGGATTCTTTTTCGGGGTTGGTGTCGTCAAAGCGCAGGTTAAATTTGCCCCCGTATTCCTTGGCGATCCAGTAGTTGAGCAGGGCACTCTTGGCGTGGCCGATGTGAAGATACCCATTGGGTTCTGGGGGAAAGCGCGTATGGACCCGCCCCCCAAACCGGCCCGACTTTATGTCTTCGTCAATAATCTCGCGGATGAAGTCCTTCGGTGCTTCGCTCATACCTACCCCCGTAAGAGAGCAATTGTAGCTTTAGGTGAGCAAGGATGCAACCGATGAGAGCCGCCCAAGCACCCGCTCTCTGCCCATCAGCTCCATCGTCTCGAACAGCCCTGCCCCGGCGGTCCTGCCCGTCAGCGCCACCCGACACGCTTGTGCTACATCTTTGAGCGTCTTGCCTTGGGATTCCAGGTATGCCCGCGTGGCTCGCTCCAGCTCTGCTGCTGTAAATGGCTCCACGGACGCGAGCGCCCCGGCCAGCCCCTGCAGCAGCGCGACCTTCTCCGCTGTGAGAAACTTCTGCGCGGCTTCGGAATCATACGAGAAATTGTCCGTCAGCAGATATCGAGCCGGCTCAGCCAGCTCCGTCAGGGTCTTGGCCCGCTCGCGAAAGAGCACAACAATCTGGGTAAGCTTCTCGCCGGGCACAGCGTGGGCTTCGGCTTCGCTGAAGATCCCGAGCTTGACCAAAAACGGGCGCAACAGCTCCCCAAGGCGCTTGGGATCACTCGTCTTGAGATAGTGCTGGTTGAGCCATAAGAGCTTCTCTTCGTCGAAGATCGCCGCCGAAGGATGCACAGCTTGGAGCGAGAAATGCTCGATCAACTCCTGAACCGAGAAGATCTCCTGGTCGCCGTGGGACCAGCCCAGACGAGCTAAGTAATTGACGAGGGCCTCGGGCAAGATCCCGCGGTCTCGAAACTCAAAGACCGCTGTCGCTCCATGGCGCTTGGAGAGCTTGCTCCGGTCTTTGGCTAAGACCATAGGGACGTGCGCAAAGACCGGCGCAGGATACCCAAACGCCTGATAGAGCAAGATCTGCTTTGGCGTGTTGTTCAGGTGCTCGTCGGCGCGAATGACATGGGTGATGCCCATCGTGATATCGTCGACGACGACGGCAAAGTTATACGTTGGTCGGCCGTCGGAGCGCACGATAATAAAATCGTCCAGCTCCGAGAAATCGAACTCGACCCGCCCGCGGATCGCGTCTTCGACGACGATCGTGCCCGATTGAGGGACTTTCAAGCGCAGCGCGGGCTGGCGCCCTTCGTTCAAGAATCTTTGCTCTTCCTGAGCCGTGAGATGGCGACAGTGCCCGTCATATTTGGGCTTCTGCTTGGCAGCGAGCGCCCTCTTGCGCTTCTCTTCCAACTCTTCGGGCGTACAATAGCACCTGTAGGCTTTGTTCTCTTTCAGAAGGCGCTCGGCCCACTCGCGATAGAGGGCCATCCGGTGGCTCTGGAAGTAGGGCCCTTCGTCCCAGAGCAAGCCTAGCCAGCGCAAACTCTCCAAGATCGGCTCGATCAGTTCCGGGCGGTTGCGCTCGATGTCGGTATCCTCGAACCTGAGAATAAAGACGCCGTGGTGCTTGCGCGCGAAGAGCCAATTAAACAGGGCGGTGCGCGCCCCGCCGACGTGGAGTTCCCCTGTGGGGCTGGGGGCAAAGCGAACTCGGACAGTCATA
>JAUQPG010000001.1:38728-42616 GCA_030550495.1 Candidatus Bipolaricaulota bacterium | reverse complement strand
ATCGCACGAAATCTCTCTTGTAATCTCTGGGTGATCGGGCCGGGCTTGCCCGACCCAATAGGGCGATGGTCAATCTCGATAATCGGCGCGATCTCCGCGGCCGTCCCCGTGAGAAAGCACTCATCAGCGGCGTAGAGCATCGGCACGCCGAAAAATTCCTCGCGCACGGGGATTCTTTCTTTCAAAGCCAGCTCGATCACGACTTCGCGGGTGATGCCGGGCAGATTCGTCACGGTCGGAGGCACGAAGATCGTCCCGTTCTTCACGATGAAGATGTTATCGGCCGTGCCCTCGGCGACAAACCCATTGCTATCGAGCATAATCGCTTCGTCGACACCCGCGAAGTTCGCCTCGATCTTGGCCATGATATTAGAGAGATAGTTCAGGGATTTTATATTTTGCGAGAGGCTATCGGGGGAGCGGGCGCGGGTGTGGGCCACAATCGCTCTGAGGCCACTCTGACTCTTCTCCTCTCCGTAGAGCGATTTCCACTCCTTGACAATGATGATGACAGAAGGCTTGCCGTGGCAGCGTCGCGGGTCCACTCCCAAATCCCCCACCCCGCGCGTCACGATCGGGCGAATATATGCGCTGCGCAATTTGTTGATTCTCAGGGTTTCTAGGATCGCCTGGGTCATCTGCTCTTTGCTCAAGGGGATCTCGAGCGCGATCGCCTTGGCACTGTCGTACAGGCGATCTAAATGCCGGTCGAGCTTAAAGACATAGCCGTCATAGGCGCGAATCCCCTCGAAGACGCCGTCGCCGTAGAGCAAGCCGTGATCGAAGACGCTAATTTTTGCTTCTTCTTCGGGGACGAACTGACCGTTGAGGTAGACCTTCATAGCTCGCCTCCTTCTCCGGCTTTCACTCTAAAGCACAAGGGGAAAAAAATCAACTTGGCGAGACTCTCCCCCTTCCTGTATGATGCTATGAGTCGCATCATTAGTTAAGGAGGACAGCGCTATGCGTCACAAAGACCTGATCTCTTTTGAGCACTATTCTGCTGAAGATCTGTGGGAGCTTCTCGAGACGGCGCTCCAGCTCAAGCGCGAATACCGTGCCGGGATCGCCCATACGATGCTGGCGGGCAAAACATTAGCGATGATCTTCCAAAAGCCCTCACTGAGAACTCGCGTCTCGTTCGAGGTGGGCATGACCCAGCTTGGCGGTCACGCGATCTATCTTGGCCCTGAGGATATTAAGCTGGGCCAGCGCGAGACGACCGAAGACATCGCGAAAGTCCTCTCGCGCTACTGCGACGCGATCATGGCGCGGGTCTTTGGGCATGAGATCGTGGAAGAGTTGGCGAGATACGCCGACGTGCCGGTCATCAACGGGCTTTCAGATCTCTTGCACCCGTGCCAGATCTTGGGCGACTTATTAACAATCTACGAGAAGAAGCGCCGGATCGAGGGCCTCAAGCTCGCGTGGATCGGCGATGGGAACAACGTCTGTAATTCTTGGCTGGAGGCGGGGCCAAAGCTGGGCATGGAGATCGCTGTCGCGTGCCCGGCGGGCTATGAGCCGAACGCGAAGATCTTAGAGCAAGCGCGACGATTGGGCACGGTCGAGATCGTTCACGACCCCAAAATCGCTGTTAAAGGCGCAGATATTCTCTACACCGACGTCTGGACGAGCATGGGGCAAGAGCACGAAGCCGAGGAGCGCCGCAAGAGATTCAAAGACTTTCAGATCAATCAAGAACTCCTGAAACTCGCTAAGCCCAATGCGATCGTGATGCACTGCCTTCCCGCGCATTATAACGAAGAGATCACGCACGATGTTGCCCATGGGCCGCAGAGCGCGATCTTCGACGAAGCCGAAAACAGACTGCACGCGCAAAAAGCGGTGTTGGCTCTCTTGATGCGATGAAGCTCGCGATCACGGGGGCGCCAGGCTCGGGCAAGACTACCCTATGCCAGCGCCTCATCGGAGCGTTAGGGGCTGTCAAGATCGGTGGCATCCTTACCCACGATATTCGTGAGGGCCGTGAGCGCGTCGGCTTTGCGATAGTAGACATCTTGACGGGGGAGCGCGGCCTGCTCGCCCATCGTGCGTTGGAGTCGGGCCCGCGTGTGGGACGCTATCGGGTGCATCTGACAGACCTCGAGCGCATTGCTGTCCCGGCGCTGGAGCGCGCTCTTCGTGAAGCTCAGCTCATTGTCATCGACGAGATCGCTCCAATGGAGCTCCATAGTCCCCGCTTTGTGGAAGCCGCCACGAAAGCACTCGATAGCCCAAAAGATTTGCTCGTGACGTTCAAGGAGCGCTTGGAGCATCCGTTGATCGCGCGGATACGCGCGGAGTTCTCGGTCTTTACCATCACGCTCAGCTCTCGCGAAAGACTCTTCCACGACGTGCTCACCTTGCTCCAGTCAAGGGAGTCACTTGGCAGGCCGTGCTCATAGTGCTAGAATGCCTTCCCAGGAGGTGTCGGCTATGAAGGCGCTCTACAAAGCTGTTTTGTTACTTATCAGTTGCGCTTGGGTCTCTTTAGGAGTGGGAGCATGGGTCCAGTTAGGGATCACGCACGGGGTCGCCTCCGGCGACGTCACGCCGACGAGTGCGCTCATCTGGGCCCGCGGCGCTGAAATCCCAAACTCAGCCCTCGTTGTCGAGTACAGCACGAACGAAGACTTCAGCGACGCCCAGAGAGCTGAGCCTGTCGCCCTGACGCCAGAGCGAGATTTTACGGCCAAGGTCGCGCTCACCGGGCTGAAGCCCGCCACGCGCTATTACTATCGCGTCAAGCAGGTCTTGGGCGCCCAGCAAAGCCCCTCTGTGAGCGGGACGTTCGTCACGGCCCCAGAAGCGAATGCTCCTACTGAGATTAAGTTCGTCTGGAGCGCCGATCTCGGCGGCCAGGGGATGTGTCGCCGCCCGGAGTATTTTATATTCAACGCGCTCGCTGACGCGCAGCCTGACTTCTTTCTCTTTCTCGGTGACACAGTCTATAACGACGAGCGCTGCCCCAGCCCGCCCAACGCCCCCGGCAGCGATTTTATCGCCACCACTCTAGACGAATATCGCGCCAAGCAGAAGTATCAGCTTGCCGACAAGCCCTATCAGAAAGCGCGCGCTGCGACCAGTCTCTATGTCGTCTGGGACGACCACGAAGTGATCAATAACTTCGCGGGGACGACCGTAGACCCCAAGAGACTCGCGATCGGGCGCCAAGTGCTCTTGGAGTACTTCCCCATCGCGCAAAACCCGCAAGACCCCAACAGACTCTATCGCTCGTTCCGCTGGGGCAAGCACGCCGAGATCTTTATCCTCGATACGCGCCAGTATCGCAGCGACAATAAGCTTCCCGACGGCCCGGACAAGACCATGCTCGGCAAAGAACAGCTCGCCTGGCTGAAAGAGAGCTTACAGAACTCCGATGCGACATGGAAGTTCATCGTCTCGACGGTGAAGCTCTCGTTCCCGTCGGACTGTCCGGAGGCGTGCGATTCGTGGGCCAACGGCGCAAGCGCCACAGGCTTTGAGCGCGAGCTCACAGAGATCTCTGACTTTATCATTCAGAACAAGATCAAGACCGTCGTCTGGCTCACCGGGGATGAGCATATCGTTGACGTCGTCCAGTACGATCCCAACCGTGATCGCGTGCTAGATTTCTATGAGTTTACGGCGGGGCCGCTGAGCGCGCTCACGTCCTACCTGGGGCCGCTGGACGAGACGCTCAATCCCACGCGAATCTATGGGAGCAACGAGTATTGGAATTTCGGGCAGATCGAGATTTCCGGCACCGGGCGACTGGTGCTGAGCTATCTCGACGTGTCAGGTGGGGTGCAGTTCCGGCGGGAGTTTCGGCCATTCTAGAAAAAGAAGCAAACGCGATTTTGGCTAAAACCCTTGACAACGCATACAATTGCATATAAAATGCGG
>JAUQPG010000001.1:0-38628 GCA_030550495.1 Candidatus Bipolaricaulota bacterium | reverse complement strand
GCTGAGCTATCTCGACGTGTCAGGTGGGGTGCAGTTCCGGCGGGAGTTTCGGCCATTCTAGAAAAAGAAGCAAACGCGATTTTGGCTAAAACCCTTGACAACGCATACAATTGCATATAAAATGCGGTCATCAACAACATACAAGGGAGGTAAGTACCATGAAGTGGGGAGAATATAACGAGCAGGTGGTGGAGCGGGTGGCCGGTTGGGTCAAGGCAAAGGTCGGGGCTAAGGTGCTCTATATTCTGGCAATCATCAGTGCCTTCGTGCTCATGAGCGGCGCTCCTTCCAAGTGGGGTTAAACCCGCTTTCCTAGCTCAATAGCTACAAGTTGAGGGAGGGTCCAGATTGGACTCTCCCTTCTCTTTTCTCTTATAATGCTTGCCACGATGAGCTGGCAAGCAAAGGTCTACATTTGGGTCGTTGTGTTAGCGAGCCTCGTACCCCTTGGGCTCTACTTGCCTCAGCTCTATCTCCCCCACTATTTTATATTGATTGCGGCAAGCCTTGCCTTCCTGGCCGATATCTTCGAGGTAGAAGTTGCGCTCAGGCACAGGATTTCCATGAGCGAGGTCATCTACTGCGCGGTGTTGTTTATCGACGGTCCCTCAGCAATGATGTGGAGCACCGTGCTCGGAACGCTTCCTGCAGAGATCATCTTGCGCTGGCGATATCTGAAAGACGGCGCTGCTACTTTTATCTCTCGTGTCGCATTCAATACAAGCCAAATCCTGCTCAGTGGCTGGGCAGCTATCTTGATCTTTCAACGACTCGATGGCCATGCGCCCCCGTATGCATCACTCACCGAGTTGATACCCCCTACCCTGGCCTATGCAGGCTACACGGTCACAAATACTGTGCTCGTCTCTGGAATCCTCAGCCTGACCCAACGTATCAGCTTTACGAAGCTCGTGACCTTCAAGATACACACCTTGCCTTTCCAAGTCTTGGCTATCGGCGTTATCTCGATCTTGGTCGCCGTCGTCTACGCCCAAGCCCCTTGGCAAACTCTTTTGGTGCTCATCCCCGCCGTCGGCGTGCACCTGACCCTGCGCGGCTATACGAAACTGCGCAGAGAGACCCAACGCACCCTCGAAACCATCGTCCACATGCTCCATGAACACGATCCCTACACCGCCGAACACTCTGAAAGGGTTGCAGATCTAGCGGAAAAGATCGCGCGTGAGCTGGAACTGCCCGAAGACCAGATCGAGACGATTCGCACTGCCGCGCGCGTCCATGACATCGGCAAGGTCGCTATCCCCGATTCTATTCTCAATAAACGTGGCCCGCTCGATGACTCCGATTGGCAGCTCGTGAAACAACACACGATCGTCGGCTTCGATCTCTTAAAAAATTTAGAGATGTACAGCGAAGCCGCCCAGCTCGTGAAATATGAGCATGAGCGCTGGGACGGCACCGGCTACCCTGAAGGTCTCAAGGGCGAACAGATCCCTCTGGGCGCACGAATTATTCACGTCGCCGACGTCTATCACGCCCTCACTAGCGACCGGCCCTATCGCGAATCCCAGGGATTGCCCCGACACTATGAGCCTGTCGAAGCCGTGCGCATTATCCAAAGCCAGAGCGGCCGCCAGTTCGACCCCAAGGTCGTCGAAGCGCTCGTGCGCGTCATCTCTGACGAACTGAAGGAGCCGCTATGGTTCTCCTCTGGGCGATTGTCCTAGGGCTGCTTATTGGGCTCATACGCCATAGGGGTCTCGCGCATCTGGCACAGCTGCGACTGCGAGCAAGCGGGCTGGTGCTGCTCGCCGTGCTTATCCAGATGTTGATCTTGCCCCTCAGCCCAGGAGCCAAGCCCATCATCATCTGGGGGATGGAATTCTTTCACATTGCGTCGTATGTGCTCCTCCTGCTCTTTGCGATCATAAACTTTCGTGAAAAGGCGCTCTGGCTGATGGCGCTGGGGATGCTCTTGAATTTTACAGTTATTGCAGCTAATGGCGGACATATGCCCGCTTCTTTGGACGCGCTGCGCGCCGCCGGCAGAACTGTAACAGTCGAAAAATTGCTCACTGAGGGCGTTTCAGGCAACGTTATCGTGATGAGCGAGACGACGAAGCTCAATTTTTTGGGGGATATCTTCTGGCTGCCCAGTTGGGTGCCGTTTGCCAATGCGTTCAGCGTTGGAGATTTGCTCTTGGGCGTAGGGGTGATTTGGCTGCTGGCGAAGAGGCCCTCACCCCTGCCTCCTCTCCCGTGACTCACTCACGGGAGAGGGGTGCCCGCAAGGGCGGGGTGAGGGCCTAAGCAACGAGCTCATGCTCTGGGCAATCCACTCGTAGATCCCTCTCTGCGAGGGGCTTGTCCATGAGCGCACAATGGTGCGGCGCTCGCGAATCTCTGTGCGCGTTGGGGCGGAAGAAACGGCACGTCAAGCAAATTCTTGCAACACTAATGATCCCAGCGCGATAGAGCGATTCGATGAGCTTTAACAGAAAGACGAGAGCCCGCTCGCGCTCTTCGAGAGGGAACTGTCTCAGCTGCTCTTTGAGCGGATCGCTCCAGCGGGAGAGCTTTGCGCCAGAGCGTCGGCCCTTGGCCGTCAGGCGCAGCGTTTGAGCGCGGCGGTCGTCTGGGTGCGGCTCGCGAGCGAGCAGGCCCTTGGCTTCAAGAGAAGAGATCGCGTCGCTCATCGTCGCCGGGGTCAGTCCAAACTCCTGGGCGAGCTGATTGACCCGACAGAGCTTCTCGTCGTGGGAGCTGAGATAGATCAGCGACTGAATCTGGATGGGGCTGAGGCGGCTCTCCACGGCCTCCTCCCACAAGAGCGTGCGGAGCACGTGCGAGAGCCGCTCCAGCGCCGCGACGATCTTCTCGTCAAGCTCAGAAATCTCCGTCTTTCGCATAGGGGTAGCTCCACAGCGCCACTTGGAGCGTCACCGACTTGAACCATGCTTGGTGCATTTTATCAACTTCGTCGGGGCTGTGCCCCTTCTTTGCCAGGAAGGGCTTGATCGTCGCGGTGATGGGATAAATAAACGCAATGAGATAGCGCAACGGGACGTGGGGCACCGAGCGCACGTTGTCGGTCTTGTTCTTCTTGGTGCGATGGTGTCGCAGCCCGATCTCGTGCTGATAGTTGAGCCAGGTCTGATCGTAGGGGCGATTGCACGTGTCTAAGATCCATTGGCCAAAACGCTTGCGCACAGCTTCAAGATAATTCGCGTCGGGCTTGCCATCTGGGCCAGAGAAATAATAGACCAAATGGGGATGTGATCCCACAAAGCCGTACCAGAGATCGAGCACAGCGTCGATCTGATCTTTGAGGACTTCGCCGGCCATCTTGAGGTACTTTTCGTCCTCGGCGCTGAAGAGCACAGCTTTTTTCAGCTCTTCGAGCTCCTTGAGAGTGACCGGTGACTGAGAGGCACTTCCGTAGGTGTAGCCGGGGATATTGACTGCCATAGCGGACCTCCTTTATAGTTAGGATTCCTAATTATATGAAAAGCCGGCTGTCTCTGTCAAGAGGGGAGCTGGGTGATGAGACTCATAGCGGACGTGCCAGACCTTGCACGGGCCAGTAAAATAGAGCTCAGACCATGAGCACGGCAGTCTTTCGGTTCTACGGCGAGCTGAACGACTTTTTACCGCCAAAGCATCGCCAGAGCGACATCGAATATAACTTTCAGAACACCCCAGCGATCAAGGACGCTATCGAAGCCCTTGGTGTACCCCATACCGAAGTCGATCTCATTGTTGTTAATGGGCAGTCTGTGGGGTTTTCGTATCGGCTGCGCGACGGCGATCGGGTCGCAGTCTATCCTGTCTTTGAAAGCTTAGATATCTCGCCTATTGTACAGCTTCGAGAGAAGCCCTTAAGAAATATCGCGTTTGTCGCTGATGTGCATTTGGGGAAGCTCGCGCGACTGCTGCGCCTGCTAGGCTTCGATACCCTGCACTCGAACGAGTATGACGACCACGAGCTTGTGGCTATTGCTGCGTCGGAAGGCCGGATCGTGCTTACGCGTGATCGCGATCTGCTCAAGCACAATGCCGTCACACACGGCTACTGGCTGCGCTCGACAGATCCCGTGGAGCAGGCCCGCGAAGTCGTGCGCCGCTTCAACTTAGAGACTTTGATTGACCCGTTCCGACGCTGCCTGGTGTGCAACGGGCTGCTGGAGCCAGTAGAGAAGAGAGAAGTGCTCACGCAAGTTCCCCCTCGAGTGGCCGTCGAGCACGATGAGTTCTTTCGGTGCATAAGCTGTCAGAAGCTCTACTGGCGCGGCACGCACTACCCCAAGCTCAAGAAGCACATCGCGGCCATCGTGGGGGACATGGACAAAAAGCCATCGTGAGTGTATAGTAAACCCATGCGCGAGCGCGATGTCATAAAATTCTTGAGTGAAAAACTTCCCATCGGCGACGACTGCGCTGTTATCTCTCTGAAAAAAACGAATCTCTTGCTCACGACAGATATGCTCCATCGGCAGACAGACCTCCCTGACGGAATGACACCGTATACGATGGGCTGGCGGGCGGTCGCTGTGTCGCTCAGCGACATCGCGGCGATGGGCGGAAGGCCCTTAGGAGTCGTGATCGCGCTGGGAGCTCCAGAGTTCGAGAGAAAATTCCTAGAAGAACTTTTAGATGGGGCGCTAGCATGCTGTGACGTGTGCGAGACAAAATTGCTCGGTGGCGACACAGATCGGCATAGTGAGCTGACGATAGTGACGACGGCTCTCGGCGAAGCCCAGAAGCCCGTCATGCGCTCCGGCGCTCATCCAGAAGAGCTTGTTTGCGTGACAGGGGACTTGGGTCGGACAGCCGCGGCCCTAGAGCTGCTCAAAGCGAAAGAGTACGAGCAAGCCAATGCGCTCTTGCGGTTTACACCGAGATTGCGAGAGGGCCAAGCTCTCGCGCCGCTAGCAAGCAGCATGATCGATATCTCCGATGGGCTGGTACGCTCGCTCTATCAGCTTGGAGAAGCCAGCCAAGTCGGCTTCAAGATCGATGCGACGGCAGTTCCCTTTGCGCTTGAGGTCGAAGAGCTAGCACGCACTCAAGACGAGCTCTTCGAGATGGGGCTCTTCTTCGGGGAGGACTTCGAGCTGCTGTTTACGCTCCCTCAAGAGCGCTTGCTGGACGCGCGCCGAGCGTGTGAGTTTACCGTGATCGGACGGGTCGTCCCCAAGGGAGAGGGCATCACGATGCAGCTTGGTCCGGAGAGGATCGTACTACCCGACCGTGGGTATGAACACTAGAACAGTTCAAAGTTTCAAGTTCGAAGTTCCAAGTTGAGGAGGCTTTTATGAAAAGACTAATCTATGTGCTGGGAGTTGCGTTGTGGGCGGGAACGGCGCTCGCACAAGAGCCCTCAGCTCCGATCTTCGAGCCGGTCTCCGGGATGTTTTATCCCAATATTAGCGATCTCAACGAGCTTTTAGAGAAGAATGGCTTTCCTAAGATCTCTGCGTCCATCACCATGACGGGCAGTTGGACGCGCGTGCGCGCGGTCGAATGGCTCCCGTTGGGGTTGACCCTCGCCGAGGGCTCTAGTGGTGCAGAGCATGGCTCGCGGCGCGTGCGGCTGACGCTCTTCTATTTCAGCGCGTTTCTCGATAGGCGCTGGCCGCTCTCGGAGCGCGTGCCGGCACTGCGCGGCTTTGTGAGCGGCGGTGTTGGCGTGGGCACGGCAACATTGCTATTAGGCCAGCGCGCTCTCACGGAAGAGAATTTTGAGTCTGTCTTGCAGGCGGCGCACGACACACTCTTGAGACGAATCTTTCTCTCGATAGTGCCTCGCGTTGGGATCGAGTTCGTGCTGGCTGATGTGATCACGCTGCGCGTTTCTGTAGGGTATATTTGGGCGCCGTGGTCTGGGGCGTGGGAGCATTTTTCTGAAAGAGTCGCGGGGCCGCCCAAGGATTTCAGCGGGGTGTTAGTAGAGTTTATAATTTCATACTCCTTGAAGACGAGTGCTGACTCTCACAAGGGATTTTGATCCAGCCTGATGTTTATACCCCTGCAATCTGCGCTTCGGCGTCTCATAAGCGAACTCCTACCGTCGCCCGATAAGCTGCATAAATTCAGCGCGGGTGCGCGGGTCCCTTCTGAAGATCCCCTTCACCGCGCTGGTCACAAGATGAGCGTCCTTCTGAAGCTCTCTCATGGCCATACACAAGTGAAAGCCTTCAATAACGACGCCGACTCCCTTTGGCGTGAGCGCATCCATCAAGAAGTCAGCAATCTCTTCACTCATGCGCTCCTGGATCTGGAGCTTCTTCGAGAAATGTTCGACGATCTGGGGGATCTTGCTCATGCCGATCACTCTTCCGTCGGGAATATAGCCGACGTGCGCTCTCCCAAGGAATGGCAGTATATGATGCTCACAGAGACTGTAAAACAGAATATCTTTGACGACGATCATCTGGTCGTGCTTGACGGGGAAGATCGCCCCGGCGATCAGTTCCTTGGGGTCTTGGCGATACCCCGCCGTGAGCGATTCGAGCATCTCAACGAAGCGCCGAGGAGTTTCGCGTAAGCCCTCGCGATCCGGGTCTTCCCCAATACGGGCAAGCAGCCGGCGCACCAATGCTTCAATCTCAGCGGGGTGCTTCACACCATCACCAGTAAGTAGCATAGCACAAAGCAGAGGCGACGAGCAAATTGCTAAGTACAACAAGACAATGCAGACGGTTTGCTCGCAATTTCCCTGAATATAAGCAAAAGCAAGAGGATCTTGACTTAGAGAGGGCCTCAATGCTATAATGCGCCTAATACTAAGGCTGTCGAGTGCCAAACCAAACTAGGTAAGTTTGCTAAAATGCTGTGACAGGAGGTGATTCCCTACAGCGCATAATGGAGGATTCTTGGTGTAAGACTCTTAGGGCACTCGACGGCACATAACACCAAAACGTTAGGGAGGTGCTTTTCATAACTATGAAAGCCATCAAACGCCGCACGTTCTTAAAGGGGATGGGGCTTGCTGTTGGCACGATGACGCTGAGCGGGGTCTTGCGCGGGCCGATCTTCGCGCAACCGCCTCCGGTCGTGACGATCGGGACGCTGCTCGACTCTTCGGGCCCGTTAGCGGAGTTCGGGCCGGCGGAGCGCAAGGGCGCGGATCTCGCGGCGAAGCACCTGAATGAGGCTACGCAAGCAGTCCTTGGCGGCCCAATTGTCAAGCTCGTCCACGAGGACCCCGGCTTCCCCAACTTCCAGCAAGTCGTGGATCGCGCCAAGAAGCTCGTTACGGTAGATAAAGCTGTCGGCTTGGTCGGAGGCCTAGCCAGCAGCGCCTCGCTCGCGATCGCTCGCGAAGTCTCTAAGCCCTTCAAAGTTCCACAGATCTCGCCGGCTTCCACGTCGCCGCTGCTGACGGTCGAGCCCGACGATGACTTTCTCTTCCGCTCGACGGCTTCGGATGCGTTGCAAGGGGTCGTGCTGGCGATGCTCGCCGCGGGGGAGATCAAAGAGGTGCCGGTCAAGTATAGGACAGCTGCCACCTTGTATGTCAATAACGCATATGGCCAGGGCTTGAGCGACCGCTTTGCCAAGTCGTTTGAGAAGCGCGGTGGCAAGGTGCTCGCGCAGGTACCGCACGCAGAGGAGGTCGCCCCCAGCTATGCCGCCGAGTTGCGCAAGGCCCTGGAGGGCAAGCCCGATGTCTTAGTAGCCATCAGCTACCCTGGCCATGCTAACGTCTATATCAAAGAAGCTGTTGAAGTCTTCAAGTACAAGAGCTTCTTGTTTGTGGACGGCACGAAGTCCGCAGACATGATCAAGGTGCTGGGCTTTGATATCCTGCACGGCTTCTACGGAACGGTCGCTGCGGCCGATCCGGAGAACCCCAACGCCAAGAAGTTCGAGGAAGAGTTCAAGAAGGTCTACGGCGACATCCCGCCGATCCCGTACATTGATACGACTTACGATGCGGTGGCAGCTCTCGGCTTGGCAGCGGCTAAAGCCATAGCTGAAGGGGTCAAGGATATCACGGGCGTAGTAGTGCGCGATAATCTGCGTCCCGTGTGCAATCCGCCGGGTACGGCCGTCGGCGTGGCGGGATTTGTAGCAGCCCTCAATGCCCTCAAAGCGAAGCAAGATATCAATTATGAGGGCGCGGGCAGCGCCATGGACTTCGACGCCGCTGGCGACGTGGTCTCGCCCATCGAGATCTGGCAGTACAACAAAGATGCTCCGGGCGGGATCAAGACGATCACCCTAGTCAAGCAAGTTCCACCAGAGTGATCTCTTCCCTCTCAAGGACGGAGTTGGCGAGCGGGGGCCGATATGGCTCCCGCTTGTGATTTTATTGCTGCCCCTTCTCTTCGGGCAAGATCCCCTGGGGCCGGAAGAGCAAGATCGCCAAGAGCAACACCCCAACTAACAGATAGCGCACATAGAAGACTTGGGTCTTGAACTCAAAGGGGACTAGTTTGTCGCTTAGGAACGTCGTGCCCATCCAGATGGCCCAGATGGCAAACGTGCCAAAGACCGCGCCCTTGTGGTTGCCCGAGCCCCCCGCCATCAGCATCACCCAGACCATGAACGTATAGCTCATGGGATGGAAAAGCCCAAAGTCAATGGTGCTCACCGACGCCGTGAACAGAGCGCCCCCGATCCCCATCACACACGCCCCCAAGACGAACGCTTGGACTTTAAACGCGAAGACGTTCTTGCCAAACGCGCTCGTAGCTGCTTCGTCCTCGCGGATCGCACGCAGCACGCGCCCCCACGGTGACTGCGTCACCCGCTGGAGCAGCCAGAAGAGCACCATCAATGACAAGACAAGAAACACGAGCAGGATCACGTCGTAGTCTCGTGAGTCCAACGGCGCCAGCAGCTCCTTCAGCAATCCGGGTAACCACGGACAGGGCGGGTCTTCAACCAGACAAAACAAGGGCTTGGGAATCCCCGCCAGCGGCTGCGGGCCGTTGGCCAGCCATCGCTCGTTCTGAAAGACAAGCCTCAGGGATTCAGAAATCCCTATGGTGGCAATGGCGAGATAGTCTTCCCTCAGGCGCAGCGTCAGCAGCCCAATCAGCAGGGCAATCACCCCACAGACGACTATCGCCCCCAGCACCCCGAAGGGAAAGGGCAGATTCCACCCAAAGAGCTGCTTGATATACTCGGCAGCCAACCCCGTAGGCATAGGCTTGGTGATCAGAGCTGACGTAAAAGCTCCAACGGCGAAAAATGCCGCGACCCCGATATTAAACAGCCCGGTCAGCCCCCACTGAACGTTCAGCCCCAACGTCAAGATAGCATACAGACAAGCGGTAATCACTGGGGCCAACAGGTACGCTACCCACTCCCTGGGAGCAAAGCCTATTGCCACCCCTATAAGGATCCCACCCACGATGGCCAACCCCAGGCGCATGGTCCCTGAGCGCCCAAAGAAACTACACAGCCATCCTCCTAGAACTCCAAAGGTCACCGCTACGATGAGGCGCGTCAGCTCCATCACGATCTCCCTCCAAAGATCCCTTGCGGGCGCACCAGAAGAACTATAATCAAGACGAGAAACGCGACCGCCGGCTGATAAGCCGGGTTGAGCCATGCTGTCGAAAGGCGCTGCACAACCCCGATCACCAGCCCTCCAGCAAGCGCCCCGTAGGGATTCCCCACTGTCCCCAAGATCGCCGCGGCAAAGAGCGGCAGAAGAAATCCCCAGCCCATCTCTGGGTAGAGCAAAGAGTTCACTCCGTACATGATCCCGGCAACGGCTGCCAACCCGGCCCCAATCCCCCAGGTCCACACGCGCACCTGCTCGATGTTGATCCCCGTCACGCGGGCAAGATCGGGATTGTCCGCGGTGGCGCGCATGGCCTTGCCCAACTTCGTCTTCTGCAAGAAGAGATAGATTAAGGCCACCAACGAGAGCGCGAGCACGACGGTGATGAGCTCATCGGGCCGGATGCGAATATCAAGAGGCAGTTGCCATGCCGGACGATACAGCCCAGGAAAGTAGCTGATCTTATCCGGCCCCCAGAAGATATAGATCAAATTGCGCACGATGAACGCCGCGCCCAGCGAGGCCATCGCTAGAATGACAGCGCTAGCACGGCGTGCCCGCAGCGGACGATAGAACAGCTGATCGAGCGCGATCGCGAGTAGCGCCGTCAGCGCCGCCGAGATGGGCATGGCTAAGATCAACGGCCAGCCAAAGCTCGTCTCACCGAACCGCTCTTGGGGGATTCCGAGCCTGGGAAAGAGCACATTGAGCAGAAAGAGCGCAATATACGCGCCCACGCTCATCAGATCCCCGTGGGCAAAGTTGGCAAATCGTAAGATCCCGTAAATCAACGTCAGCCCGATCGCCCCCAGAGCAATGATGCTCCCGTAGATAATTCCGTAGACGGTTAGTTCGAGCATCTCTTAGCCCCCTAGATAGAGCCGCCCGATCTCTTCGTTCTGCAACAGAGCTGGGCCGGTATCCTCAAAGCGATTCTCCCCGCCCGCAAGAACATAGCCGCGATCCGAGAACTTTAAGGCTTCGCGCGCGTTCTGCTCGACCATCACGATAGCGACCCCGGACTTGTTAATATCCCTGATGCGCTCGAAGATCAGCTCGACCATCTTGGGAGCGAGGCCGGCACTGGGCTCGTCTAATAACAGCAATTTAGGATCGAGCATGAGCGCCCGACCTAGCGCCACCATCTGGCGCTGCCCCCCAGAGAGCGCCCCGACCTTCACGTGACGCCGCGCCTTCAGGTCTGGGAAGAGCTCGAATACTTCCTCCATCCGCGCGCGATAGTCGTCTGTGCGAATGAATGCCCCCATCTCAAAGTTCTCTTGCACCGTCAAGGACGGAAAGACGTTCTCCGTCTGGGGCACAAAACACATCCCCAGGCGCACGATGCGCTCGGGGCTCCAGTTGGTGATATCCGTGCCGTTGAACGTGACTCGTCCCGCCTTGACCCAGAGCAGCCCGAAGATCGCCTTTAAAAGAGTGCTCTTGCCCGCGCCGTTGGGCCCAATAATAGTCACGATCTGCCCCGGCTCGACCCTCACAGAGACCCCATGCAAGATCTCCATGCCCCCGTAGCCAGAGACGATCCCTTGAGCTTCCAGCAGCGCCATGGTCACTCCGTCATGACAGCGCGATATTGGCTTCCCAGATAGGCTTCTAAGACGCGCTCGTCGCGCTGGATCTCCTGCGGCGTGCCCTCGGCTAACTTCTCGCCGTTGCTCATCACGATCACGGGATTGCACAAGTTCATTACCAGGTCCATGTCGTGCTCGATTAATAAGAACGTCACGCCGCGCTCGTAGCAGAGCCTTTCAATATTCGCGACGAGCTGCTTCATCAATGTCGGGTTGACCCCTGCGCCGGGCTCATCGAGCAGCACCATAACGGGATCGGCCATCAAAGTACGCGCTAATTCTAATAACTTCTTCTGCCCCCCAGAGAGGTTCCCCGCGTACTCGTCTTTTAAGTGGATGAGATTGACGAACTCTAACACGGCGAGAGCTTTGTCGCGGATCTCGGCCTCTTGGCGACGCACCAGCCCTGGCAGAAACCATGAGTAGAAGGGATTCTCCCCGCGTTGCCCCGCCGGCACGAGCATCAAATTCTCTAAGACCGTCATCTGCTTGAACTCTCGAGGGATCTGGAACGTGCGACAGAGCCCTTTGTGGAAGACGCGATGCGCCGGCAGCCCCGTGATATCCTCCCCGCGAAAGATGACCTGCCCGCCATCGGGCTTGTAAAAGCCTGTGATGAGATTAAAGAGTGTCGTCTTGCCCGCGCCGTTAGGCCCAATCAGCCCGGTGATCGTGCCGCGTTTTACCGACAGAGAGCACTTATTGACGGCACGCAGGCCACCGAAGTCTTTGACCAGGTCGCGCACCTCGAGTAAGGCCTCTCCGTTCATAGACCCTCCCACGTAATTTGCCGCAATTATAACGGATTGTTTTTGAGCTGGGCAAGTTCGCTTAAAACCGCGGCCCTTCTCCTTCGCCCACGTAGTACTCTTCAAAGCTGGTGTAGGCGCGATGGAAGAGCAGGGTAAACGACCCTGTTGGGCCATTACGCTGCTTCCCAATGATAATCTCAGTTTCGTGGACTAATGGGGAGGAGCCTTCTGCTTCGTCGGAGCTCTCTTCGCCGCCCGCATCCTCGCGATATAAGAAGAGCACGACGTCGGCGGTCTGCTCGATCTCTCCAGATTCCCTGAGATCTGACAAGCGCGGTCGGCGCGGCGGGCGCTCCGGCGCGCGCGACAGCTGCGACAACGCCACTACGGGAATATTGAGCTCACGGGCTAAGGCCTTGAGCGACCGCGCGATGTACGCGACCTCTTGCTCGCGCACGTCGGCATGAGTTCCTGCTTCGATCAACTGTAAGTAATCGACAAAGAGTATGTCGAGATTATGCTCGGACTTCATGCGCCGCGCTTTGGCTTTCAGTTCGAGCACGGAGATGCTGGGCGTATCGTCGATGATAATTTTACTGTTCTGGAGCTTGCTAGCGGCGTTAATGAGGCGGCGCCAGGACTCGGAGTCCGTCTGCAGATAGCCCCCGCGCAACCTGTGGAGATTGATGCGCGCCTCGGCGCATAGTAATCGTTCAAGAAGCTGCTCTTTGGTCATCTCCAGGCTAAAGAACCCCACACATTTGCCAAAGCGCAAGGCCATATTGCGCCCGATCGAGAGCGCTAACGAGGTCTTCCCCATGCTGGGGCGCGCAGCGATCACGATCAGGTCTGATGGGTGCAGCCCTGCCGTCATCTCGTCGAATCTCCTATAGCCGGTGGGCAAGCCCGTCACAGCGTGTTGGGAGGGATCGCGTTGGAGCTTCTCGAGCCGCTCTAGATGCTCGTGTAAAAAATCTCGAATGAGATGGAAGTCGTGAGTAAGTTGAAAGCGCGAGATCTGGAAGATCTTCTCCTCTGCGGCATCGAGAAGATGCTCAAGCTCCTGCTCTTCGTTGAAGCCGAGTTCAGCGATCTCATGACCGGCTTCGATGAGCGCCCGCAGCACAGCCTTCTTCTTGATGATCTCGGCGTAGTAGGGCACGCTTGCGGTGGTGGTGACCTTGGTGAGCAGCTCACTTAGGTAGGCGCGACCGCCGACCTCGTCGAGTTTATCCAGCTCGTCAAGGCGATTGCCCACGGTGATCAGGTCTGCGGGCTTGCCGCTCTCGAAGAGCTCTAAGATAACTTTATAAATTATCTGATGGGCCCTCCAGTAGAAATCGTCAGGCTGGAGGGCTTGCAAAAGTTGCGGGACAACGTGCTCAGGCTCGAGCATCGCTGCGCCAAGAACGACTTGCTCGGCTTCGCGGTTCTTCGGGAGCGGTCGCGTAAGCTCATCCGGCACGGTCCAATCCCCCTGGATGATTATAGCTGATCGGGCAGGGACTTGCAGATTGGCGCGTCTTGTGCTACAGTAAAAGACCGTTAGCGCGTCCCTTCGTCTGCCCTGCTCTCCGCCAGATCGAAGAGACGCTCGGAACTTTGGAGAAAGGAGGAAGCAATGTGGAGCTTCTAACGATTAAAGAGCTCTTAGAGACGGGGGTGCACTTTGGGCACCGGGTGCGCAAGTGGAACCCCAAGATGCGCGAGTATATCTTCACCGAGCGCAAGGGCATCCATATCATAGACTTAGAGAAGACTATTCGGCTCTTTGAAGAAGCGTATCTCTTTGTGCGGGACACAGTGGCCTCGGGGAAGAACGCGCTCTTTGTGGGGACCAAGCGCCAAGTGCAGGAGACTATTGCTGAGGAGGCCAAGCGCTGCGGCGCCCATTATGTGAACCAGCGCTGGCTGGGCGGGACGTTGACGAATTTTGAAGTGATCCGCAAGCGCATCCAACGCCTGAAAGATCTGGAGGAGATGGAGGCCAACGGGGTCTTCGACGCTATGCCCCCAAAGGAAGCCCAGCACTGGCGCCGCGAACTGATGAAGCTTCGGCGCAACCTCGAGGGCCTTCGGGAGATGACAGAACTGCCGGGCGTGCTCTTTGTCGTGGATACGATCTTAGAGAAGAACGCGATTCATGAGGCGAAGCTCTTGGGGATCCCCGTGGTCGCGATTGTCGACACCAACTGCGATCCCGATCCCATCGACTATCCCATCCCCGGCAACGACGATGCTATTAAAGCGACAAAGCTGATCACGGCGCGCATTGCCGATGCGGTCTTAGAAGGGCGCGAGGGGCGCTCCGCCGACAAGGCCCCGGCGGCCCCAAAGAAACCCGAAGAGACTCTCATAGCCCCGCAAGAGCTTAGTGAGCCGGCCATTCCAGAGAACGAAGAGGGTGTCATCACATGAGCACAACGTCCTTCAATGAGTTGGTCAAGAAGCTGCGGGAGGAGACGGGCGTTGGCATCTTGGACTGCAAGAAGGCCTTGCAGCAAGCCAACGGTGATCTCGAGAAAGCAAAGCTCATCTTGCGCGAGCAAGGGAAAGAGCTTTTTGCTTCGCGCACCGGGGAGGCCAACCAAGGGCGCGTCGAAGCCTATATCCATCACAATGGGCGCGTAGGAGTCTTAATCGAGATGGACTGCCAGACGGACTTCGTCGCTAACAGTGATGCGTTCCGCGAGGTCTTAAAAGACTTAGCGATGCACATTGCTGCGGCCTATCCCCCCCCGCAGTATATCAAGCCCGAAGACGTGCCTCCCGAGGTGCTGGAGCGCGAGAAGGAGATCTATCGCCACCAGGCTGAGCAGGAGGGCAAACCCCCTCACGTTATCGAGAAGATCGTTGAGGGCAAGCTCAAGAATTTCTACCAGCAAGTGTGCCTGATCAAGCAGCCCTTCGTCAAAGACCCGACGGGCCAGACAACGATTGAGGACATCTTGGGTGAGCTGGCCAACAAAGTTGGAGAGACGATCGTGGTGAGGAGATTCGCGCGATTTGAGGTTGGAAAATAGCTTCTTGCTCAAGCTCTCCGGGGAAGCGTTAGGATCTTCGGGTATTGACCCCTGCGCTACAGAGTCGATTGCGGGACAGCTGTGCGCTGCGCACAGACTTGGCGTGCGGCTTGCTATCGTTGTGGGCGGGGGCAACTTCATCCGTGGGGCGCAGCTTAAGGACTTTGACAGAGTTGTCGCCGACCAGATGGGGATGCTCGCGACCGTCTTAAATGGGATGGCCCTGCGCCAGAGCTTAGAGAGCAGGGGGCTTTCTGTGATCTTACAGTCAGCAGTCCCCGTCGCGTATGCCCAGCCCCTCGATCCCATCAGTGCGCGTCACGCTCTTTCAGAGAAGAAGATCGTGATCTTCGCTGGGGGGACGGGCAACCCGTTTGTCACAACCGACACTGCTGCGGCGATTCGGGCCAGCGAGATCGGCGCGAAAGTCTTACTGAAAGCGACAGATGTCCCTGGCGTCTACAGCGCCGACCCGAAAAAGAATCCCAAAGCGAAGCTCTACAGAGAACTCACTATAGACGAAGCGATAGAGAAACGCCTGAACGTGATGGACCTGACGGCGCTGACGATCTGCCGGGAGAACAAGATCACTATCAAAGTCTTTGATGTCTTTCGGCCCGGGAATTTAGAGAAGATTATTCGTGGGGAGCCGATTGGGACGACCGTGCGCCCCTAACAGATTAGTAAAGGAGGTTCGTCTATGCGCCGTGCGCTCGTGCTCATAGCAGCACTGGGGCTCTTTGTCTTGGTAAGCAGCCCGCCAGCCCAGACGCAGCCCCCACCCTCACTTGTCTATCACGCCTACGATTTCACGGGAACGACGAATATTGCGGGCTTTGGCGTCTGGGAGTTTCGTTCCCTCAAAGACGATCTCTTCGCGCTTGCTGAGCAATACCCTGAGATCGTCCGGGTCGTCTCGCTCGGCCAAAGCCACGAAGGGCGCGAGATCTGGGCCGTTAAACTCAGCGATGATGTTTCTACTGAAGACCCTGCTGAACCCGAAACGCTCTTCATCGGTGGCCAGCACGCTCGCGAGTGGATCGGCGTCGAAGTTCCGTTTTTGATCGCACAGCATTTAGCCCAAAATTACGCGGCCGACGAGCGCGTCAAGAGACTCATAGACAACTTAGAAATCTGGATCGTCCCGATGGTCAACCCCGACGGGCACGAGTATACGCGATCCGACCCGTGCCCGACAGCGCCGCAGCAGCTCTGTCGGCTGTGGCGCAAAAACAGACGAGACTTGGGCAACGGCATCTTCGGCGTTGATCTGAACAGAAATTGGAGCTTCCAATGGGATGCGCGCGCCGGCGGCAGCCGCAACCCCCAGAGTCTCACATACCGTGGGCCGGAGCCGTTCTCCGAACCGGAAATCCAAGCGATTCGCGATCTCGTGCTCGCCCCGCAGCGACAGTTCAAAGCGTTTATTGACTATCACAGCTATTCGCAGATCGTGGGCTGGCCGTGGGGCTACTCATTCGAGCCCCCCATCCCGTTGAGCGAAGATAAGCGTTTTGATCCCCCATCTGATAGCGTCGAGTACGCCCGCATCGGCGAGACGATGGCCAAGCTCATCTATAGTGTGTATGGGCAAACTTATCGTGCGTGCCAAATCAGCCTAGAGTGTCCCTATCCAGCAGCGGGCGTCTCCACCGACTGGTTCTACAGCGAGACCGGAGGGATTTCGTTTGTGATCGAGCTGCGCCCCCAAGGGAGCGAGCCAGGGTTCGTCCTTCCTCCAGAACAGATCCGTCCCACGTTTGAAGAGAATCTTCCGGCAGCGCTCTATCTCTTGGAGCAAGCTCTGCCAGAGCTGATCGTGCGTGATAGCCCTAGAGACGACGGCAGTGTCCCGTCAGGTGAGATCGGGTTCAGCCCTGATATTCGCGTGGACGGCGCTCCGCTGGGGATCGTCAATACGACCGAAGAGCCCTTCGGCGAGAACGATCATGAGAACGCTATCGCTAACGCGGTCAATCGCGTCTACGTCACGGTACACAATCGCGGGCTGACGGACGTGCCCAATGCTGTCGTCGAGCTCTATTGGCGCGATAACTCACAGCTCGATCTCTCTGCGTGGCCGGAGGGCTGGCAGCCTATAGATGACGACGGCGATCCGCTCACTGCCCCGACATTTCGACACTTTGTCTCTATTCCCGCGAACGGCTCAGCAACGGTGACGTTCTTGTGGGTGCCGCCGGTGGCAACTCCTGACGCAATGCTCTTAGTGCGCGTGCGCCATCTCCAAGACCCCATCAGACTCTTGCGCGACCCAGCACTGCGCTTTGAACCTGATCGCTATGATAATAACATTGCGTCGCGGCGCGTTCAGGTCTTCTCCACAACCTTAGGGACGACAAAGTAATTATCCCGACGCTTGGGCGCGTTCTTCAGGGCTTCTTCAGCTGAGACCGACGAGCGCGGCTCATCTGCCCGCAAGACCGTGTGCACATTGAGAACGTGCTTCATGGGTGGGACGTGCTCCGTGTCGAGCCTCTCTAATTGCTTGAAATACTCGAGAATGCGCCCCAGCTGCTCTTGAAAGAGCTCTACTTCGTCCTCGCTGAGCTTGAGCTTGGCCAGCTTGGCGATATGGAGCACTTCATCGCGCGTAATCATAGCGTCATTATACTCGCGTCAACGCAAATTTGTCGCCGAATCGTCTGCGGAACTCTGCGATCAGCGGATGATCGGGATCCTGCGCGATCAGCCGAAACGCCTCGTCTCGCGCGGCTTTCATCAGATCTAAGTCTGCTATCAGATCAGCGACTTTAAATGTGCTGTCCAGCCCATGCTGCGCTACGCCGAGCATATCCCCAGGCCCGCGAATCTTCAAGTCTTCTTCAGCGATCTGGAAGCCGTCGAGCGTGCTTTGAAAAACTTCAAGGCGACGCTGGGCGTCCTCCGTGCGCGGGGTGGCTATCGCAAAACAGTATGATTTGTCCCCGGCGCGTCCGATCCGCCCCCGCAATTGATGGAGCTGCGCCAGCCCGAATCTGTCAGCGTGCTCAATGACCATCACCGTCGCGCTGGGCACATCGATCCCCACTTCGATAATCGTCGTGCTCACCAGGACATCTAATTCTCTGTTGACTAGTTGTCTCATGACGGATTGCTTTTCGCTCTCGCTCATGCGCCCATGCAGGAGCCCCACCCGAAATCCTCGCAAGAACGTGCGCTCAAGCTCTTCCTTGCCTTGGACCGCAGCCTTGAGGTCAAGCTCTTCAGACTCTTCGATCAACGGGAAGACGACGTAGGCTTGCGCCCCTTGCCGTACTTGCTGGGCCACAAATTCATAGACTTGGTCGCGCTTGTCTTCAGAGACCCAGAACGTCTGAATGTCTTTGGCAAAGGGCAGCTCATCTAAGATCGAGATCTCAAACTGCCCATAGAGCGTCAGCGTGATCGTTCTGGGGATGGGCGTGGCGCTCATCACCAAGATATCGAGATTTTCGCCCTTTTGCTCGAGCTGGGCGCGCTGGATCACCCCAAACCTATGCTGCTCATCGATCACGGCGAGCCCAAGGTTCTTAAACTGCAAGTCCTCCTGGATGAGCGCGTGCGTGCCGATGACCAGGTCGATGTCGCCGCGACGGATCGCCGCGCGCAAGAAATCTTTCTCGCGCTCTGGGAGGCTTCCGATGAGCATGACGGTCTTGGGGGGCTGGCTCAGGCGCGCGAGCAGCTCTGTGATCTTGCGGAAGTGCTGCTGGGCTAAGATCTCCGTTGGGGCCATGAACGCGGCTTGGTAGCCCGACTCAACAGCAATGAGACACGCGGCCGTCGCGACGACGGTCTTGCCGGAGCCAACGTCCCCTTGCAGCAGTCTGTTCATGGGCTTGGGGGCTGCTAAATCGGCGCGAATCTCTGCCAGAGCACGCTCCTGGGCACGGGTGAGCCGAAACGGCAGCGCACCAAGAAACTCTTCGAGACGTTCATCCGAGATCGTCAAGCTGCGCCCAGGGCGCTCGCCGAGCTTCTGCTTCTCCAGAGCAACCCCGATCTGAAAGAGAAAGAGCTCTTCAAACGCAAGCGTGTCATGCGCTTTCTGATACTCTTCCACTGTCTGGGGAAAATGAATCTTTTCGAATGCCTCCGCGCGCGGCAAGAGCCCGTGTCGGAGCCGAATCTCTTCCGGGATCAAGTCAACGAGCGTTGGACGATAGAGCGCGAGATTGTTCTGGATTAGTCTGTACAGTAACGATGGCTTCAGCCCTTCGGTGGCGGGGTAGACGGGCACCAAGCGCCCGGTGAGAAAGTTTTTCGCTGCTGGCTCCCAGACAGGGTTGCTCATCTGAATCTGACCGTGGGAGATCTCAACGGTCCCGTAGAGCGCGATCAGCTCTCCCTGAATAAGTTGATTCTTCAGCCAGGGTTGGTTGAACCAGACGGCATAGAGAATCCCGGTATTGTCTTGAATGGCAGCTTTCACGATCTCAAGATTATTTCTGGGTTTGATGACATCTATGGCGCGCACGCGCCCTTTGACCGTGACTTTGTCGCCGTGGCGCAGCTGCACGATCTTCTTCGTTGGGCGACGGTCTTCGATACGCCTAGGAAAGTAGGTGAGCAGATCTTCAATAGTGGAGATGCCGAGCTTCTGGAGGAGCTTCTCTCGCTGGGGTCCGACGCCCTTGGCAAAGCGCACGGGGGCCCTTACCCCGCCTTCGGCACCCCTCTCCCGTTCGACGGGAGAGGGGCTGGGGGTGAGGGCCTCTAATTCCCTGACGCAGTCTTCTAACTCGCGCACCACCGCACGCCGCGCCTCCGGGGGTTTGAGGGCATAGCCGCGCACCAGCTTCTGTAATCGCTGAGCGATCTCAGGCTGGAATGCGCTCAGCTCCTGCGCGCACGTCTCGATAAAGCTCTCTAATCCCCCAAGGACTGCTCGATCTTGATAATGGGTGCGCTGCTCAAGCCGGAGGACCTTCTGCAGACGCACCCCCAGGGATTCTAAGAATTTCATTAGGGCTATCTTAATCAGCGCTTGGCGAGCTCGTCAACATCCACGCACTTGCATCACGATGCTGTAGTGAGATAGACTGTCTTTCCATGGTGAACGCTATGCGCTTGTATATCAGAGTTCTATTGTCTCTCGGTTTGGCAACCGTGCTTCTGCTGGTGACGGACACGATGCGCTTCCAAGCATCTCAACAGCTCAAGCTCAATGTCATCTTTATTTTAGTCGATGATCTTGATGCCAATCTAGTGGAGTTCATGCCCACCGTGAAGTCTTTTCTTGTCACCCAGGGCACGACATTTGTAAATTTCTTTGTGAATGTTTCGCTCTGTTGTCCGTCGCGGGCAAATATCTTACGTGGGCAATACGCCCATAACACCCAGATCTTGACGAACCTCCCCCCACGCGGAGGCTTTCAGAAGTTTTATGCTCTAGGCCATGAGAACTCGACGATCGCAACATGGCTGCAGAGCGTCGGCTATCGCACGTGTTACCTTGGGAAATACCTCAATGGCTATCCCTCAGGCGTGCTCTTAACCCATGTGCCACCAGGCTGGAACGAATGGTACAGCCCAGCCGCAGGCAACCCGTACTCGAACTTCAATTACGTGATGAACGAGAACGGCAAGCTCGTGCTCTACGGCAGTCGCGCCGAAGACTATCTCACCGATGTCGTCGCACGTAAATCTGTAGGCTTTATTAGACGTGCAGCGTCTGAGGGCCAACCGTTTTTCATGCACATAGCTCTCTATGTGCCCCATTCGCCGGCAACGCCCGCGCTGCGTCATGCCCAGCTCTTCGCTGACGCACAACTGCCCCGACCGCCGTCGTTCAACGAAGCTGACGTCAGCGACAAGCCCAGCTTCATCCGCAATCGTCCTCTCTTGAATGAAAATCAGATCGCCCAGATGCAGGACTTCTATCGCAAGAGATTACAGTCTCTGCAAGCCGTGGACGAGATGCTCTCGCTCATAATTGAGACGCTTCGCGCTGTGGGGCAGCTTGAGAACACATATATATTTTTTACGTCAGACAACGGCTTTCATATGGGGGAGCATCGGCTCACCCCGGGCAAACAAACAGCGTATGAAGAAGACATTCGGGTGATGCTGCTGGTGCGTGGGCCAGGAGTGCCTGCTGGGCGCGTGCTTGAGCACTTGACGGGAAATATAGATCTTGCCCCGACGTTTGCTGAGCTTGCGGGAGCACCGATCCCGGATTTTGTGGACGGGCGCTCGCTCGTGCTGTTATTAAGAGAGAACCCGCCTACGTCAGACGCGTGGCGTCAGGGCTTTTTAATCGAGCACTGGAACCAGTCGCGCGGAGGCGCGCTGCTTGCCACAGAGGGCGTGCTGGAGCCACCCGATCCGATGGAGCTGGAGCACGCGCACCAATGGGCGATCCCAGAGTTTGCGGCGATTCGTACGAAAGATTATCTCTACGTCGAATACGTGACAGGCGAGCGTGAGTTGTATGATCTGAACGCTGACCCTTATCAGCTCGAAAGCCTACACGCTATAGCCGACCCTGCTCTGCTAGCAAGATTGTCTGAGCAACTAGCTAGGCTCAAGAGATGCGCCGGGGCGAGCTGTTGGCAGTGACGTTGCGAACCCTTCACTCTTAGGGTAAATTCTTTACACTATGGCGACGCTCAAACTCTTTAACACGCTTGGCCGGCGTAAGGAAGAGTTCCAGCCCCTCAAAGACAATGAAGTCCGCATCTACACGTGCGGCCCGACGGTCTACGATTACGCTCATATTGGGAATTTGAGAACATATATCTTTGAAGATATCTTGCGCCGCGTGCTCGAGTATAACGGCTACAAAGTCAAGCACGTGATGAACATTACTGACGTGGGGCATCTCACCAGCGATGCTGACGAAGGCGAAGATAAAGTCGAAGCGAGCGCTAGGCGCGCGGGCAAGAACGCGTGGGAGATCGCGGAGTTCTATACCCAAGCGTTCTTCCGCGATACGGAGCGCTTAAATATCTTGCGCCCCCATATCGTGCCCAAGGCCACCGAACACATTGCCGATCAGATCGCGCTGATCAAGAAGCTCGAAGAGAAGGGCTACACGTATCGCACTTCGGATGGGATCTACTTTGACGTCTCCAAGTTTCCCCGCTATGGGGAGCTAGCGGGTCAGGACTTAGCAGAAAAGAAAGCAGGGGCGCGCGTCGAAGTCAATCCCGAAAAGCGCAACCCCGCAGATTTTGCTCTATGGAAGTTCTCTCCAAAAGATAAGAAGCGCCAGATGGAGTGGGAGAGCCCCTGGGGCGTGGGCTTTCCCGGCTGGCACATCGAGTGCAGCGCCATGAGCACAAAATACTTGGGCCAGCCCTTCGATATTCACTGCGGTGGCGTCGATCACATCTATACTCATCACCCAAACGAGATCGCCCAGAGCGAAGCCGCTGAAGGCGTCAAGATGGCAAACTTCTGGCTGCATGGAGAGTTTATGACCGTCGAGGGGCGGCGCATGGGCAAGTCCGAGGGCAATGCCTATCTCTTAGACGATCTCATCAAACGTGGGTATGACCCCTTGGCGTTTCGGTATCTCTGCTTGAATACGCACTATCGCGTGCAGCTCAACTTCACGTGGCAGGCGCTCGAAGGAGCGCAGACAGCTTTGGAGAGGCTAAGAGAGCACGTGCGCAACGCCCGCTCTCTCGGAGGCGATCCTGCCCAGGGGAAGATTCCCCCGGATGTGCATAGGGAGTTTCTTGAGGCAATCAACGATGATCTGAACATTCCTCAAGCCCTAGGGGTGGTGTGGGACTTTGTGCGCTCGCACCAGAACCCTTCGGACAAGCTAGCAACGCTTTTCGATTTTGATCGCGTCTTCGGGTTGAAGCTCAGCGAGGTGCGTGCTGAAGAGCCTATAGAAGTTCCTCCAGAGGTGCGCGAGCTGCTGACGCAGCGTGAGGCCGCGCGCAAAGCAAAGAACTTCACAGAAGCCGACGCCCTGCGGGCGAAGATCGCCCAGTTAGGCTATGAGGTCATAGATACTCCCCAGGGACCAAAAGTGAGGAGGCACGAGTAATTTACCTTGTTCTTTACCTGCCCTCGGCATCGGTCTTGATCAGCCAAAAGTCAGAGCCTCCCAAAGGAGGCTCCGTAACTCCCAGCAAGATGAACCCTCCGTCCGAGGTCTGCTGGACTGATACACCACCATCATCGCCCTCCCCACCGAAGGTGCGTTGCCAGAGCATGTGGCCTTCGCCATCGGTCTTGATCAGCCACAGGTCCCACCCCCCTACTCCAAAAGACCTTGTCCCACCTAGCAAGATGAAGCCTCCGTCGGAAGTCTGTTGGACTGAGTAGCCGTAATCCCAGTCCTCACCGCCGAAGGTGCGATTCCACACCATGTTGCCCTTGGCATCGGTCTTGATCAGCCATAGGTCAAAGTCCCCCGCACCAAAAGACTTTGTCTCCCCTACCAAGATGAAGCCCCCATCAGAGGTCTGTCGGACTGAGTAGCCATGATCATCCTTAGGCCCCCCAAATGTCCGATCCCAACCTCCCTGCGCCCATCTCCCTGGGACCTCATCGCTCACGGCCAAGAGCCCTAAGGCCAGACTCACTACTGCTGCTATATATCTGAGAAGCATCTTGTATCACCCCTGCTTTTAGCCTAATTATATCACTGCACAGGTGGAGGCGGCGGAGGAGGTGGGGGCGGACTCCCTTCTCCCGCAGGGAAAGGGAATAGCGACGCAGAGAAATTTTCTCGGCCAGCTTGTGCCCTCGATCAGTTCGATCCCGTGCTCTTTGAGATCTTCGGAGATCTCTTCGAAAGCAAGCCACTCTCTCAAACTGAAGTGCGCTTCTTTGAGAAGAGTTTCTATCTGCTCGCGCCCGAAGGGGCAGTGCGTCTCGCGCATCTCTAGGGCTTCTATCGCTGTGCCGAGCGCCCAGATCTTCGTGACGAAATCTTGTAAGTCGCGTCGGGAGAGCCAGAGCGTGCCGTCGCCGTACTCCTCTACAGAGATTCTTCTGAACTGATAGCGTTGCGCGAAGTAGTCGAGCTGGGAGCGCACGGGCTGGGGAAGACGCACGCGCACCTGCCCTGGACCGGGATCGAGATGGTCAAGCGCAATGAACCGACCGTTGGGCCTCAGAACGCGCCGGATCTCGCGAAGGACTTGGAGAAGCTCGCCGGGTCTGCCAAAGATGGCAATCTCATGCAAGACTTGCGCCGCAAGCACGACGTCAAAGCTTCGATCAGCGAAGGGCAGCTCGTCAGCACGAGCGATATAGAGCTCGGCGTGAGGGCAGGCGCGACGCGCTTCGTCAAGCCGATCCGAAGATTCGTCAATACCGACGATGTGCGGCACGCCGTGTGCCGCGACGGCTCGTAGATACTGCCCCGAGCCGCAGCCGATGTCTAAAAAAGACTCGCACTCTCCCAAGCGATCTAAGACGAGTCGAATCCGCTCGTGCAGTCGTTGGTGCGCGCGTTCGCGCTGCGTGAGAGCTGCGGCAGCGTCTTTGGAGTACAACGGCCTTGGCGTGCTCATAGTTCTTCTTGTGCTCGCTGGATAAGCTCTCGTTGATCTTGAACCAGATCGTAGTCGGCAAGCTTGCTCACATCAACCCAGCTTGCAGCTTCGATATCGGAATCAGCTTGGAGCTCCCCGGACTTATAGCGCGCCAAAAGCACTACTAAGACGTAGTGATACTGCACACGCCCCTCGGCATCGCGAAAGATTCTGTCTAAGACATCGAGAATCTTTATGATCTCGATCTCAACGTGGCACTCTTCGCGAATTTCTCTGATGGCAGCGTCGCGGATAGTTTCCCCCAGCTCGACGACCCCGCCGGGGAGGCTCCACTGGCCCTTGCGCGGCTCATGTCCTCGGCGCACCAGTAAAATCTTTCCATCTTTGAAGGCTAAGATGCTCACTCCCACAATGGGGCGCGTGGGATAGAGCCGCTCTCTGTCAGAACTCATACCAACGCTATTATAATTGATTGGCGATCCAGAGAAAATATGCTACACTGAAGCTAGTAACGGGCACACCGTGACGGCATATCATCCAAGTCAGGATCGCCCCCTGCGCATCCCTGCTGGAGCAAGGCCGTGGAATTCTGGACTGATGACTCAAATTGGTCAGTCATATTCGTATGTCTTTTCTCTCCCCGGAGTCTATGACTATTTCTGTGCGCTGTATGAGCAACAGGGGATGGTCGGGCGGATCATCGTCGGCCCTGCAGCGAGTTCTTCTACAGCAGAGCAAGGGCTGCCCGCAGCAGCTCAGTCTTCTATCCCAACGATAGAAGAGCTCTCTGGGGTTGTGGGGGAGGCGTTCAATGCTATCGCGCTCTTACAGGGAATCGAATATTTAGCTGGGCAAGAACAGACGGCGCTGGCACTGCGCCAACTAAGAGATTTTCAGAGCGTCTTTGCGCAGAGCGCTCTTGCGGAAGCATTAGCCAAACAGGGCGTGCGAGAGCAGTTTAACAATAGACTTTCAATGTTAGAAGCGTTGCTTACCCGTGGAGCACCACTGTCGGCTATCGTGCAGACGATCACCCAAGCCAAGGCGTTGCTTGAGGCACTCAGAAGGCCTTAGAGCGTCCCGCTCTTCTCCTTCAGCTTCTCTTCGTCCTTGATGATGATATAGTAGCGCTTCTTGTCTAAGATGCCCTCTTTGGCTAAGCGATTGAGGGCGCTTGTCGTGTTCTCACGGGCAGACCCGATCAGATCAGCTAACTCTTTGTGAGTGATCTTGAAGCTGATCTGCGTCCCTTCGGGGGTCTGCTCACCGTGCTCCTCGATGAGTCTCAGCAGTTGCCGCGACAGCCGCGTCGTGATGTCTTTAAAGACGAGATCTTCGAGCTTTTGCTCTAAGTCGCGTGCCCGCTTGCCAAAGAGCTGAATGATCTCTAAAGCAAGCCAGGGCTTGCGCTCCAGCAGATAGAAGAACTTCTCGCGTTCAATGGGATGGATGATCGCATCTTGCAGCACCTGGGCGAGGTGCTCGCGCCGCTTCACCCCAATTAAGACCATCTCGCCAAAGATCTCACCCGCTCCCAAGATCGCCAACGTCAACTTGCGCCCGCTCTCGTCTAGGTAGGCTAACTTCACTTTGCCGTCTTTAATATAGTAGACACGGTCGTCGACGTCGCCCGGCTGATAGATGACCTCGCCCTTCTTGTAAAACCGTCCGCTGGTCGATTCGACGATCTCGTTCAGTGCTTCCGTGATCTGTTGTCCGTTGGGCTGGTGCCCGGTCATGCTCAGCATCGTAAAGTGATTCACCATAGTCTCTTTACCCTCTCTGAGAGCGCTTATGCTCTTGGATGCTCTTACTCTAAGGGGTATAGATACGAGCTAAAAGGACCTCTGGTAGAATGGCTGAGGGGGGTTCGTGACGCGAGCAACAGCCGAGGGCGCACTTTGGGGACGACTGCCATCACTAAAGGAGGGGACAAAAGACCATAAAAAAATAAAAAGAGAGAATGACAAGCTTGGATAGCATGAGCAAAGCGCGCTCAAGGAAGACCGCACGCTAGGGGTCTTAACCCCTATGCGAAAGGCTCCTTAGAAAGGAGGTGATCCAGCCGCACGTTCCCGTACGGCTACCTTGTTACGACTTCACCCCCCTCACGAAAGCGACCTTCGGCCCTTGCGGGACTTCGAGCCGCTCCCGCTCGGCTGGTGTGACGGGCGGTGTGTACAAAGCCCGAGTACGTATTCACCGCGGCGTGGCTGATCCGCGATTACTAGCGATTCCAGCTTCATGAGGTCGGGTTGCAGACCTCAATCCGAACTGAGGGCGGCTTTTTGGGATTGGCTCCCCCTTGCGGGTTCGCGACCCTTTGTACCGCCCATTGTAGCACGTGTGTCGCCCAGGACATAAGGGCCATGCTGACTTGACGTCATCCCCTCCTTCCTCCGGCTATTCACCGGCAGTTCCCCTAGAGTGCCCAGCATGACCTGATGGCAACTAGGGGTAGGGGTTGCGCTCGTTATGGGACTTAACCCGACGCCCCACGGCACGAGCTGACGACAGCCATGCAGCACCTGTGCCCGCTGCCTCTGGATCTCTCCAGAGGCTCGTTCCCCTTTCGGGGTCCTACTACGGGCATGTCAAGCCCTGGTAAGGTTCTTCGCTTACCATCGAATTGAACCACGTGCTCCACCGCTTGTGCGGGCTCCCGTCAATTCCCTTGAGTTTCAACCTTGCGGCCGTACACCCCAGGCGGCCGACTTACCGCGTTAGCTGCGGCACTGGCCCAAATTAGAGGGGCCAACACCTAGTCGGCATCGTTTAGGGCGTGGACTACCCGGGTATCTAATCCGGTTTGCTCCCCACGCTTTCGTGCCTCAGCGTCAGGAACCGGCCAGGAGGCTGCCTTCGCTATTGAGGTACCTTCCGGTATCTACGCATTTCACCGCTACTCCGGAAGTTCCGCCTCCCTCTCCGGCCCTCCAGCTGCGTAGTTTCGTTAGACCTCTCCCCGTTGAGCAGGGAGATTTCACCAACGACACACGCAACCGCCTACGCACCCTTTACGCCCAGTGAATCCGGGTAACGCTCGCCACCTCTGTCTTACCGCGGCTGCTGGCACAGAGTTAGCCGTGGCTTATTCCAGGGGTACCGTCATCATCCGGGCATTGCCTCCCGGACTTATTCGTCCCCCTGAAAAGGGGTTTACAACCCGAAGGCCTTCATCCCCCACGCGGCGTCGCTCGGTCAGGCTTGCGCCCATTGCCGAAGATTCCCCACTGCTGCCTCCCGTAGGAGTCAGGGCCGTGTCTCAGTCCCCATGTGGGGGGCCACGCTCTCACGCCCCCTACCCGTCATCGCCTTGGTGGGCCGTTACCCCACCAACAAGCTGATAGGCCGCAGCCCCCTCTCCGCGCGCTCCCTTGCGGGAGCTTTCCTCGCGAGGGCGAACCCCCGTGAGCATATCGGGTATTAGCAGCCCTTTCGAGCTGTTATCCCCGTCGCGGAGGCAGGTTAGCTACGTGTTACTCACCCGTTTGCCGCTCCGTACACCCAGGGTTGCCCCCAGGTGCCGTCGCACGACTTGCATGTGTTAGGCGCGCCGCCAGCGTTCACCCTGAGCCGGGATCATACCCTCTAGTGAATCCGTTAACTCAAGGTGGAATCTATCGGGCGATAGATTCCCTGCTTCTTTCGGGGTCGAAAGAAGCAACGCCTTGCTGCATGCTATCCACTTGTCAAAGAGCGATCTTCCTTGAGGAGTGCTTGCATTATAGCACAGACCGTCCCGGTTGTCAAGAGCTATATAATTCTGAATCTAAGCGGATTTTCACGATAGCCCCTGTAAAGCTGTGCGAATCGCCTCAAAGTCCGGGAGCTGTCGGGGATCGTCGCTCACCCATCGGTAGCGCACGACTCCGTTCTTGTCTAAGACGAAGACGCTGCGCTTGGCAACCCCCTTCAGCCCCATGAGGTCTTCGTGAAGGACCCCGTAGGCCCGACTGATCTCCTTATTGAAATCCGTGAGCAGCTTAAATTGTAAGTTATTTGCTTTGATGAACGCATTGAGGGTAAATGGGCTGTCGACGCTGATCCCAAAGACGCGGGCTTTGAGAGAGTTAAACTGCGCCATGCTATCGCGGAACGAGCACATCTCCGTGGTGCAGACGGGGCTGAACGCCAAGGGGAAGAACGCTAGGACAATATTCTCCTTCCCCAGCTCTTTGCTGAGCGTAAAGTCCTCGATCTTCTCGCCATCGCAGGCTTTCGTGGTGAAGTCTGGAGCTTTGTGATTGAGCTGGACGGACATGGGAGCTTCCTCCTTTACAAGCTAGAGATAAGTTTATTCTAAAGCAGACTCGTGAAGTCTGCAAAGGGGGTGAAACTCCTCTCGTTCTTGGGGGTTATATATTCTGTCCATCTCTCCCACGAAAGGGGTGAGCACGATGACGGGCAAGAAGATCGTGCGTGTGATGGCGCTGGCTCTGCCAGTAATGGCGCTCATGGCCGCGGGACCAATCTTGGTCAACCAATCGCATAGCGATAGTGCTGTCTCTGCAGGCATCGGCGAGCAGCCAGGCAAACAACTGACGCTCACCTTCACCAACGACACGGGTGTGGAAGCCGACGGCCTCCAGATCGAGTTCAAGAAGATCCCAACACACTTTGTCAAGGTCGAGCCGTTCAAGAGCACAATGTCTGTGCTCAAGAGCAATCTCTTAGTTCTGACGAATGGGCGTGTCGGGCCGGGCGAGAAGGTGCGCCTGACCGTGACTGCTGATTCCATGGGAATTGCTGTGACGGACTTCCAATGGGTTCGTCAAGGGGTCCTGATCGCGGGCAAGAGCCGCCAAGTCGAGCTCGAAGAGCGCGTCATCACTCGTGAGACGGTCTCGGTAGACCGCACGGAGAAAGAGCCAGAACCGCTGTTGGTCTCGGTGCGCTTCGAGCTTGTCAACGGATCAAGCCGGCTCTTCGTCACCCAGGGGATGATGGTCGCCGAAGGGGCGCTGCTGGCGATCAAAGATCAAGTGCGCTTCGAGCAACTTATGAGCGAGATCGCGCGAGCCAAGACCCTCAAGGACCGCGAGAAGCTCCAAGCCGAGCTGAAGAAGCTCGAAGTCCGTGCACCGATCAGCGGGGTGGTGCGCGCGCTGGCGTTCGACGTTGGGGAAGAGACGACCACAGTCGAAGCGAAGCTCATGGTCGTCACCGGAGCGAGCGCGATGCAGTGAGTCTCTAGCGAGACAGAAGAAGGCCAAGCCACGGGGAACTCCCGTGGCTCTTTTATTTGTGCGCGGTTGCACCGACCTCGCAATTTCAGTATCTTAACGGGGATTGTCCGAGTCTGTTTTTATAGGAGATGAGTCGTGGTATGCATCAGAAGAATCATTTAGCATGGCTTGTCGGGGGCGCGCAGGGGAGCGGGGTTGATTCCGCAGCCAATCTCTTCGCCAAGGCGTGTGCCTTCGGCGGGCTGTACGTCTACGGCCAGCGCGAATACTACAGCAACATCATGGGCGAGCACAGTTACTATCAAGTCATGGTGAGCGATCGCCCTGTCCGCTCGACTCGCTCGTATACGGATATTGTAGTGAGTGCCGATGCCGAGACCGTCTTCCTCCATGCTCTCGACATTAAACCTGGCGGCGCTCTCATCTACGATCCGAAGCTTATCGAGACCTCTCTTGAGAAAGTCGCAACGATGGAGCACCGCGCACGGCATGATCTTCACAAATATCTTCAGTCGAAGAATCTGGACGTGACCTTGGGCGGGATGCTCCAGGACGCGCACGCGCGCGGCGTGCGCCTCTATCCCATTCCCTACGATGAACTCTTACAGAAGATGACAGGCGGGCAGGCCCCGCAGCTTGCCCAAGCCAAGCGCTTGGCCAATACGATGGGCGTCGCGGCGTCATGTGCCCTTGTCGGCTATGACATAAAACTCTTAGAGCGCGCTTTAGAAGACATCTTCTACGGCAAGAAGAAAGTCATTGAGCTGAACCTGCGCGCGTGCGAGCTGGCCTACGAGTATATCTCCCAAAAATTCGCCAAAGATTTCCCCATCGCGCTGGAGCCGATCACAGCGAGCGAGCCGCGCATTTATGTAACGGGCAATCACGCGACGGCCTTGGGGAAGCTCGCCGCCGGCTGCACCGTGCAGACCTACTATCCCATCAGCCCGGCGACCGACGAGAGCACGTATTTAGAAGCCCATCAGCTCTTCGAACGTCGCGCCGACGGCGCCCCCGAACATGGCGCGATCTTGGTCGTCCAAGTCGAAGATGAGATCGCTGCCATTACGATGGCCACAGGGGCAGCGCTCGCCGGGGCACGTGCAGCGACCAGTACTTCTGGGCCGGGCTTTTCGCTCATGGTCGAAGCCCTAGGGTGGGCGGGGATCAACGAAGTCCCTGTTGTCATCACGCTCTATCAGCGGGGCAGCCCCAGCACTGGACTCCCGACACGCCATGAGCAGGGCGATTTGAGATTTGTCCTGCACGCTGGACATGGCGAGTTCCCCAGAATCGTCATCGCTTCCGGCGACCTAGAAGAGTGCTTCTACGACGAGATGAGAGCTTTTAACTACGCCGAAAAATATCAGCTTCCCGTCATTCATTTGTTAGACAAAGCCCTAGCGAGCAGCAGCCAGACGTGCCCCGTCTTCGATCCGCTCAAAGGGCAGGTTGACCGAGGCTTGCTCATCGCGGGCGCCGCGGGCGATGGCTACAAGCGCTTCGCCTACACGGAGACGGGCATCTCCCCACGGACGGTGCTAGGCACCCCTGGAGGGATCTTCTGGAACACCGGTGACGAGCACGACGAGCTTGGGCACATCACCGAAGACCCCGTCGAGCGCGTCCAGATGATGAATAAGCGCGCTAAGAAATTGGAGATTGCTGCACAAGAGATCCCGCTCTCAGAAAAGATAAATATCTTTGGTGACCCTGACGCAGAATTAGTCTTACTGAGCTGGGGGTCGCCCAAGGGCGCGATCCTCGATGCTCTCGAAGCCCTGTGGGCAGAGAAGCTCTCGGTCTGTTTTGTGCAGTGCCGGCTGCTCTCCCCGCTGCCCGGCGACGACTTAAAAAAGCTCTTAGAGAGAGCGAAGCGTCGCGCGTGTATTGAAAATAATTACTCGGGGCAGCTTGCTGGCTTGGTGCGCGAGCACACAGGGATCGCAATGGACCATTTAATCCTCAAATTCAACGGTCGCCCAATCACGATGGACGAAGTCTATCAGTCTGTCAAAGAGATTCTTTCGGGCAAGGCCCCACGAAGGATGGTGTTGACCCATGGTGCGTAAAGCTCAAGACTATAAGACTCCAGTGCACAATAATTGGTGCCCGGGGTGTGTGTTGCCGGGCTCGCTCATTCACACGAATCCCGATGTCAAGCCCATTGAAGCGATTCGAGAAGGGGATCGTGTGCTCGGCTGGGACGGCCGGTATCACCGAGTGACGGAGGTCTTCAGCCACCATCATCGAGGTCTCATGTACAAAATTCGTGCCAAGTGCCTGGGAGAGACGGTCCTGACACCGGAACACCCCGTCTTAATCGCAAGACGCCATCACCCTAAGCGCCACAACGAACGCTTTGAGCTGATCTGGGAGCGAGCTGATCAGATCAAAAAGGGCGATTATCTTGCCTATCCTATCCCTTCGGAAGTCGTTCCTGTAACCACCTTGCCGCTACCAGGGAAGAGATCTCACGATCGGCACAGCACCCCGCTGCCAGAGAGCGTCCCCATTACCCCTGATTTTCTGCGCCTTGCGGGGTATTACATTGCTGAAGGGTGGATAGACCATCGCTCCGCAGAAAAAGATCACGTGGAAGCATCGGTTTGTTTTGCTTTTCATAAGAGAGAGAGGGCATTCGTCGAGGACCTACAGACAATCATAGCGAGGCTCTTTGGGTTATCCACCTCTGTGATCGAGAAGTCCTCACGAAACACGATAGAACTGTACGTGCACTCCTCGCGCCTGGCGCGGGCTTTTAAAGAATGGTTTGGCGATGGAGCTGCGAACAAGAAGATCCCCCATGAGCTGCTGCTCCTGCCTCCAGAGCAGCAGCGCGAGCTGCTGAAGGGACTGTGGCGCGGCGATGGCTGGGTGCATCCCACAAAGCCCCGTGCTTGCTACAAGACAATTTCTAAAAAGCTCCGTGAGCAGCTTAAGCTTTTGCTCTTGCGTCAGAGGATCGTGCCTTCGGTCTACACCGAACCGGCTCGCTCAGGCCATCGCGAGGCGTATACGCTCTTTGTCACCAGCCAGCGCGACGTCGCACGCTTGGCGATGATCTTAGAGCTTGACCGTCGAACCGTGCACTCTGAGGGCAAGCCGCCCTCAACTGTTGTCGGTCAGAATTTCGTCATGATTCCTGTAGCCGGGATTGAGACCTTCGAGTATGACGGGCTTGTCTGGAACCTCGAGGTCGAAGATGTGCACAGCTACGTCAGCGAGTGCGCGACGCTGCATAACTGTGGGGACTTCGGCATTCTGAATGCCGTGCAGATGGCCCTAGCAGAGCTTGATCTCGAACCCCATCGAGTCGCGGTCTTTTCGGGAATCGGTTGTAGCGGGAAGACCCCGCACTATATCAATACATACGGGGTTCATACGCTGCACGGGCGCGTCCTGCCCTACGCAACGGGAGCCAAGCTGGCCAACCCCGATCTGACTGTGATCGCTGTCGGCGGCGACGGCGACGGCTTGGGAATCGGCGCGGGACACTTTGTGAACGCTGGCCGCCGCAACCTCGATATCACGTATATTCTGCACAACAACGGGGTTTACGGGCTGACCAAGGGTCAAGCCTCCCCAACGCTCAAGCTCGGCGTCCAGACGAAATCGCTGCCCCAGCCCAACATCAACCAAGGGGTCAACCCGCTCTTTCTCGCGCTGGCCGCGGGCTACACGTTTATCGCGCGCAGCTATGCGTACGACATCAAGCACTTAGTGAGCATTATTAAGCAAGCGATTGCGCACAACGGCTCGGCGTTTATAGACGTCTTGCAGCCTTGTCCGACGTACAACGACATTAACACGCGCGAATGGTACGGTGGCGAAGACCGCAAGGACCCGCAGACGGGAAGGCCCATTCCGCGTGTCTACAAGCTGGAAGAGCAAGGCTATGACCCGCTCATTAAGCCGGGGATGAGCGACTCCGAAATCGCGGAGAAGCTCAACAGATTTATCGAGAAGGCGCTCGAATGGGGCGATAAGATCCCCATCGGGGTTTTGCTGAAGAACGAGACGGTACCGTCCTACGAAGAGCGTATATTGCAGAGAATTCCGTTCTATCGCGAGGCGCCGCCAGCGAAACAAACGATCGCCGACGCTCACGGCCGCCCGACAATTGACCTGACGAAATTCTTAGAGGAGCTGAAGGTGACGTGATGTCCCTCAGCTTCTCCTGAAGACGACAGCGAGAAGCTCTTGCATTGCTCATATATTCTCACTATAATTTTCAGTGATGGCTCGTATAGAGATCGGCAAATATTTGGTCAGTGATACCCGCGTCTGCCAGGGGCGATTAATCTTCAAAGGTACCCGTATTCTCGTCTCCGATGCCCTTGCTCTCCTTGCTCAAGGCTTGAGTCCCGAAGAAGTTGCTCGGGAATATCCTGGCCTGCTCAGTCCCGAGGCAGTGCGTGAAGCTCTCAGCTTCATCGGCAAAGGCACAGTGCGCGAGGTACTCACACGCTCAAGAGGCGCTCGAACAGCTACGTGATCCTCATTGACCATAACGTTCCTGAACATCAGGTTGTACAGCTTCAGCGATGGGGTGTGCATTGTCAGAAGATAGGGCGTGATGTCGGGCGCGAAGAGTGGCAAGATTTAGATGAAATCCTGCGGTACCTTCATCGGGGCAGACAGCACACCTTCATCACTCGCGACGCAGGCTTCTTTCGTCGCCGTCTTTGCCATGCCAATTATTGTATTGTGGTCATCATCGGACCGGTTGAGGAGACAGCGGAGTATGTCCGGCGATTTCTTCGCCATCCCTCATTTAGGACGAAAAGGCAGCGCATGGGCAAGGTGGTTCGTCTCTCACCTGGCAAGATCACGTGGTGGGAGCTTCACGCCGCCCGTCAACAGCGTATTGCTTGGTAACACTGATTTTTCACTTTCTAAAGACAATGGCCAAAAACTCCTGCACCCCGAAGGCGTTGGCCGTGAATGCCTCGGCGTTCTTTTAGTACCATACTTCTCACTCATGCGGCTTTAACTTGAGTCAAAGAAAAGAAGGCAAATACACCGCCAAGAGCTACGATAAGGCCTGCTACTATCAAGGTGCTTTGAGCGCCTATACTATCGCCAAGCGAGCTGCCTATTAGAGCTGAGACTAATACCGATGCTCGGAAAAATGTAATAGATGTGCTGAAGAACCGCCCTCGCAGCTTGTCTGGGATATCTTGTTGAGCCAATGCCGAAAAGGAAACCACGACACAGCTGTCTGCTAAACCATCTAGAAGGAGCATCAGCAGGCTGAGAGCGAAAAAAGGGCTTAAGGCCAAACCAACAAAGGAAAGCCCCACAGCCAAGGTACCAATTGAGAAGAGCCTTGTAGGTTTATAGCGCTGCCCACGACAGCTCAGCCACAGAGAGCTTACAAAGGAACCGACTGCTATAGTCGATAAGGCCAGCCCAAAGTACTGATCGTTCCACCCCATAGTCTCCTTGATGAAGATCACAAGAACTACCTGGATGATCCCTGATCCTAACGCTACTATGATCCGAGTGAACAATAAAGTTCGAGCTAATGTAGCATGAGCTGTATACAAAAATCCCTCTTTGAACAACCTCCAAAATGTATTTTGTTGCTCTGCACTCCTTGATGAATAGGGGATCGTCAGCATTGATAGCAAGAGAGCGGAGATCAAGAAAGTAATAGCGTCTATCCAGAAGGGTGCTATTAAGCCTTGATAGGCTATCAAAAGGCACTGTAGCAGCAGAGAGCAAGAACCCTACTATGTAGAATTGATAAAGGTGTTGGAGGAAGGGTATAGAAGCCACCAGGATCGCTCTAAGAATATCTGACAGGATCATAATGTGTTTTCTACTGTATTTATCCACCCATGTTCCTACAAAGGGGCTCAGAAGGAGTACGGCTATAGTTTGGGAAATAATTAAACCGGCTATAGCTGAGGCCGAACTTATGCGTGTTTGAAGAAGAACCAGGAAAGCAACATATGTAAAAAAATCCCCAAAAGTGGAAACAGCAAAAGCTGACCAAAGCAGGCATAGCTCTCTATTTCTAAGAATAGCTAAATTAAGCATGACACTCTTCTGAAATACTTACAAATTATACCCTATCTGCAATACACCACCCTTAAGCATAAGTATCTGATCGATCAAATTGTCCCGCCGTTCCTTCTCGATAGATACGTTGAATGATGTGATCTTCTCCTGCATCACCTAGCTCAGCGAGCAGCTTCATGGTCTCAGACAATGCATATTGGAACCATCTGCAAATTTGTTGATCTGGACTGCGGAGGCTTCCATTAACCATTAGGTTCACGTGTGGGCATCCACCCCCGCATAAGTGTCTAATCCAGCATGAAGAACAAACCGGGATAGAGTAGATATGCAGGTTATGAAATTCATTCAATAGCTCTCTGTTAGTATCACCTTCCCAAACGTTTCCTAGCCTGTATTCTTCAAGACCAACGAAGCGTTGACATGGATAGAGATTGCCCTTGGGGTCTACAGCGCGCATCCACTTGCCTGTGCCGCAGTAGTATAATTTGCGCCCAGCATATATCCTACATACATCTTCGGTAAACTCGAGAAAATTAATGAACCGATTGTTGATGCGCAACTCATCTATCACCATCTTCATAATCTTTTTGTATCCTTCTTGTATATCTTGCCATTGTTCAGGCAGGGGCCTGAATGCTTTAGGATCTGAAACAAACCCAATACTTACACAGCGGAACCCTATGCTGAAGAGATGTTGGGCCACAGCATAAATGTTAGCATTGGCACTAGAGAGGGTAGCTCTTACACGGGTGATAGAAGGATTATTCAGAAGTAGAAGCTTCGCCCCACGGAGTGTTTGCTCATAAGTACCCTTTCCAAAAAGATTCTTCCGCATAGCATCATGCGCTTTTTTATCGCCATCTAAGCTTACCAAAAATTGTATCTCATTCTCTTTAATGAATTCAATAACTTGTCTATTAACTAAGATTGCATTTGTAGTTATTCCGAATAATATGCGTTTTGAATAAACCTTTTCTCGCTTCCTGTCACCTCCAAAGAAGTTAATGGTAAGAACCTTTTGTTCACCTGAATGTTCAAGCAAATAATCTATTGCAGCTCTTACAACTGGTATGCTCATTCGCTCATTTGGAGCGTAAAGAGGACCATAACTTCCACCTCCTGCATAACAATAAGCACATCGAAGATTGCAACCGTGTATAACATTTAAGAACAGCGAGGAAACTCTTGGAATTGGAGGAACACTAGCTTTTATCCCAGCGACATCAGATATGATACCCTTTTGATTTAACTCTTTTAGTAAATGAAGAGTTTGAAATGTCCGGTCATGTCCATACTGTTGGATAGAGGCATTAATAGCCTCTTCATTTACCCCTAAGCGAGTGAATATTTCTAATGGTGGCCCTAATTGCTTGTCTATAGAGAAAGTGATGCTACTATTTACGTCATACACCACATAACCATTCTGATACTCCAATATGCGAAGCTCTAAACGTCTGGGTAATTGTTCTATCAACTGATTCATAATTTTTTCAGATTTTCCACTAGCGTATTGTAGTAGGGCGACCAATATACATAAATTAATATACTGGTCGCCCTGTAGCTTAAGGCATAACACCGCTTTCCAAGCTAAGCTGGCCACAAACAGCCCCCCGCAACTGGACGAGTTGCCTCGATCTGCCGTACTTTTAGATTGGTCAGCAGTTTTCTCATCTTTCGGCCACCTCCTTCCTTGGGATACTGGATTGTCGCTATTAATGTAGGGTCTTAAGCCCACCCTGTCTATGAACCAATTCAATCTTTGAACTAATTCAATCATCGCCCGTCTTCTGCTTCTGAAGGGCGTTCTACGCTCACTGGGGGGGTAATACGCTGTCGCAGGCCCGCTTCATCGAGAATCATCAGCTCCCCCCGTCGGTAGGCAACTAATCCCTGCTTCCATAATATTCTCAACGGCTTGCAGACCCACTCCGGCGTGTTGCCCAACATCCCTGCAAGATCGCGCTCCGTCAGCTCTAGGTCAATTAAAAGCCCGCGATTGCTCTTGCGACCGTACTTCTCTCCCAACTCTACGATAAGCTTGATCAGACGCTCCCGCGTCCCAAGATACGCTTGCTCCGCTAAACGCACCCGCAGCTCCTTGACCTCTCCCGCTAATCTCTTCTGAGCCTCCAGAGCAAGCGATGAGTTTCGCCTCAGCAGCTCCTGAAGGTCTGCAGAGCTGATCCAGCCCGCAACAGAGTCAGTCAACGCCCTTGCCAAGACACTGCTAGAGCTTGCCTGCCAGAAGCCCTCCTCACCAAAGCAATCGCCGTCTTTGAGAAACTTGACGATCTGGGTGCGGCCATCGCGGGTGCAATGCGCCAACTGCACCTTACCTTGACAAAGCACATAACACCCGGAGATCGTGCTCCCTTGAACGAATATCGGCTTGCCCTTCTCGTAAAGCTGATGGCGTATGAGTGAGTTAAGCTGAGAACGCTCATAAAGTGAGAGAGAGCCGAAGGGGCAGCGGACTGCGCAGGCGGCACAGGTTGTCTTTCGCATCTTTGGCAGCCCGGTCGTCTCGGGGAGACCCGCGGCTTTGCAACCCCTCTTCGCAGAGGGTTCACCCTGAGCAAAGATGACACCGAAAGATTATCACAGAAAAGCTGTAATGACAAGTCTCCTCAGGTGAGCCCAAGGTTTTAGAAGCGTCGCTCAAAGAGGGTGAATCTATACGCCGGTGTAGACTCTTCGCTCTCTGTAACGGTCGCGCCAATGTTGTAGCCAATAGTCGCGCCGAGCGCGGCCATCGTCACGGGGTTGACCACGAGCGAGAAGTCTGTTGGCTCGATCACCCAATTGCCCGCAACTGCTGCGCCAACTAGAGTCCCTAGGATGCTCCCCGCAAAGGCGAGCAGCACATTGCCCTGCACCCCGACGATTGTCCCCGCAAGAGCGACGCCTAAAAACGTCGCCCCTGGGGGAATCCCCAAGTTCGGCCCGACGATTAAAGAGATCAATGTCGTGCCCAGCTCGCAAGCGCGACGCTCCGGCTGCGCCGGCGGGCACGGCTGCATCGCCGAGAGCGTCCAGTATGTCGCATAAAAACCCAGCCCGCCTCCCAGAATCGCCCCCTGCACCCCGAAGAGAAATT
>JAUQPG010000020.1 GCA_030550495.1 Candidatus Bipolaricaulota bacterium | reverse complement strand
TACACGAAGACTACTCCAGACCAAGCTTATGGACTATTTCCTCAAATGAGACACCACGTTCTCCCTTAGCGACAGCTCGTTTCTGACGCAGCAGCCTCTCCCGAACAGACTTTCTAAGAGCCATCCCCTCGTCAGGATCGCCGAGCAACTCTAAGAGCTTCTGCTCGACAACGGCTTCGATTATCTCCTTAAGCTCATCCGCTGTCATCTCAGCAACTTTGCTAGCCATGTGGGATCCCCTCTATTAAGTTAAGTCTAGTGCACGCCGTTTAGAAGTTCAAACAGAGCCCTCGATCTTCAAGACCTTGGCCCCGCGAATCTTGCGCGCCTTCAGATCGAGTAAAGCTTGGTTCGCTTCTTCAAGCTTGTAGACTTGGACTTCGGGCTTGATAGGGATCTGCGCGGCTAACTCTAAAAACTCGCGCACGTCGCGCCGGGTGACGTTGGCTACGCTCTTGATCTCTTTCTCCAGCCATAGATGCGTTGCATAGTCGAGCTGCGCCAGCACGCTCTTATCCGAGTCTTCTTTGCGAATCGCGTTGATGACGAGCCGTCCGCCACGCTCGAGATTTTTTAACGACTCGACGATGGGGCGCCACACGGGCGTCGTGTCAATAATTGCGTCTAATTTTTCCGGAGATTCTGCACCGATGTCGCCGGCCCAGACAGCACCGAGCTCTCGCGCAAATGCGCGCTCGGACTCGCTGCGCGCGAAAACAAAGATCTTCGCACGGGGATAGAGATAGCGAGCAAGCTGAAGCACTAAGTGCGCAGACGCCCCAAAGCCCGTTAGCCCTAAATTCTGCCCGTCCTTGAGATTTGTCAATCTCAACGAGCGATACCCAATCGCTCCCGCGCATAGCAACGGAGCGGCTTCGACATCAGAAAAGATTTCCGGGATGGGATAGGCAAACTCTTCCGAGACGGTCATATACTCGGCGTAGCCGCCGTGGGCGTCGCGCCCTGTAGCTCTAAAGTCGTAGCAGAGATTCTCTTCACCTTGCAAACAGAATTTACAACGCCCACACGATGAATAGATCCACGCGACGCCAACGCGGTCGCCGACTTTAAACACTCGTGAGCCAGGGCCAAGCTCGACAACACGTCCCACGACTTGGTGCCCTAAGACGATGGGAAATCGTGATGGCGGCGTGCGCCCTTCGATCTCGTCAAGCTCCGTGTGACAGACGCCGCACGCCGAGATTTTTATGAGAATCTCGTGCTCTTTTGGGGTGGGATCAGGCAGCGTATCTAACTCTAGAGGGGCTGGGTTCTCTTCAAGTCGCGCGAGCTTCTTGAGCACCATCGCTTTCATGGTGCTCATATTGTAGCGCAAAGGCTCAATCCCCGCCGAACTCGCGCTCCAGCTCTTCTTCCCCTTTCTGCCATGAGGCCGCTTCGAGCATCTCCGTCACTTTGTGGGCGTAGTCTGGCCAGTGCTGCTCGAGATACTTACCCAATGCCGTCGCTGCGGCTTGGTTCTTCGTTGTTGCCATAAAGTGCGCGAGCTTCCACGGCCCCACGCTCTCAATCAGCTCATCAAGCACGATCTGCAACATCATGCATCGGGTTGCCTGCTCGCCGCACTCGGTCATCACGCACGCTGCCTGGTCGAGAATCTCTTCTTCACTCCATCGGCGCGTCATCGCATTCCCTCCTTTCAAGACAACCTTACTCTACCTCCAAACGATCAAGAAGGCGCTGAGAAAGATCAGCATCTTAGATGATGTTCGTCAAATCCACTCGCGCTCGATCTCGACCTTCAGAAAGTGCGTGGCGCAGGAGATGCACGGATCGTAATTACGAATCGCCTGCTCGCACTTCCATGTTAACTGCTCTTTGGAGAGATTGATGTTCTTAGGGACGAAGTGCCACAGATCGCTCTCGATCGTCTTCTGATTTTGCGACGTGGGCGGGACGATCTTGGCATCTAAGATAATGCCCTGATCGTCAATGCGATAGCGATGATAGAGAATGCCCCGTGGCGCTTCGGTGCAGCCGCAACCCACTCCAGCTCGCGGGCGCACCTCAACATAGGGCTTCTCCGGCATCTCGTATTCACTTATAATTCTCAGCGCTTCTTCACAGGCGTAGAGCGTCTCGACGGCTCTCACAACGATGCTCTTGAACGGGTTCCTACAGACCGGCCCCAAGCCCGCTTCTTGGGCGGCTTTCTGCACCGAGGGCGGGAGCTTATCGAAATTGAGATTATATCTCGCCAACGGTCCGACAAAGTAATTGCCGCGCCCTTTGATCACCGAGTGCAAAGCGTTAGAATGCTCGACGTGCTCTTCGACAAAGTGCTCTTCGTATTCACGGATCGCGATATCTAAGCCCTTGTTGGAGACGAGTCGCCCCTCGTTAAACGGGTACTCATCGGGATGTCTGAGCGCGACAAATTCGTAGTCTTGCTCAAAATCCGGGAACTCCAGCGTGCCCGTCCAGCGGACGAACTCATAGGCGGCGTCGCGCGCCCACTGCAGATTGGGCACTAACTCCCGAAGCTCGCTCTTGGTGGGGACTCTGTAAAAGCCCCCGACGCGCACGTTGATGGGATGGATCTCGCGCCCGCCCAAGAGCGCGACGATCTCGTTGCCGATCTTCTTGAGCTTCAACGCTTTCTGAACGATATCAGGATGATCTTTGGCCATGTGGATCGCGCTCTCGTAGCCCAAGAAATCTGGCGCGTGCAGCATCGCGACGTGCAGCACGTGGCTTTCAATCCACTCACCGCAATAGATCAGTCTGCGCAGCGCACGCAGTTGCCCGTCTACAGTAACGCCGCAGGCGTCCTCCATCGCGTGACAGCTGCTCATCTGATACGCGATGGGGCAGATCCCGCAGATCCGCGCTGTAATATCTGGCGCTTCGGTGAAGTTACGCCCGCGCAGGAACGCTTCAAAGAAGCGCGGCGGCTCGAAGATCTTGAGCTTCACGTCCGTGACGGTATCGCCTTTGATCTTGATATAGAGCGCGCCTTCGCCCTCGACGCGCGCCAGATAGTCCACTCTTATAGTCTTGCTATTGTTGCTCATAGGCCTCGCTCTCCTTTCGGAACGGCTCAGCGTAAGCATTAAACCCGCGGAACGCTCGCACTAAGTCTTGCTCTTGGACGCCGAGCTTGCGCCACCACGCGCTTAGCGACGCGGTGTTCGGCGTCTCTTTGGGGCCAAAGCACCCATAGCACCCGCGATGATAGGCCGGACAGATCGCGCCACAGCCCGCTTGGGTGACCGGCCCAAGGCACGGCGTACCCCGCGCCACCATCACGCAGGGCGTCCCACGTCGCTTGCACTCAAGACACACGCTATACGACGGCACGTTGGGCTTGCGTCGGTTCAGAAACGCATTGATCACTTCCAACAATTGATATTTGTTCACGGGGCAGCCGCGCAGCTCAAAGTCCACTTTGACGTGCTCAGCGATAGGGGTCGATTTCTCTAAAGTGCTGATATATTCGGGCCTCGCGTAGACAATCGAAATAAATTCTTTGACGTCCTTGAAGTTGCGCAGGGCTTGGATGCCCCCAGCCGTGGCACACGCCCCGATAGTAATGAGAAATTTGGAGACGCGCCGGACCTCTTGGATGCGCTCGGCGTCGTGAGGGGTCGTGATCGAGCCCTCCACAAGCGAGATATCATACGGCCCTTTGACGACCGCACGTGATGCCTCGAGAAAGTAAGCGATCTCCACGGCGTCCGCAACAGCGAGCAGCTCATCTTCACAATCTAACAGACTGAGCTGACACCCGTCGCAGGAGGCGAACTTCCATACTGCGACCTTGGGCTTTTTCGCTTTGGGCATATCAGATCTCTCGCTTTCCGAAGATCTCCTTCACTGTATCGAACCGAAAGACCGGGCCGTCCTTGCAGATAAAGTTGGGCCCATACTGACAGTGTCCGCACAAGCCGATGGCGCACTTCATGTTGCGCTCCATGGAGATATAGATCTGATCGTCACGTAGGCCGCGCTTCTGGAGCTCTAAGATCGTGAAGCGCATCATGATCTCCGGGCCGCAGACGAGCGCCGTCACGTGATGCGGATCGAAATGCGCTCTGGGGATGAGCGTCGTGACCACTCCGACGTTGCCACGCCATTCGTCGGGTTTTGCAGCGTCGACAGTGACCTCGACTTGGACGTCGAAGCGCCCGCGCCACTCAGCCAGCTCTTTTTTATAGAGCATATCTCCCGGCGTGCGCGCGCCGTAGAGCAACACCACGCGCCCGTACTCCCCACGATGGTTCAGGATGTGATAGATCGCAGGGCGCAGTGGTGCAAGCCCCACCCCACCAGCAACGATGACGATATCATCGCCTGCAGCTTCGACGACGGGCCAACTGCTCCCGAAGGGACCACGTACCCCGATAATATCTCCGGGCTTCAGCTTGCAGAGCGACTTGGTCACAGTTCCTACCGCGCGCACTGTATGGACTAAAATTTCGGGACGTTCTGGGTCCCCACTGATGGAGATCGGTACCTCCCCCACGCCAAAGAGATAGAGCATATTGAACTGCCCCGGCGCAAAGGGGAACCGACTCCCATCGACAGATCCGAACTCGAACGTGAATGTGTCCGATGTCTCGCGCCGCACGCGCAGAACACGATACGGCACGGGCAGCATGGGATCCGTTGAGACCGCCAAAGCTATCTGCTGAGGCTTAACTGTGACTGCCATAGATATCAATCAAGCGCAAGCGCGTCGCTTGTAAGCGCTGCCCGATGATCTGCGCAAAACGCTTGAAGAGCTCGTAGCCGAGTTTTGGCTCTTCGTCGCACTTGCCGCGAATGCACATGGCGTCAAACTCTAACGCTCGCGTCAGCTCCAGCGCCCGGGCATCGTATTGCTTTCTATAGGGCGGCACGGCCCAGGACCAGCCCATCACGTCGCCCTCACCGAGGGTTTCAATTATGATCGGTCCTCGCCCTGGGGCAAAGATCTCTAGCGAGATCTTCCCTGAGCGAATCAACCAAAACTTATTAGACGGATCGCCCTCGCGAAAGATGAACTCTCCCGCCTTGAACACTACTTCCTGGGCGCACCCGGCGATGAGTTGGATGTAGCGGGGATCCAACTCTTTAAAGAACGGATGCTCCGCCAGCAGACGTTCCAACGTAGTCACAACTATCCTCTCCTTCCTTACTGAGTTCTGTTGAGCTCGCTCTGACGAATAGCACGGACTTCCTCGGTGATGTCAATACCCACGGGACACCATGTGATACACCGTCCGCAGCCGACACATCCTGAAGTCCCAAATTGATCGATCCAGCTTGCTAATTTATGGGTGAGCCATTGACGGTAGCGCGATTTTGCAGACGCTCGCACGCTCCCCCCGTGGATATATGAAAAGTCTAACGTGAAGCATGAGTCCCACCTGCGCACGCGCTCGGCCTCTGTGCCCGTCAGGTCCGTGACGTCTTCAACGGTCGTGCAGAAGCACGTGGGGCAGACCATCGTGCAGTTAGCACAAGTGAGACAGCGCGTAGCGACCTCATCCCAGCGCGGGTGTTCTAAGTTCCGATAGAGCAGCTCTTTGATATTTGTTGTATCGAGCTGGCGGCCCATGTGTTGGGCGGCCTGGGCGATGCGCTCCTTGGCCGTCTGAATATCGTCGGGCTGGGCTCTCTTCGTTGGCACTTTCTGTAAGATCTCTGCGCCCTTTTCCGTACCGACCTCGACGACAAAGTAGTGTCGCTGGTCATCTATAATCTCCGTGAGCGCGAGATCAAATCCCACAGTCGCTTTAGGCCCGGTCTTCATTGAGACGCAGAAGCATGTGCCCCCAGCTTGCACACAGTTTACTGCGACGATAAAAATCTTCTGACGGCGCGCTTGATAGTGCGGGTCCGTGAATTTCCCATTAGTGAAGACGCGGTCTTGAATGAAGATCGCGTGCAGTTCGCACGACCGCACCCCGATGAATGCATACTGCGGGGGCTCGTCGGTGTTTGGGACCACCTCGAAGCTCTTGCCGGTCTTCTTAGCTTTCCAGAGTGACAAGACTGGCGGGTACAAGAACTTCTTCCAGGAGTACGGCCCGACGACGTAGCCGAACAGCGCCTGGTCGTTGCGGCGCTTTAGGCGATATCGGCCTGCCTCGTGCTCGTCCGTCCAGCCGATGGGGAGGTCCTCCACAGAAGCGATCTCACTGTAGATGATAGCGCCATCATGCACGGTGGGGCCGATAACGTTGTATCCGCGCTGGTGCAGGGCATCGAGAAGCCTTTGGAAGTCTGTGCGTTCGATTAGAACCTGTTCTCCAACCATAAGAGAGCTCCGTTCTCCGCTCGTCAGCACCGGTGTGCCGCAAGCGATCTCATGAATATTCTACCAAACTGTCAACACAGATGCGCAATGATCTAAACCATGCCGTTGCATGATATGCATCAGCTTTCCCAAACAAGTTGTCAAGATGATCGAGGACTCGATAGACTTGAGGGCTACCAAGGAGTGATCGCGATCATGCACATCACTGTCGAGCAAGGGGATATCACAAAAGTTCAGACAGACGTGATCTGTCTAGGGATCTTTCACGGGGTGCAGCGCCCCGGTGGGGCAGCGGGCGCTGTAGACAGAGCATTGGACGGCGTGCTCTCAGAAGTCTTGGCTGACGGAGATTTTTCGTGCAAGAAGGGCGAGATCTTCTGGTTGAGAACACATGGCAAGATCGGCGCGAAGCGCGTCTTATTAGTGGGCCTTGGGCCAAGCGACAAATTTTCGCCGGACGTCGTCCGCGAAATCAGCGCTGCTGCGGCACGCGCTGCCAAAGCCCTTTCAGAGCTAACGACCATCACGCACGGGGCAGGCATCGGCGGACTTGATCCGCAAACAGCTGCCCAGGCGACTGTAGAAGGGACGCTGCTGGGCTTGTATCGCTTTGAGAAATTCAAGAAACCCGAAGAGCCCCTGAAACTAGAGCGTCTGCGTATCATCGAGCACAGCGCTGAGAAATTAGAGCAACTCAAGATCGGTGCCCAGCGCGGGCAGATCATCGCTGAATCCGTCTGCTTTGCGCGCGACTTGGCGAATGAGCCAGGGCAGAGCTTGCCTCCAAGAGAACTGGCGCGCCGCGCCCAAGAATTAGCTCACGAGCTGGAGCTGCGCTGCGAAGTCTTCGACGAGAAAGCTCTAGAGAAGTTGGGCATGGGGGGGATCTTAGCTGTGGGCAAGGGGAGTGACGAGCCGCCTCGACTCATCGTGCTTGAGTACAATCTCACGAAAGATTCCACGCCCATCGTGTTGGTGGGCAAGGGCATTACCTTTGATAGCGGGGGCATTTCTATCAAACCCCGTGAGGGCATGGAAGCGATGAAGTACGACATGAGCGGCGCAGCAGCTGTGCTTGGAGCAATGCGCGCTATCGCGTTGCTGAAGCTGCCCGTCTCGGTTGTTGGGCTGATCGCAGCAGCTGAAAACCTTCCGTCTGGAAAGGCACTGAAGCCCGGCGACGTCATACGGATCTCGAACGGAAAAACCGTTGAGGTCACCAACACCGACGCCGAGGGAAGGCTGGTGCTCTCTGATGCGCTCGTCTACGCGCAGAGATACAATCCCCAAGCTGTGATAGATCTAGCGACGCTCACTGGCGCGTGTACTATCGCGCTGGGCAAGGAAGCCGCGGGGCTCTTCTCTAATGACGAGACACTCGCTCAGAAGATCCAAAAAGCTGCTCAGCAGACGGGGGAACGCGTCTGGCCGTTGCCCCTCTATAACGAGTACAAAGAGCTCATCAAGAGCGAGATCGCTGATATCAAGAACAGCACGAACAAGGGGCCGCAAGCGGGCGCGGCTGTCGGCGCGATCTTCTTGAGGGAGTTCGTCACTTATCCCTGGGCGCATTTAGATATTGCCGGGGTCGCATATGACGTCGAGAGCCGGCTCTATCACACGAAGGGTGCCACAGGGTACGGCGTGCGCCTGCTGACGCAATTGCTCCAAGATTGGTCATGATCCGTGAGAACGTGCAGAGGCTCTTAGCCGAGCTGCCTCCGGGGGTGCTCTTGGTGGCCGCAGCCAAAGGCCGCACCCCTCAAGAGATTATAGAAGCTCTCGAAGCTGGGGTGCGGATCATCGGCGAGAACTACGTGCAAGAAGCTGAGAGAGCTTTTGCTGTCATTGGTCGGCGTGCCCAGTGGCACATGATCGGGCACCTCCAAACAAACAAAGCGAAGAAAGCCGTTGAGATCTTTGACATGATCGAGACGCTAGATTCGGTCAGGCTTGCGCAAGAGCTCGAGAAGCACTGTGCGCGCTTGGGGAAGACCATGCCCGTCCTGATCGAGATCAATAGCGGGCGCGAGCCGCAAAAGTCCGGGATCTTCCCCGAAGACGCTGAAGCGCTCATCCGCGAAGTCTCGCAATTTCCCCATCTTAGAGTTTTAGGCTTGATGACGATGGGCCCGCGCTTCGGCAACCCCGACGATGCACGCCCATACTTTCGCGAGACGAGAAAGCTCTTTGAAAGAATCAAGGCTTTAAATATCCCCAACGTCGAGATGAAGTATCTCTCCATGGGCATGAGCAACAGTTATAAAGTAGCGCTTGAAGAGGGCGCGAACATCGTACGCATTGGCACGAAGATCTTTGGAGAGCGAGAGTAAGCCCTATGAAGGTCGCTCTCGTGCAGCCGGCGCGCGACCGGCTCGATAAAGAGAAGAACCTTCAAACCGTCACGCGACTGCTTGAGGGGATTCACGACGTCGATATCGTCTGCTTGCCAGAGAACTGGGCTGGCGTTGTCACCCTCAGTGAATCAGAGCTTGTCGACATACTCGAGCTCTTGGGACGCTACGCCCAGCGCGGGTGGTACACCCTATTGACAGGAAGCCTCATCGTTATACTGAGAGACTCTGCGATAGCTCGCGGGCATGTCATTAGCCCTGAAGGCGTCGTGGTGGGATATACTGAGAAGATCTTTCCGTCGCATGCCGTGGGCGAGCGCGCCTTTCTGCGCCCTGGGGAGCACCTACCCGTCTTCGCAACAGAGCAAGCGCACTTTGGGATAGCGATCTGCGTCGATCTTTTCTATCCTGAACTCATTCGTTCGCTCGCACAGCGCGATATCCAGATTCTCTTTAACCCGTCAAATATTCCAGAGAATCGCATTGGGCTCTGGAGATCGCTGCTGTGCGCTCGTGCCGCAGAGAACACGATCTTTGTTGCGTTTGCCAACAACACCAAATCGTTCTACCCCGACGATCGTCCGGTGAGCGGGCACTCGATGGTCGTCTCCCCCCGCGGGGATGTGCTCTGTGAAGCCGACGACGCCGAGGGCGTCTACACCGTCGAGCTCAATCTCGCTCAGATCGCCGAAGCTCGCAAGCGCTGGCCCTATCTCGCTGATAGTGCTTCTATCGAGAAGATTGAGGGTGATCGAGTTATTCGCAAAACCCCGTAATCACGACAGATGGGGCTTCAGGGCGAGACTCTCTTCGGGAGCTTGCTCCAGCCATCGCACAAGGGCTTTGAGCCGCTCGCACGCTCTCTCGAAGATCTTTCGTCCAGCTTCTTGGGAAGCCTCACGCGGATCCAGTGTCGCCCCAGATTGCGAAAAATCTATTGTGTCTAAGGGGAGCTGCGCCCCGTCTCTGCTCGTTGCATAGATTTCAGAAGCCCCGCGCGCTGCAGGTTCGAACTGACTACGATCTACTAAGCTCGGGTCAATCGCCCAAATAATAGAAGTCTCTATCGCCCCGGCGTGCGTGCCTCGGCTGCGAAAGAGCTCTTGTGTTAATCTTTGCACTTCCGGGTCGAGCCACCACGCCCATACCACAGCAAAGATATTCTCTGTCCGAAGCTCACGACAGATCTCTTGCAGCGATGCGTTATTGCCGCCGTGCCCGTTGACGAAGACGATCCGGCGCACCCCGTGCGATGCTATGCTCTGTGCGATCTCCTTCATATAGCGCCGAAATGTCTCTGGCGAGACCCACAGCGTCCCCCAGAACTGCCGATGGTGCTCCGAGACCCCAATAGGCACGACGGGCGTGCAGATGATATTTAAGTCTTGGGCAACAGCTTGCGCCAGCGCCTGAGCCGTGAGAAAATCTGTACCCAAGGGCAAATGCGGGCCGTGCTGCTCCGTGCTCCCCACAGGAACGAGCGCAACTTTTGTGCTCTGAAAGAGCTGCCGCGCCTGCCACCATGAGATACGCTCGAGCATATTCTGATTATGACACTTTTCCCAGGCGCAGGCAAGCTTGGAGCACTGCGATCACCGCCGCGGTTGACACGTCCCTCGCTGCAGTTCCCCAAGGGTACAGAGCTTCAGCTCGGCTCGAAGGAATCGTATGATTCGCTCCAATGCCTCCGGGGGATACGAGACGGAGGGATCGTAGTCGCCCATGTCGTGAAAGTCGAGAATGAGCCAGCCCCCACGACGATTCACGCGATCAATCTCAATGATCACTTCTAGCGGGGGTGTGTCTTGTTTCACCTGGAAGTAGACGAGTTCCCAGCGGCTGCCAGGGCCACTGTCAGCTAAGGGCAGGGAGTTAATAGCGCTAAACACATTCGACCGATGGTATTTATATACTCGCTGGATCTCGCGCAACACAAGATCGTTATAGAGCCCAAAGGGACTGAGAAATCCCGACACGGAAAATCCCTGGAGTTCTAAGAAAGTCTTAGAATTTCCGAGCTCTGCCCGGATCTCACTGGGACTGAGTCCCGGTGTTGTTCCAAGGGCACTTTTGGCCTCTATTAAGGGCCGGTGCGTCACCCCATGCGAGCCGATTTCCCAGTTGTGCTTGGCTAGTTCTTTGATTTGCTCCAAAGTCATATAGCCCGGCTGGCCGATGCGGCCCGTCACAATCCACGTCGTTGCCGGCGTCTGATAACGCTGTAAGATGGGAAACGCTTCGGTGAAGACTTTTTCGTAATCGCCAAAGTGCAAGGAGACCGCCGCAACAAGCCGGCACTCCTCCCCCCAATGATACCCTGGCTTATCGAAGCCGGCTATAAGCTGGTCGCTCGTCAAGATTGGGGGACCATACCAAGCTATATCAGCTCCCTGAGCGAGCACACGCCCGCACCAGGGCCCATGAGAAATGGACATAGGGCCCCAGACACAGAGCAGCCATGCCCCAACTAACAGACCAACGGTCTTCCCTACTTTCATTGTCACTCCTCTCCAAGCTCCTTGGAGCCCTTCCACAGGCTATACAGATAATGAGCTCCTAAGAACGCCGAGATAGCCAACAACGTGAGCAAGCTATCGTGCAGCCAGAGCCCTCCGATCCCAATCGCGGCTAAAGCACCGGCTTGCCCAAGGCCCAGAGTTGGAACGTTGCAGTACATCTATCAACCCTCCTCCTTGCTCTACCATCGCCTTTTTGCAGAGACGAACTCTAAGAAGTACGCGCATACACGCACACCAGAAAGCAGTGTGTAATAGAGCAACTCAGGGACGAGAACTAATCTCAGGAGCACATCTTTCCAATCGAGACCTTTGACCCACTTGAGCTGTACAAGTCCCCCGATCCACCCTATGAGAAACACCGCCAAGGGAATGGGATGCCACCAGAGATGAGGAGTCCATCGGCCACCCGAAGTTTGCATCCAGAACCCCACAATCAGCCCGATGACCCCTAGGAGCAAGAGAAAATGAATATGATTGAATGCATCAAGAGCTGTGAAGCGATTGATCCCATGATCGAGAAGCACCTGCACGCCCCCGCGATACCAGCGCAGGCGCTGACGTATGAGAGCGTGCAGCGTCGGCACGCTGTGCGTCTTGGCGTGCATTCTGGGGTTGAAAATCGTCTTCCAGCCAGCTTTTTTGAGCCTGACTGTCAAATCGTAGTCTTCAATAAGATGGCCCACGGTGTAGCCCCGCACCTGGCGCAACGCTTTCAGTCTATAGACCCCGCACAGCCCGTGAATAATCATAATATTGCGCCAGGTCGCCACACGGTCCGCGTTGAAGCCCCCGTACTCTAATTTTTGCAAGCGATGGAGCAGCCCCTGCCCCACCAGCTCAACGGCTGAGCATATACCCCCGATCTCTTCGTCCGTATCGCGCTCAAATTGCTTGACCGCTTCTTCGACAACTGTCGGAGCGAAGACGGCATCGGCGTCGGCAATCAGCACGAGATCGCAGTCGCTCTCGGAAAGACGCTTGAGGGCATAGTTGATCGCGCCGGCGCGCAGCGAGCCGTCAGGCTTTTTATTTATACACTCAACCTGCGGATACTTTTGACGCAGATGATTAACGACCAATTCTGTCCAGTCGGTCGAGCCGTCGTTGACAACAATGATCTTTTCTAACGGATAAGTCTGCTGAGCAAGCGACTCAATACACGGCGCGATAGTGTGGTCTTCGTTATGGGCAGGGATGATTGCCACGCACTTGAGTTTTGCTGGGGCTTGAAGCTGGACCTCTTGCCAACCGAACGTGAGATGATCGCTTTGCTCCTCTAGAGCAACACGAACGGCGTTGCTCTCTTGCTGGAGTTTGGTGATCTCACGCTGAAGATCAGCGATCTTTTCGCGGAGATGCCGGTTCTTCTGCTCGAGCTTCTGGCAAAGGGCTGCGTGGACCTCGCGTTGCCGCGCCAGCTCTTGTTCTACAGCATCAAGCAAGGCCTGCAAACGTTGGTGCTCTCTCAGGAGTTCTTCTGCCCCGCGAGCGCTTGGCTCTCCTTGACTTTTAGCTTCAAAAGCTTCATAATAAATATCTGGGGCGTTTGGGATCGAGCTCCCTTGTGGAGCGGGCATGGCAGTGCCGCGCATCTCAAGCGCCTCCTCGTTTCTCTATATGTGCTTACGCTGACTTAATTCATATACACGCTATACACCCTCGAGGATTCGTATGGAAACACAGGGTGGCCTCACTCTTTTGGGGACATCCCTTCAACGGCTCCATATGGTTCCAAGCTTCCATCTCTGGTAGCTCGGCCGTCTGCGGGAGACCCGGAGCTTTGCGCCCCCACCTCGCGATGGGTTTGCCCTTTGCAGAGATGCTCTACCTCTAGGTTTTTCGCTTATAAGAGATTATAGCATATCCCTACCCTCAAAGTCAAGATCCCTGAAAAGCTCGAAAAATTCGCTAAAACGGTGCTTTCAGCCCGCTCCCTGTTAGAGGAACGACCAGACGCTCTCCCCCGTGAGGGAGAGCTTTCAGCCCCGCCACTGCCACTGCTGACGTTAGCTCGACGTAGAGCCCTTGACGCGCCAGGTCGCGCTGCGCAGAGAGAATCTCGCTCTCGTTCACGGTGACGACGCGGCCGCCCGTCTCACGTATAGCTCTCATAATCGCTTTCCAACGGACAGGACGACGAATGCGAATCCCCTCAGCGACCGTCTCGCCCTGAGGGATATCGGGCAGCTCTGCGAGATTCTCTATATAGATTCTGTAGAGCGGGGCGCACGCTTCAGATTGCACGGCATAGAGCGCGGGCATTCTGTCTATGAGCTGGGCTTCAAGCAGATCGCGAAAGCCGTAGTAAGCTCCTAAAAGCAGAGTGCCGTGTCCGGTGGGGAAGAGCATGGCGTCGGGGGCGTGTCCGTCGAGCTGCTCCCATATTTCGTAAGCGATGGTCTTCGTCCCCTCTAAGATCAGCGGGCTGTAGACGTGGCTTGCATAATAAGAGACTTGTGCAGCGTGCTGAGCAGCTTGGGAGGCGTTCTCGCGCGGCCCCTCGACGGGAATGAGCTCCGCACCGTAGGCGCGAATCTGCTTGAGTTTCGCTGGGGAAGCACTCGCGGGCACGAAGATCCTGCACTGAATTTGCGCCCGCGCGCAGTATGCGGCCAGACTCGCTGCAGCGTTGCCCGAAGAGTCCTCGACGACTTCTCTCACGCCCAATTCTTTCAAAAGGCTTACAAGCACGGTCGTGCCGCGATCTTTGAACGACCCGGTAGGCGCGAGAAATTCGAGCTTCGCCAAGAATTCGATCCCGTAAGCTTGCGCTGGGACGAGCGGCGTCCAGCCCTCCCCAAGCGAGACGATATTTTCTGTTTTCACAGGGGGAAGCATGGCGCGGTAGCGCCAGAGCGTCGAGATTTTCGTTTCGATACGGTCTCTCTCAAAGCGCGATCTCTCGGAGAGTTCCAAGACGCCGCCGCAGGGGCAGCGCCACTGGCGCGTCGCCGCGGGGAATTCTTGGCCACAGTCAGGACAACGAAAGTTCATTACGTTTATCGTATGGTCTTTTCGCATGGGAGTCAAGCCCTTGCACAGCCCTCTCCCAAAGAGTACACTCTTCTCGCTATGGGACTGACGCACGTGACCGTGACATTGAAGGCCCTCGGCCCTGGTGGGGGCAGCTACCAAGCTGACTTTCTCGTTGACACCGGGGCTACAGATTCGTTGGCTCCTGCAGCCGAGCTGCGTAGGATCGGGGTCCAGCCCGTTGGGAAGATGGTCTACGGGCTGGCCAACGGTGCGTTGCACGAATACGAGTTTGGGCTAGTGTAGATCGAGTTCATGAGGGAGATCACGGTAGGACGAGTGATCTTCGGCCCTGACGATGCTGAGCCCATCTTGGGAGTAACTGCCCTGGAGTCGGTGGGCATCACTATTGATCCTGCCACACGAACGCTCAAGCGTCTGCCCGCGATCCCATTAAAATAATTAGAAGCGATTTTCTTGATCGCCCCAGAGCGTCTGAAGATACGCGATCTGCCCCCAATGATAGGCCATATGGGGCATAGGGCTTGTGATGAGATCTTTGATCGAGCGTTCTTCGCCCCAAGGCATGGTGCGCTCCTCGTTGAACTGCGCGGGGTCCACGGAACGAATCGTTTCGATAAGCTCAGCCTTGGACTGCTCAAAGAGTTTCATCGCTTCGTCGTACGTTTTGGGCTCGCTCATCTGCGCAGGCATCGCTCCCTTGATGAGCGCCGCGAAGAAGTAATTCGACATCCCTAGATGAGCGAGAATCTCGTGAGCAGATTTTCCCGTAGGCATCGGCTTCCAATGCTCCTTCTCTGTGGGCACAGCACGCGCAGCCTTCAGCAACAGCTCGGCAATCTTCTCGATGCGCTTGATCTCCACCTCGCGCAAGTCCATAGGGATCAGCTCCTTGGAAGGTGTTACCCCACTATACGCGATAGCCTCTACGACGTCAATTTGACGAGATAAAAGTTTTGCTCTAAAGTAACGCTCATCGAGCTATGGACGACCTCATCGCGCTCGCGATATTTGTCGTTACTTACGCGATCATCGCGATTCAGAAGATTCCAAGAGTGCACATCAGTCGCGCTGCGGGGGCACTCATTGGGGCTGTGGCAATGGCGCTCTTTGGGGTGCTCTCTCCCCAAGAAGCTTACAGCGCGATTGACTTGGACACGATCGTCTTTCTGCTAGGCATGATGATCTTAGTTGCTCATTTGGAGATCGCAGGCTTCTTTGAGCTGTTAGAGCTTTGGATTCTCAAGCGCGCCAAGACCCAGCACCAGCTCCTAGCACTAGTGATCGCTTCCAGCGGGCTGCTCTCGCCGCTCTTTATGAACGACACGATCTGTTTGATGTTCACCCCCGTCTTGGTGCGCTTAGTACAAAGATTGAAGCTCGATCCGGTGCCGTATCTCTTGGGTTTAGTGCTCGCGGCGAACGCGGGCAGCATGGCCACGCTCATTGGGAACCCTCAGAATATGCTCGTGGGGCTGCGCAGCGGCTTGAGCTTTGTCAAGTTCTTGCTCGCGTTGGGGCCAGCGGCGCTGCTCAGTTTAGTGATCATTTATTTTGCGATTCTGCTGTTTTTTAGGAAATCTCTTGCAGGGGCGCTGCTGGAGAGGCCCGATCTGCCGGAGTACCACGAACTCGCCGTGCAGCGCGGGCTGCTGAGCGTCAGCTTCGGGACACTGGTGCTCTTCCTAGGCCTTTTGGTCTTTGGAACTCCGCCCCAGTGGGCCGCGATCAGCTGCGCTGCCCTGCTCTTGGTGCTCGCCAGCAATCGCCCGCGGCGCGCGTTGCAGCACGTGGACTGGACTCTTCTGTTGCTCTTCGCGGGGCTATTTGTTGTGATGCGCGGCGTCGAGGCCACGAGCTGGCTCGATAGATTAGTAAGTTGGGCTGGGCCGGGGGTAAACGCCTCGGGAATAGTGAGCGTGCTTGCTCTTGTCGTGCTGACGGTGGTCGTGAGCAATCTCGTCAGTAACGTTCCGGCGGTGCTGCTGCTGGCGCCCATATTAGTGCGTGTGGAAGCGGGCTCTGAGAGTTGGCTGGTGCTGGCGATGGCCTCGACGCTCGCGGGCAATCTTACCATTATTGGGTCGGCCGCGAATCTCATCGTTTTAGAGATCGCTTCACAGCGCGGGGTGCATATAAGTTTCTGGACGTACTTGAAAGTTGGGCTGCCTGTGACGATAGCTACAATTGCGATCAGCATGGTGTGGCTGATGGTGAGGCCATTTTAGAGTCTTGCTACGATCGCCCGTAGGAGCTTGGCCAGATCGCCCTCGCGGCGCTTCGTGATCTCTAAGACTTCTTCATGGGTGAGCTTGTCAGTCCCGATCCCCGCAGCCATGTTCGTGACTACGGAGATCGCTAAGACTTCCAGGCCGCAGTGCCGCGCCGCGATCACCTCGGGAACCGTGCTCATCCCGACTAAATCCGCGCCCAGTCTCTTATATGCTTCGATCTCCGCGGGCGTCTCGTACATCGGCCCCGGCGTCGCAATATAGACGCCCTCCTTCAGCTCCAGACCCAAACTCTGCGCAGCTGCTTTGGCGAGCGCGCGCAATCGAGCACTGTACGCATCGAGGAGATTGGGAAATCGCGGCCCAAGTTCAGAGATATTCTCCCCGCGCAATGGGTTGTCCGGGATCGTATTAATATGATCCCGAATGAGCACAAAGTCCCCAACTTTCAATCCTGTGTTGATCGCCCCGGCAGCGTTTGTCAGAATGACTCTCTCTATGCCCAAGAGCTTCATCACCCTGATGGGGAAGGCGATCTCGCTCATGGAATACCCTTCGTAGAAGTGGACCCGCCCGCGTGAGATCAACACAGGCTTTTTTTCTAACAGCCCAAAGACCCACTCCCCTGCGTGTCCGACGACCGTCGGCTTGGGAAAGTAGGGAATCTCCTCCCACAAGAAGCGCTGCTCGCGCTCAAGCTCTCCTAGCGCTTCGGATAATCCTGACCCCAGCACCATCCCAATCATAGGAGAGATCTCGATATGCCTTTGGAGAAAGCGCACAGCTTTGTGCAGCTTCTTCAGCTCGCTCCTCATCGCCCGATCCCGAAGGTGCTCTTGAGCCGGCGCAGCCCCGCGCGGATCGCCCGCGCCCGCACCTCTGCGATCCCCTTCACTTCCATCAAGTCTTTCTCAGTCGCCCGCAAGATCGCCCGCAACGTCCCAAACGCATTGACCAAGTCTTCAATGACCGCCATCGGAAGTCTGGGAATCTGGCTGAGCACTCGATACCCCCGTGAGGGCAGCACTCGGTCTAACATCTCTTCGCTGCTTTCGTAGCCTAAAATCTCCAAAATCTTCTCCGTCGAGAGCAGATCTTCAGGGGGAAGCCGCCGAATCTCTTCGATGATCGTCTTGGGGGATTTTCTGTTGACTTGGAAATCCCGCACAATGAGCTCAGCTTGCTCCTTCACCCCCACCATGAGCCACTCTAATAAGAGCTCGGTGAGCTTGCGCTCCTCCCCAAGCTCCACAAAGAGTCGCCGAATCTCCTCTTCGGTGTCCAAGATCTGCACGATGTTCTGTAAAATATTCGCCACGTGATAGGGCAGGACACGCCCTTCCAGTTCGAGCGCCATTAGCTCCTGCGAGAGCTCGTTGTACGTGACCCGATATTGCTCTAAGATGCGCAACGCTTGGTTGACCCGCGCGCTCAGCACCGAAATATCTTGTAGGACATACTTAATTGGCCCGTAATAGATCGTGACTCTTCCCATGCGCTCCGCCGAGATCGCGATCGTCGCTACGTTGAGCTGCTTCGCTACTTTTTCAGCAGTTAGGTGTCGTGTGCCGGTCTCGTCAGACTCAATAGACGGGTCGGGCACAAGATACGCATTGGCGTAATAGATTCTCTTCAGGTCTTCGTCGATGACGATCGCGCGATCCATCTTAGAGAGCTCGACGACGCGCTGCGGCGTGAATTCTGTATCAAGAAAAAACCCGGCGTGCACGACCTGGCGTGCTTTCTCTAGGCTCGCGAGCACGATCAGCCCGCCGTTGCGCATCTGCACGATAGAGTTGATCGCCTCGCGCAGGGGCGTCCCCGGCGCTACCTTCTCTAAGACTTTCAAAAAATCTTCTTCACGAACGCCCATTAGATTCTGAGCGCCTCCATCGCCTCGCGGATCGTGTGCACAGCGCAGATCTCTATCTCCATCTTATCGAATCTCTCCCCAGCGGGGACGACCGCCCGCCCGTAGCCGAGCTTGACAGCTTCGGCAAGACGCTCGCGGAGCTTCTTCACGCGCCGCACCTCCCCAGAAAGCCCCAGCTCCCCAACGACCACCGTCTGGCCGTCTATGGGCTTCTCTTTGAAGCTCGAGACGATCGCGGCAGCGATTCCCAAATCTACCGCGGTCTCGCGCAGGGTCAGCCCGCCCGCCACGTTCACGTAGATATCTTCCCCGCTGATCTGTGCTCCCAAGTGCTTCTCGATCACAGCCAAGAGCAACACCACACGATTGAGATCGAGCCCCGTCGCGCGTCGTTGAGGATAATTCGATCTCGTAAACGCCACGAGAGCTTGGATCTCGACTAAGATCGGGCGCGTCCCCTCTAACGTTGGAACAATCACTGATCCCGGGGGCACCGGCCCGAGGCGTTCTGTAAAAAACTTCGATGGGTTGGCAATCTCCACTAAGCCTGATTCGGTCATCTGGAAGACCCCGATCTCTTCAGTCGAGCCGAAGCGATTCTTGACAGCCCGCACAATGCGCACGTCGCTCTCGCGCCCACCCTCAAGATACAGGGCGATATCGACCATGTGCTCGATCGCTTTTGGTCCGGCGAAGTCCCCAGACTTCGTGATGTGCCCGATCAGAAATATGGGGATCTTCTGAGCTCGCGCGAGCTGGCTCAGCTCAAACGTCGCTTGGCCGACTTGATAGGTCGTCCCCAAACCGACGCTCTCCCCTTCGGGGAAGACTGTCTGGATCGAGTCTATGATGACGGCTGACGCTTTTGTCTGGAGCACATGGTCGCGTATTGCCGACAGATTCTGCTCGTGGACTATCAAGAGCTTGTTTGTATTTCTGATAGCTAAGCGTTCTGCGCGCAGCTTGATCTGTCCGGGGGATTCTTCTCCAGAGATATAGAGCACGGGGCTGGGGGCATCCCGAGCGAGCTGCGCCGCAATTTGTAATAAGAGCGTAGACTTTCCGATGCCCGGCTCGCCGCCCACAAGCACGACCGAACCGGGGATGAGCCCGCCCCCGATGACCCGATCTAATTCAGCGATCTGTGTTGGACGGCGCTGGGTCTCTTCAAGAGGAATCTCTCCAAGCGCCTGGGGAGTCGACTGGGAGCTCGATTTCTTCCCAGAGAATTCCGTGAAGGTATCCCACTGGCCGCACTGCGGGCAGCGTCCGAGCCACTTGAGCGAAGCATAGCCGCAGTCCCGGCAGCGGTACATCTTCATTGCACTAATTCGGGCGCCTTCTCTTCCTTCTTAGAGAAGCAGATCTGGCCGCCCTGGGCATCGATGACGATGCGATCGCCCTTGGCAAACTCGCCCTCGAGGATCTTATCAGAGATCGGGTTCTCAATCAGTCTCTCTAAAGTGCGTACTAACGGGCGTGCCCCGTACTTGGGATCGTACCCCTCCTTGATTAAGAGCTCCTTGGCGCTCTCTGTGACCTCAATGTGGATATCGCGCTCGCGGAGTCTGTCGGCAAGCTCGCGCAGCTTCAGCTCCGCAATCTTATAGATGTTCTCTCTCGTGTGCTGGTGGAAGACGATAATGTCATCGAGACGGTTGAGAAACTCCGGCCGGAAGAATTCCTTCACCTCGCTCATGACGCGGCTGCGCATCTCGGCGTATGACTCTTTGGAGTCGACCTCGTCGGACGCGCCAAATCCCAGCGCCGCGCGATCCGTGATCGTCTTGGAGCCCAAGTTGCTCGTCATAATTAAGACAGTATTTCTGAAGTCCACCCGACGCCCTTGAGAGTCTGTTAAAGACCCATCGTCCATCACTTGGAGCAAGATATTGAAGACATCGCGATGGGCTTTTTCGATCTCGTCGAAGAGCACGACAGAGTATGGTCTTCGGCGCACGGCTTCCGTGAGTTCTCCAGCTTCTTCGTAGCCTACGTACCCTGGAGGTGCCCCAATCAGCCGCGAGACCGAAAATCTCTCCATATATTCAGACATATCGATTCTGATGATCGCCTCTTCGTCGCCGAAGAGAAACTCTGCGATCGCCTTGGCGAGCTCCGTCTTGCCCACCCCTGTGGGTCCCAAGAACAAGAAGCTCCCAATGGGGCGCTTGGGGTCCTTCACCCCCGCATAGGCCCGCCGGATCGCCCGCGCCACGGCCTTGACGGCTTCGTCTTGGTCAATGTAGCGCTTGTGAATCTCTTCTTCCATCGTTAGGACGCGCTTGGATTCCTCCATCTTCATGTGGCCCACAGGCACCCCCGTCCAGCTGGAGACCATCTGGGCGATGTCATCCTCAGTGACGACAGCCTCATGCTCGCGAAAGTCGAGCTTCAACTCCTGCAAGCGCTCCTCTAATAAACGTTCTTCGTCGCGCAGTTGTGCCGCACGCTCATAGTTCTGCTCCAAGATCGCCGCGTTCTTCTGCTCGACTATAGCCCGAAGCTGCTCTTCTAGTTCGCGCACTTCTGGGGAGAACGAGCTCGCCTCCAAGCGCTTCTTCGCCGCTGTTTCGTCTATTAAGTCTATCGCTTTGTCGGGCAAGAAGTGATCAGTAATATAGCGATCAGAGAGCTTGGCGGCCGCATAGAGCGCCCCGTCCGTAATTTTTACCCGATGATGCGCTTCGTAGCGCGGGCGCAGCCCTTTGAGAATCTTTACCGTCGCTTCGATGGAGGGCTCTTCGACTAAGATCTTCTTAAACCGTCGTTCGAGAGCTGCGTCTTTCTCGATATACTTTCGGTACTCGTCAAGCGTCGCTGTGCCAATGCACTGGATGAGCCCTGACGCCAAGGGGGGCTTCAAGATCGCCGACGCGTCGATGGCGCCTTCAGCGCCGCCAGCCCCGACAACCGTGTGCAGCTCGTCAATGAACAGAATGACGTTTCCAGACTCGATCACGGCGTTCACGATCGCTTTCAGTCTCTGTTCGAACTCCCCGCGATATTTCGTCCCGGCGACGATCGCGGCCATGTCTAACTCTATAATCTCTTTGCCCAGGAGCGGGGCGGGCACATCCCCCGACGCGATGCGTTGCGCCAGGCCCTCGACAATAGCGGTCTTGCCCACGCCGGGTTCCCCGACGATCACGGGGTTATTTTTCTTTCGGCGCGAGAGCGTCTGGATGATACTATTGATCTCTTTGTCGCGGCCGATGACGGGATCGAGCCGCCCGGCGCGGGCCTCTTCGACCAGGTTCCGCCCGTACTCAAAGTTCTTCCATTTGCGGTCGTCGCGCTTGGCGCGAGCGCCCATGAGATTGGCTTGCAAGGGAGAGAGATAGCGTCGCACTGTAGCAAGATCGATCCCCGCGCGCTGTAAGATTTGCGCCGCAACGTTATGGCCCTCTTCTAAGAGGGCGAGCAAGAGATCTTCAGCCGCAATAAGCGTATGGCCATAGCGCCGGGTCTCTTCGTACGAGAGGGTGATGATGCGCTTGAGCTGTGGGGTGGGCTGGAGCTCGGTGGGGATGAAGCGTGCTTGTCCCCGCGTGATGTTTTCGCGCTCCAGCTCCCGAACGACGCGCTGATACGTGACGTTATGGGCTTCTAAGAATTTACAGACTTCGGAGGTGCGCATCTTGGTGAATGCGAGCAACAAGTGTTCGGTGCCGACGTAGTCGTGGCCCCAGGCTTCGGCTTCTTTGTAGGCGATGCCGATGGCTTGCTGTGCTTCCCGTGAGAAGAGATTGTACATTTCGTGCATGGCTATCCTCCGGCGCTCCGACGCCGTCTCGATTATAAGTAGCCTAGCAAGGGCTGTCAAGGATTTTCAACACGTTCCACGCTCGCAGAAGAGCACGTCGAGCTTCAAGGTCGGGCGCCGTTCGTGGTTGCGCAGCACGTCTACGCGATAAGCGAGCAGCGCGTGTACCTGCACCAGGGGGATAACGGGGAGCGCCTCCATGATGAGCAGCTGCGCTTCATCGTGAGCGGAGGCCGGCTCAGCTCGCAGCAAGAGCTCGTCGAGGCGACGCTCAAATTCCGTGGGCTGCTGAGCGCACGCCGGATGGAAGAGGTGCAGACTCCCCGAGCAGAGCCAGGTCGCGCGCTGAATCATGAGGCTGTCGGGGAGGGAGTCGCTCAGGCCCTCGGCCAAGCGTCCAGTCCCGTCCCAGCCGACAAGAGCCATCTCGTATTGGCCCTTCATCAAGCGATTGAGAAAGTCTTCGCCCGCGGTGACCAGTCGGATCTTTATCCCAAGCTGAGCGAACGCGGGTAAGAGCAGCCGGGCGAGCGCCTCTGGCGATATCGGGCCTATCGGTGGGGCCATGAGCTCAAACTCCAAGCGTCCTGCGGGATTACCTTGGCCAAGGAAATTTTTGGGGATCTCCCGCACACCGTCGCGATTGGTATCTATGAGTCCCAACTCGTCAAGGATCTGAGTGGCCTTTGCGAGGTCGAAGGGCGTTCGCAGCGCGTGAAATCTCTCTAAGATCTTCGGGTCTTGTCCGGGACGGCCCACGAAATACGGCGATGCCGGGCTGAGAGGGCCGTAAAGCTCCACTCCTGCTCCCAAGAGGATCTCTTTCAGCATCTGGGCGCGCGGTACAGCATGGCTGAGGGCACGGCGGAACTCGGGCGCGCGGAAGACCGCACGCAAGGCCGGCTGTGTGGCATCCCAATTGACGACGAGAAATTGCCCGCCAAAGGCTGCCTGCCCGGTGGAGAGATCATCGTTGAGTATTAGGCGCCCGGAGATCTTGTCCGACTGCAAGAGGGGAAGGTCTGCTGGACGTGGGTAGAAGAAGTGCGTCTCTCGGCTGCGAAATCGCTGCAAGGCCAGCTCCGGAGACCCGATGAGCACGGTTATCCCGGAAAGATAGGGTAGCGTCGTCCCGCGGATATCTCGCTTCCAGTAATACTCATTGCGCTTGAGGCTCACCTTGTCTTGGCTTACCCTTTCCAGGCGAAATGGTCCCAGCCCCGCCATCTGGCTGGGCGGCGTCTGCAGTCCCCAGGCGTTATGAAAGCCTACAGGGTCACGCTCGTATCGCTGCAGCTTCTGCTTGGGCAGGATAGGCACAGAGCCGATCTGCCAGAGTTGCCATGGCCCTATGGGAGTTGCGCAGAGAAATCGAATCTCTTGAGAGCTGACGGTAGTGATCGTGGGGAGAGCGCCATCGGCGCAGCGCACCGCGTCGCGCCACGGCGTGACGATCTCTCGAGGGTAGATCAAGTTCTCAAACGTGAAGCGCACGTCTTCAGTGCTCACAGGCGTTCCGTCAGAGAAGCGCACGCCCGGCCGCAGCGCAAACGTGACGGCGGTGCGATCAGGGCTTTGAGTGAATCGTGAGGTAATGGCGGGCTCAGGGCTTATCGCTGTCCCTTCGAGGAGCCCTGCATGGAGAGCTCGAGATATTTCTCGAGAGGCCTGATCGAGTGCGACGATGGGGTTGAGGGTGCGGAGCCTGCCCGAGATCGTGTACGTGATAAGACCGCCTGGGACTCCCAGCTGGACCATCTGGGCTGCTTGGCACCCTGAAGGCAGCGCCGTCCCCGCCGCTGGATACGCACAGACGATCTTCGAAGCCCCTGGCCCCTGCGCCAGGGCAAGCCCCCACCAGCTTATAAGTATGAGTTTCACGATCAGTACCCGCATATTGACGATATTATACTCTGTTCACTATAATGAATCGAGCTATTTCCTAGGGGAGGAGGCCGCATGAGCGCCAAAGAACGATGGGAACGCGAGACGCTGCAACCGTTCTTACAGAAGGCTCCCGAACGCCGCGAGAAATTTATCACCGTCTCTAATCAACAGATCAAACGACTCTATACCCCGGAAGATATCAAAGACCTCGACTACGACCGTGATCTGGGCTACCCTGGGGAATACCCATTCACACGCGGCGTCTATCCGACGATGTACCGGGGGCGGCTCTGGACCATGAGACAGTTTGCGGGCTTCGGCGGCCCCGAGGAGACCAATCAGCGCTTTAAGTATCTCTTACGAGAGGGCCAGACCGGGCTCTCTACGGCGTTTGATATGCCCACCCTGATGGGCTTAGATAGCGATCACCCCCTCGCTGACGGGGAAGTGGGCGTCGAGGGCGTCGCCGTCGATACCCTCAGAGACTTTGAAATTCTCTTCGACGGGATCCCCTTGGATACAGTCACCACAAGCTTCACGATCAACCCCAGCGCCCCCGTTATCTACGCCATGTATATCGCGATCGGAGATATGCAGGGCGTCCCACGGGAGAAGCTCCGGGGGACAATCCAGAACGACATGCTCAAGGAATTTATCGCCCAGAAGGAATGGGTCATCCCCCCACGGCCGTCTGTCGATCTCATCGTTGATATCTTCGAGTTTGGCATCAAGGAGACCCCCAATTTTAATCTCATCAGCATCTCCGGGTATCACATTCGGGAGGCGGGCTCCACAGCTGTCCAAGAGCTTGCGTTCACGCTCGCCGATGGGATGGCTTATGTGGAAGCAGCCCTCAAGCGCGGCATAGATATAGACAGACTGGGCCCGCAGCTCAGCTTCTTCTTCAATTCCCATAACTCGTTCTTCGAGGAGATCGCCAAGTTCAGAGCTGCGCGAAGGATCTGGGCGCGGGTGATGCGCGAGCGCTACGGCGCCAAGAACCCCGAGAGCTGGAAGCTGCGCTTCCATACTCAGACGGCCGGGTGCACCCTCACCGAACAGCAGCCCCTCAATAATATTATCCGAGTGACGCTCCAAGCCCTGGCAGCAGTCTTAGGGGGCACCCAAAGCTTGCACACGAACTCCTACGACGAAGCGCTGGCCCTGCCCAGCGAAGAGGCCGTGAGAATTGCGCTGCGGACTCAACAGATCATTGCGTATGAGTCGGGCGTCGCCGACACGATCGATCCTCTGGCCGGCAGCTATTTTGTCGAAGCCCTCACCAACGAGATGGAGCGCCAGGCCCTCGACTACATAAGAAAGATCGAAGAGATGGGTCACGGCTCGATCTTGGAAGGGGTCTTTGCCGGGATCGAGAACGGCTTCTTCCAGCGCGAGATCGCCCAAGCCGCTTATGAGTACCAAAAGCAAGTCGAGTCTGGGGAGCAGATCATCGTCGGGGTGAACAAATACGTCATGCCCCAGGACGAGAAGAGCAAGCTCAACATCTTGCGGGTCGACCCGGAAGTCCAACGCCGCCAGATCGAGCGCCTGAACAAAGTCCGGGCCGAGCGCGACAATCGTGCGGTGAAGCGCGCCTTGGAGCGTTTGGAAGAAGCCGCTCGCACCAGAGAGAACACCATGCCCTATATCTTAGAAGCCGTCAAGGCCTATGCGAGCGTCGGGGAGATCATGGAGATCTTAAAGAGAGTGCATGGGGCCTATCGCGAGCCGGTGATAGTGTAATATGGATCGTCCGATCAGAGTGCTGATGGCCAAGGCCGGCTTAGACGGCCACGACCGTGGGGTCAAGGTCGTGGCCCGCGCCTTGCGTGATGCCGGCATGGAAGTGATCTATACGGGCTTACACAACACCCCCGAACAAGTCGTCACAGCTGCTCTTCAAGAAGACGTCGACGTCATCGGGGTGAGCATTCTCTCTGGGGCACACCTTACTATATTTCGCAAGATCACCGAGCTTATGAAGCAATACGGCATGACCGATGTCTTATTGCTTGGCGGGGGGATCATCCCCGATGAAGACAAGCCCATCCTCGAGCAGATGGGGGTGAAGGGGCTGTTTGGGCCGGGAACCTCCACCCAAGAGATTATAGAATTTATCAAGAAAGAGGTGCAAAAGCTCCGCGGCTAGCGCGTGGCCGCTACCACGGGCCGAGCGACGAAGCGCTCGAGCACGCGAGCGAGTCTCTTGATCCCTTCTTCGATCTTATCGGGCGTCATATACGAGAAGTTGAGGCGCATCGTATTGCGCCCGGAGCCGTCGGCGTAGAACGCCACGCCCGGTACAAACGCGACTTTCTCTTTGATCGCTTCTTTGAGGATCTCCGAGGCGTCCAGGTCCTCCGGCAAGATCACCCACAAGAAGAGCCCACCCTGCGGGTGCGTCCAGCGAATGCCCTCGGGGAAGTAACGCTCCAGAGCGTCGAGCATCGCGTCACGCCGCTCGCGGTAGACCTGGCGAATGAACCGCACGTGTCTGTCTAAAAAGCCCCCGCGGGCGACTTCATAAGCGACCATCTGCGTGAACGTGCTGGTGTGCAAGTCGGACCCTTGCTTGGCTTGGACTAACTTCTTAATCACTTCGACCGGCGCGATGACCCAGCCCAGTCTCAGCCCTGGAGCCAGGGTCTTGGAGAACGTGCTCAGATAGATAACATTCCCGCTGTAAGGTACGCCGTTGTGCCCCTGAACTTCGTTATCAATCACAAAGAGCGCCGGGAGATGATCCCCTTCGTACCGCAGTTGTCCATAGGGGTCGTCTTCGATGATGGGCACGCCGTAGTGATCCGCAAGCTCTATCAGCTTCTTGCGACGCTCCAGCGAGAGCGTGACCCCAGCCGGGTTATGGAAGTTGGGCAAGACATAGAGAAACTTCGGGCCGATGCGCAGAGCTTCTTCAAGCCCTTCGGTCTGTATCCCGTCGTCGTCTAGCGGGACAGTGATATACTCAGCCTGATAGGTGTTCCACGCTTGGAGGGCTCCTAAGTAGGTGGGCTTCTCGACGAGGATCCGATCCCCAGGATTGATGAAGACCTTCCCGATGAGATCCAAGGCTTGCTGGGAACCGCTGGTGATCAAGATATTCTCGGCGCTCACGACAATACCATAGCGGGCTGTGTGGCGCGCGATCATCTCTCGCAAGGGGCGATAGCCCTCGGTTGTGCTATATTGCAGGGCTTGGGGGCCATGCTCAGCCAAGACCTTCTGGCACGCCTCTTGGAACTCCTTGACGGGGAAGACGTCGGGGGCGGGCAGGCCGCCGGCAAACGAGATGACGTCCGGCTGCTCCGTGAGCTTGAGCAACTCGCGCACCACAGAGCTCTGCATCCTCTGGGTGCGTTGGGCGTACCGATCTGTCCAGAGCGTCTTCATAGGAAACCTCCTTTTCTAGCGAAAGAAAACCCACGTCACCAGGGCAAAGATAGGCAATAATATTACGATAGAGTAGACCATATAGCCGAAGAAGCTGGGCATCTTTACGTGCTCGCTCTCCGCTATAGCTTTGACCATAAAGTTAGGGCCGTTGCCAATATACGTATTGGCGCCCATGAAGACAGCTCCACACGCGATCGCCGCCAAGAACGTCGCCCCAGCTTCGATCTCGATGAGCTGACCCAGATAATTGGGGGTTTCTGCACTGATCCCCTGCAAGCCCGCGGCCGTCGCCGCCATCGCCAGATATGTTGGGGCGTTATCAAGAAAGCTGGAAAGCAGCCCCGTAGCCCAGAAGAACTGCCACGGCTCTTTCAGCCCTAGCTCTGAGCTCCGCGCGTTCAAAATCAAGAGCGCCGGGATCATCGTCACGAAGATTCCCGCAAAGACGACCGCGACTTCAATGATTGGGCCCCAACTGAAATGATTCTCAGCTCTCCAGCTCTTGTCGGAGAGCCTCCAGCTCAACGCCCCAAGTGCTATCATAGCGCTGCAGAGCACTAATTCGTGCATCCCATGCTCTAGATGGAATGTCCCAAGCAGATAGATTGTTAACACGACACCGCCGAGCAAGAGAAAATTTCTCGCCCCTATGATCTGAAAGGGCTGGCGCGGGAGCACCATCTCGTCCAGATCGCCTGGACGCCGAATGTCTTCCGCGCGAAAGACGACGGAGTCCCAGATATAAAAGATTAATAATAAGCTTCCGCAGACGAGGAGCCATTGGGGGGAAAGCCTCAATGTCCACTCGAAGGGCACGCCCTTTAAAAACCCTAAAAAGAGCGGGGGATCGCCCAAGGGGGTGAGCAGCCCGCCCGTATTGCTCACGAGAAAGATAAAGAATATCACGATATGGGATTTACGTTGTCTTGGGGCGTTAGCACGCAACAGTGGCCGGATCAGGAGCATCGACGCACCGGTCGTGCCGATGAAGCTGGCTAAGACTGCCCCAATTGCTAAGAATATTGTATTGACTTCTGGGGTGCCCGCGAAGCTCCCGCGGATCACGATGCCTCCAGAGATCGTAAACAGTGCCCAGAGCAATAAGATAAACGAAAAATATTCGAGAGCGGTCTTGACGATGACATCGACCCCCGCACCGTTGACGCAGACGGGGACGCCAATATTGAGACACTGCTGAGCGAAGCTCGCCAGCTCTGGGCTGACCCACGTCGCTAAATAGAGCGCGACAGGGAGACCAAAGAGTGCGCTGACAAGAGCTTTATTGCGATTCTTCTCCCAAAAATGCGGAGCAGTCAAAGGCAAGATCGCAATTGAAAGTAACAGTAATACAAAAGGCACTGCTGACCACAAGGGCAGCAGCTTGCCGAGCTCTTGGCCTTCCATACACCCTCTATTTTACCAAAAAAATGACGTTTCGCTATGACATATATCAGGAGTGAGGATTGCGCTTGCTTTGTCTTGACATCTCAGTACCGATGTGCTACAGTATGGTGCTCTAGGCTGGTTGTGGACCAGCGAAGGGGGGTGAGACGCATGATCAATAATTCCACGACGAGCGTCCGCCCCGGAGTCCTCGCCTAAGCACTTCCGGGCATGACGCCCTCTAGTCACGTGAGGCCCAGATCCGCCTCTTTGCTTTCTCAATATTTATTAGGGAGGAGTATTATGAAAGCATTTGAGATCAAAGCTTTTGACCCACAAGTAGCAAGCCAAGCAGAGTTTGAAGCGTATAATGATTTTGCGAATCGCATCCAAGCGGAGGAGTGGCCCGAGGACCCGCCCAGCCAGCTCGAAGAGACAATTCGGGAGTTGCGCGCGACGCCTCCGTTTGTCGTGAGGCAACGCTGGGTCGTCTGGCACGACAATGAGATCGTCGCTCAGGGTATAGCGACCTTCCGGCGCACCGAAGATAACCAACATTTGCTTTGGTTTGATATTGCTGTCCTTCCGGAGATGCGTCGTCAGGGCTGGGCCAAACGCTTACTTAAACTGATCGCTGACGTCGCTCAGCAAGAGAAGCGTCGACTGCTCATGACGTCAACGGACTCAGCGATCCCCGCTGGGGAAGCGTTTATGAGGCGTCTTGGGGCACGACCAGGACAAGTGAGCCTGACGAATCAGCTCAATCTTGCCGAACTCGATAGAGAGCTGCTGCGGCGCTGGCAGGAGCGCGCTCCCAAAGACGAGTTTGAGCTTGGGCTGTGGGAAGGCCCATACCCTGAAGAAGAACTCGATGCCATTGTGAAATTGCGCGAGGTGATGAACACTGAACCCAGAGACAATTTAGAGATCGAAGACGTTCACTGGACACGGGAGCAGCTCCGTCAAATCGAAGCATCCCTTGCGGAGCAGAAGACCGAGCGCTGGACAATGTACGTGCGCGAGAAGAAGACGGGAAATCTCGCGGGCTACACTGAGGTTTTTTGGAGCCCCTTCGAGCCGGAGACGCTCTATCAAGGGGACACCGGGGTCTTTCCCGAATATCGCGGGCACGGCTTGGGGAAATGGCTGAAAGCAGCGATGCTGGAGAAAGTACTGCGCGACCGCCCACAAGTGAAGCGGGTGCGCACCGGCAACGCCACCTCCAATGCCTCAATGCTCAAAATTAACTATGAGCTGGGCTTTCGGCCCTACAAACAATGGACGACCTGGCAAGTAGAACTCGAGAAAGTCCTAGAGTATCTCAGATCATCTCCAGGGTGAGCTGGTCGGCCTTCTCGATGGGCTGGCTCATATCGAGAATCGCTACAGTTCTGGGCACAGGGTACGCCGACGACGTAAACAGCGTCAGACAGCGCCTCCCAAAGAGATAGCGCGGCGCGTGGGGCTGATGCCCGCGTATTAATATCTTTTTGCCCAGTCGCCTCATGATCTCACGAAAGTATGCTTCCCCATATTGAGGGCGACTTCCCCAGTCCCCAAGATAGTACCCTGGGACTTCTTGCCAGTCTCCCCACGTGATCGCGCGCCACTGGGCTGAGCCGAATTCGATCTCTTTGATCTCGCCGAGAGCGTGCACATCAGGCAGCCCCGCGTGTGTGGCAAGCACCCCATTGGGCGTCGAGACGACAAAGGGCAGCAGCGCCAGCGTCTCGGCGAAGGCACTTCGGCGCTCCTGGTCAAGCTCGTGCCAGAAGTCTGCCGGAGCAAATTCCGTGTACTTCCAGCCCTCGTGATTGCCCTGCAATAAAAAGATATTCTCTGGGTTCCTGAGCTTCTGCTCTAACAGAAAGAGAATATTCTCGAGCGACTGCGGCCCGCGGTCGACATAGTCCCCCAGAAAAACGAGCGTCGTCTCAGAATCGAGATACTGCTCGACGATGATCTGAGAGGCTTCTAAATCCCCATGGGTGTCGCCGACGAAGACCGCACGCCCGCGCGAGGCCAGCTCGATCAGCCGCCCCTGAGCAGCAAAGAGCTCCGATGATCTCTGTAGCAGCGTACGCTCGTCCATGACAGCTAGTACATCTCCGGGCGACGATCCGCGAAGAGATCGTTCAGCGCTGTGACTTTTTTATCATCGGCTTCTGCAGGGCTGATCTCGACGATCTGCAGGGAGTCTCCCTCGGGCGGGGCCTGCGCTAGCAGCTCCCCGCTAGGCGCGA